>DJWM01000003.1 GCA_002441565.1 Candidatus Dependentiae bacterium UBA6230
CTGTATTTTGTACCGCTTGTAACGCTGTCCATGTTTCTTGAAAGTCACTGGTAATACTAGAGATATCAAGTGCATCTACTGAATCTTGTACTGCTTGTAATGCCGTCCATGTTTGTTGAAAATTATTTGTGATAGAAGAAATATCAAGAGCGTCTACCGTATCCTGTACCGCCTGTATCATTGTCCAAGTATATTGAAAATCCGTAGTAGTACTCACGGTACTATTCTCGATGTTCGTAATCTGAGTCGCGATGATATCCAGCTGGGTACCCATACGAACTGTTATTTGCCTAATACCGTCACTTGGTTGCGGATTTATAGACGCATAACAATACAATGAAGAACAAAGGAAAAATGAAATAGATATTTTAAATAGCTTCATACTCTCCGATCAAATTACTCAATTTTTATATAACATATAGATCAAACCGACTCCGCACCAGTCAATAGATTGCCAAAAAAGGCCGGTAAAAACCGGCCTTAAAAATACTAGCCATTTTTAATTATTTTTGCCAATGCATTGCCAATTCAACCAACAACCGCACACCAACTCCGGTCGCGCTTCCTTTGCGATAATACGGCATGTCAGGCACATCAAATGCAGTTCCTGCAATGTCAAGGTGCACCCATGGTGTATCGCCTACAAAATTACTCAAGAAAAATCCTGCGGTAATGGAACCAGCCTTATATGCAGGATTACCAATGTTGCAGATATCTGCAACCGCAGATTTTATAGCTACTTTGTAGTCATCATGAAATGGTAAACGCCATACACGATCACCGGACAATTCCGATGCACGTTCGACTTTTTTAGCCATGTCATCATGTTTAGACATCATGCCGGTAAAAAATGGTCCAAGCGCATGCGCGCAGGCACCGGTCAATGTTGCCAAGTCAATAATAAAATCTGGTTGATAATGCTGTACGGCATAAGCAAGTGCATCGGCCAAAATTAGTCGACCTTCAGCATCGGTGTTGCGTACTTCTGCCGTTTTACCGTTATAAAAGCGCAAGATATCACCCGGCTTGGTTGCTTTGCCACTCGGTAAATTTTCACAAACTGGCGTGAGCGCGATGATATTCACTTCAGGTTTGAGTTTTGCGATAGCATCCATGCTTGCAATCACCGCTGCTGCACCCGCCATATCTTCTTTCATGTCTTCCATGTAAGCTGCGGGCTTAATGCTCAAACCGCCTGAATCAAAGGTTATCCCTTTGCCCACAAATGCTAGTGTTGGCGCATCTTTTTTTGTCGTATGATATTCAGTCACAATAAACTGTGCGTCGCGATCTGAACCACGTGAAACTCCAGCCAAGCCGCCCATGCCCATGTCATTTATTTGTTGCTCGTTAAACACGGTAATCTTGAGATTGTGCTTTTTGGCAATTTCACGAGCGAATGTGGCAAATTCTTCTGGATGTAACATAGATGGTGGCATATCAACCCATGTGCGAGCCGCATTGATACTTTCAGCAATCCAACCACCCTGGGTAATTCCTGTGATTAGAGCCTCATGTTCATGTTCTGGTGCCAGCAGCGTAACCATCATGTCCCTGCTCAACTTTGAGGAGGCATCGGTAAAGAAAAGATCAAAATGATAGCTAGCCATGTGCATGGTCACCGCAAGCTGCTTGGCAAGTTCCTGCACCGTACTGCCAAACCAAGTTGCTGGTGGCATATGCAGCGTTAAAGAAGAAACCTTGTTCGCTTCTCCCATACGAATAGCCTGTCCTACAACGCGACGCAAAAGCTCAAGTTCATAGTGATTGGCGTCTTTTTTGCCCAATCCCACAAACATGAGATATGCAGTTCGATCTTCAAGAGAAACCGGAACAACCAGCGTGGTAAGAGCTTTGCCAGTAAACTCACGTGCCTGCATCATTGCGCGTAACTGAGGAAAATAATGCTCTGAAAAATGTTCAAGCTCTTTGGAGAAGGTAAAATTTTCTTCTACCAAAAAAACATACGCGTCAGATCGCGTATCAAAAATGGGCTTATTTTGTACTGAAATGGTAATCATAAAACTCCCGCTATGGAAATAGAGTGTTTCAGTGACAGACGTTATCCATACAATCTCCCATCAAGCTACTTAAAAAGCTTAGACAGGGCACTGGATACTCTAGTATACGGCTAAAATGCTGCAGGTAGCAATACCGCTGATCGCTCTTTTCCCTGATATTTATGTGGTAACAGAAAGACACTCCTTTTTGAGCAATTTTTATCTCTGATGATTATGAAGAAATCTCGAAAAAGGTTGATTTTAAGGCCTTTTCTTTATTATCATTTAAATTGACAAATTGAAACAATGCTTATTTTTATGATAAAAGGAGTTACGCATGAAATTTTCTAAAAAACATATATTCTTTCCCATTACGGTACTGATCACCGGCTTGGCAACAATGCCAACTTATCCAGGTGGAGGCATGTCCAAAGAGGAGGGGGACGAATTTGCTGTCCAGGAATCTTTTTCCGGACAGCAGGTACAGCCCGATGTCTCTCAGACAGTACCAGTACCACAGGATATCATATCACGATTGTCATTTAGCAAGGACAACAAATTTACGCAAAATGAGAAGGTTGTCGTCAAAACCAAACAAGGCAACTATGAATACCGAACCATTAAGATGATTGGATATCCACGGAGCCCTATTTTGATAGATCTCATTTTGGATTTCGTGGCAGGCAAACCCGTTGAGGGAGATGGTCGTGTTCCCGGTTTTCAGCTAGATTATCCGGTAAACAAAGGAGAGGTTGATCACTACGGAGAACCATTCACCTTCACACCAAGTGCCGAGATAGGTAAAATTTTATAGTAAAATAACCCTACGTCGTTATTTTTAACGCAACAAAATAGCTCAAGGACAAATAGCAAAGGGTGTGATTAACAAAATAAGCCACAACCCTTTGCTTATCGTTACTCAATTACAAAAACTCATACCAAAATTAAAGCACCCTCGCCCTCTTCCACCGCATCTACCGTACCAAGGATAGTAACACGGATCGTTTGCGTAATAACCACAGCCATACGTTGGCCCCCAACCACACGGTCTACTATAACCGTACCAAGGATATCCATAATAGTTATACCACCACAACGCTTCTTCACGACGCCGTCTTCTGTCTTCTTCTTTTTGTTTTACCAAGCGCTGTACCGCATCACCCACATGATCATCAATAAATGCAATAAGATCTGCTTTTGTCGCCTGACCTTCCATAGTTACGACTTGGTCATGCTCCTGAAAAGCTTCACCATCCGCAAATAACATAAACGTCGGTCGTGCGGTAATCGCATAGTCACATTCCAATTCGGCTACTTTAGGTAATGCCGTATTAACTATCAAAAAAGAAATCTCGGCATCTTTATATTCGGCAATGCAATTGGTTGCTTTGATAATCTGTATCTGTTCTTTGACACATTTCTTTTCTTGCCGATCATGGCATGAGCGAACATAATGATAAAAATATGCGACACAAATCGGTTTGTTATTAATGAGTCGATGGAACTGATCACTTGAAGTCACTGAATACACCTTGGCCTCAGCTGCTACACACAAAACTAGTGCGCTGCACATAACCACGCGAAAAATGTGCCTCATAAGTATTCCTCTTTTAAAAAACTTCTGCTCGCGGATGCATAGAATCATCGGTAATTTTTCCCTGCGGCAAAGCATCATAATCATCATTAATCACGCGAGACACAAAACGCTGTACTTTACGCACGTAGCGTTCAGGCTCATGAAAGAACGAATCAAAATGCTTCCTTCCCCCCGTTATCCACAGATGTTTGTACCGAGATCCGGCGTTTTCAAACACTTTCTTAATGGAGGCAACGGGAACCTTTTCATCATTCTTGCAGTGAATAAAGAAGCACGGCACTTCGACTTTTTTCACCGTTTTTTCAGGCCTTACTGCATGAACCATGATATTAAGACCATGCGCATCAAGCGATGAAACAAACCGTAAAAAAGCTTGTACTACAGGTTGCGTATAACGGTTAAACGCACACCGTTCCAATAATTTTTTGCCTGGAAGCGGAATCTCATAGCCTAAAAATGAGATTTTCATTTCATCAAGACTGCGTCGAATGAGTTTTTCTACCGAATCAAACGGGCAATCAAGAATCATTCCTTTAAAAAGATCTGGGTGACGAGCTTGCGCTTCAATCGCTGAAACCGCTCCCATAGAAAATGCATAGACAAGAAGTGGTATATGTTTTATTTTTTCGTGATTTTTAATAACTTGTGCAGCTGCAAGCACATCGAGCATTTCATCCCTACCCAGCGTGCAGTACTGACCAAAGCTATCTTGCCCGTGCGCTCGAAAATCAAAAAGCATAATATTGTACTCAGTGAATAACATGCGTAATAATGCGATATCTTGCTTACTACACCCAAGACCATGGCACATTAAAATAGTGGCTTTTGCCTGTGGCCGACGCAGTAAAATGCCTCGACGCATGATTGTTTCCTGCGACCCCTCATGCAAAGGAACTTTGAAAAGAACGTGTTCTACGACACTCCCATTTTTACTGTCGTGATAACGAGTTACTATGGATGAATCTCCAGTAACATGATAGCCATCAAATTTTGTCAATTGAGCTTGTAACGGTGGCCGCAGATGATTACTCACAATATAAAGGCTTATCGTAATACCTACCGTAAGCAATTTCCAGCGATTTATGAGTTTTTTAAAAACAGTACAACCCACCATAACCAACCTCTTTGTCATACGTACTTCATGTACACCATCCTTTTTAGTCAATTCTTAGCTCGATTCTATCATTCAATATTTTCAAATTGCAATATTCATAACATAAGTGTCCGATAGACATTACAAATTCAACAAAAATGCCCTCGCATAAACGAGGGCACCACGAAAACAGATTTTCATGCTAAAAAAGTCTAATTCTATCAGTAGCTCACAAAACTTGTTCAATAAGATCAACAAGCTCTTTTTTGCCCAGAGCCTCATTATAACGGGCAGCAAGTTCTTTATTTTTAATAACAATGATGCACGGCACACGATACACGAGGAATTTTTTTACTAATTCATCAGCAACCTCGGCATCAACTTTGAAAATTTTCGCTTTACCATCATATTCTTGGGCTACTACGCCAAGTATTGGTAACATTTGAAGACATGATGGGCAGGTATCAGTATAAAAATCTAGTATGACCGGCACAGAACCATCACCCAATGCAGCCTCGTATGCTGCGAGCGTTTCTAATTTTGGTAATTCTTTGCCAGTTTTCTGAGCAATAGTTAAATAATTCTTTGATAACGTCTCTTCCATGCGAGTATCTATACCCAGGGCTGTCAAAAATCTATCTGCATCAATTCCCGCTTTAATACCATTGCCCGCAGCAACTCCTGCCTGACGATACACATTATCTTCAACGTCGCCTGCAGCAAAAACCCCCGGCACCGATGTTGCCTGTGATCGACCAACGTTTTTGATATATCCAACATCATCAACCTGAAGATTGCGCATAAATAATGCGCTGTTTGGTGTATGGCCAATCGCCAAAAACACCCCGCTTACCCGCATGTGACTTGTTTCTTGTGTTTTGGTATCAACAATGTCAACGCCCGTTACATGAACACCATCACCTAATATTTCCTTAATAGCAGTGTTATAACGCACCACAATATTCGGATAACCGGCAAGGCGACTTTGCATAACCTGGCTTGCTCGCATTGTGGTACCACGCACTAACAACGTGATTTTCTTAGCATAGGGTGCAAGTTGAATAGCTTCTTCAACCGCGGAGTCTCCTCCACCCACTACGACTACTTCTTCATCCTTATAAAAAGGAGCATCACAAATTGCACAGGTTGTTACCCCGCGTCCCCAATACTCCTGTTCGCCCGGAGCGCCTAATTTTTTGGGTGAAGATCCTGTAGCAATAATCACAGACAATGCATGTATGGTTAGACCATCATTAGTTTTTATAACCAACGGCCACGCACTGAAATCAACACTTTCTACGGTATCGGCTAAAAACAAGGGATGGAATCGCGCAGCTTGTTCATGAAGCTTTTCCATCACCTCAGGGCCTAATATTTTTTCAAATCCAGGCCAATTTTCCACATATGACGTTTCCATCAACTGACCACCGCGATTTTTCCCCTCTATAACCACGGTTTTGCGCGCAAAACGTGATGCATACAGAGCGGCAGAAAGACCTGCCGGTCCAGAGCCAATCACCGCCACATCAACAAGGTTAGGTTTATCTAGAGCATTTTGCACGTGCACCACGCGCGACCATTGTACTTGCTCTGGCACACCTTCAACGCAATAATGACGCTTAACAACATAACCAGAAAGCACCGCTCCAACTAAAAAACCACCTGCAAGTAACCCATATCTTTGTATAGAATTCATGAGACTCCTTAGAATTACTATTTGTATCAAAAACCGTGAATGCCCGCATACATTAGACAAAAATCATAATCAACTTTATAGTTATTTTTGTCTATATAGTTAAACGGAGCTTATTTCAACTTTCTGGAAGAATACCATATGAATAACTCTCTACCAAAAAAAATGCTTACGCTGCTCTGCAGCGGGTTCATATTAACCTCTTTGCCAATAGAAGCGCGCGATACAACCCAGCATGATGCTGAATCTTCATCACAACTCACCCGGGGACCTCAAGAATCCACTACACATGAACCAACCATCACCCCAGAACAACAACAGGCAATCGCCGAACTCATTCACACCCTGGATACTAGTGCGCATAACATTTCATCATTGTATCAGGAACTTGATAGCGTAATTGAACAAATAGCTCATATGATTACCCGTAACGTTATTAAAATTTCCAACAAAAATGAAGTAATCGGCACACTCAGCCAACTACGTGCTATTACTCAACAGTGCGGAAGTTATAAAGAATTTGAAGTTAATCCTGAGGCGTTGTGCACTCTGTTGCATATTCATGAGTATCTTCTTAACTATCTCGATACCGCTACTACAGGTAAATTTAAATCACTACCAAGCATCGATATTAATTCGATCATCAAACGAGACATGCGTAACAGTGATTTTTCATTAGAAGACTTGCAAACAAAGATCAACACCCAGCAACAAAAGCTTGCGATAATCGCCGCACGCAGTACTTCAATAGGGCTTACCTGGTACAACAAATTATTTAGAAAACTTTCTGATATCGATCATAATTATCGTCTCTTTACGATCGGCGCCAAAGCAGGTATAAGCACTTTGACTGCTGCAGGGTTTTATGCTTATCACTCAGGATTCTTTAGAGACAATGAAGACACCCAAGATGCTGGCCTTCTATTCCGTATCGGACAAAAGCTTGTAGGAACCGCGCCTGTCAGTGGAACAAGTAACATATCATTTGACGAACAAGTAACAGACCCACAAACAAATCAAAAGACAGTAATCCGTGGTACCCCTGGTCTTCTTGGCCTCGTATCAAAATATCTTACCGAAAAAGCATGGAGTTTGCGTTTTGTAGAAGGCGCAGCGCTTGGCTATAATACTTATTTGTGGTATCCAGAAATTCTGAAAGTTTCATCCTATCTTGGCAAAAAAGGAAGAGCGTTAATCGGAAAACTTAAAGGTGGGATCGAGCGAACCGCAATTGAAGAAGAACAACGTGTCACCGCGCAGATCACCTTTGACGATGTAGTTGGACTTGATCACGCCAAACAAGTGCTTGCAGAAATCGTCAATTACCTGAGAGACCCAGAACGCTATGACTTGCTTGGCATGACACCGGAAAAAGGGTTCCTCCTATGCGGGCCATCACGAACCGGTAAGTCGTATATCGCAGAAGCGCTGGCCGGTGAAATTAGACATATGCAAAAAGAAGCAGGCCGCGATGAAAATGACATCCGCTTTTATTCGATTGATGCCGAAAAAATAATCACCATGGGCATGAAAACCATCTTTGAGCTTGCTGAAGCTTGTGCTCCATGCGTACTTTTTATTGATGAAATAGACCTTCTTGGGCTACAACGTGCTGATGGTAATCGCGAATTATTGGGTCAATTCTTGTCAGGACTCAGTGGATTTCAGAAAAATAATCCACGCAAAAAAGTCATTGTTATTGCTGCGACCAATAAACCAGAAAATATTGATGAAGCGCTCAGAAAATCTGGCCGCTTTGGTAAAATTATTCGTTTTGATTATCCAACAAAACAAGAGCGCAAAGAGTATATGCTCCGCAAATTGACTGGTCTGGCGGTAAATCTTAGAAATTTTGATCTTGATGCCATTGTTGATCAAACAGAACATTGCACCTTTGAAGATCTTAACAAAATGCTCTCTTGCGCATTGCTCAAGGCAAAAATTCTTGGCCGCCCTCTTAATCAGCAGCTTCTATTAATCGCATTTCAAGAGGAAATCCTCAGTATCATTAATCAAGAGACGCGGCTTATTCCTGAATCAGAACGTGATATTCTGGTTGCACACGTTGTGGGACAAGCATGTGCACACCTTCTTCTTGGTTGTTCAGCTCCGCTTAACTGCGTAACTATACGTTCAGTAGGAAGACATATTGTAGAAAAGACGGTTTTTGAACGGCTGAATAGTAAAAAACAAGAAGCTGATTCTACCGTTACGCAAACAACAATCGAATACGGTGGCGTTTTTGTTGGATCTGCTCAGGACAGCATTAACCTAACGCAACGCGAAGAATGGATTAATAAAGCTAAAACACTTCTTGCGGGCAATGGTGCGGAAAAAATATTACTGGGTTCTTGCGGTTATAGTTATAAACCAGAACAGCGTCAACAGGCATTTGATATCATCAAGCGCGTTGTTTTCGGTGGTCTTGAGCTGAATGACTTGTCAAAACAAACTAAAGAACAACTTCTCAAGGAAGCATTTGATTTACTTGTTCAATGCGAACAAGAAGTTGAAGTACTACTTACACAACACAAGGACGCGCTCAACACCATTGCTGAGCAACTCAAAAAGCAGCTTACCCTTTCTGGCAAACAAGTGGCTGCATTACTAAACAAGTAATCTAAGTTTATTGCAAAAGAACAAGGCGAAAGAATCAATAAGATCTTTCGCCTTGTTGGTTATCTACGATCAATTTGACTTAGGCGCTCAGTATAGCGACCCTCTTTTGGTGTAGCATTCATCCAACGTTGTATACAACGAACCGCATCACCGGGCGCTACATAATCTGCCGGGAGCACAAGAATATTCACATGATCTTCTTCTTTAGCTCGCTGAGCAACATCTTCTTGCCACACTAATCCTGCATAAATTCCTTGATGACGATTTGCAGCAATACTCATGCCTATTCCGGTACCACATAATAAAACACCATAATCAACTTTTTTTTCCTTGAGTGCTTGTACCACTACATATGCAAATTCTGGATAATCACAGGTCTTTTCAGAAAAGCATCCAACATCCATCCAGGTTATTTTTGGTAATTCATTTTTGAGAAATTCTTTAAGCTGAAATCCTCGATGATCAGCACCAATAGCAATACGCATGGTATATCCTTTCAGGCATGATTAACGGGGTATGCCCCATTCAAACGCACATTCTTTGGTAAATGTTCTCAAATGCAATGCTATGCATGATGTCTTTGGCGTGATGATCGGTGTTCCTGTATGGTTATTTGCTTTAAATCGGACTAAATAGGGAATTTTAAAATGATTGTGATATTTACCAAATATCAACGCATACTCACGTGGCAACTCAACTTCTGTGATTTCATAAGGTTGATGCCATGCTCCATCAACAGAGAGTAATAGTGTCCACACCGAATTTTTTTGCCCAAGCGCCATGTCGCAAGCACTCAGAACATAAAATGAAATAAATCGTTTATCATCAGCATGTTCTTGAGCAAGGTGTACACGTTCCTGTTCAGCTGTGGTTCCTTGCATATGAGCGCGTAACGTGGCATAGGTATGTAATACGGGATCGGATAACCACAATACCGCAAAAGAGCCTTCCAGATTAAAGACATCATAAATTCTATCTGCACGCACATAACAACGAGCCTGAGTGAGATTTTGCTTCACGTCACACCCCTGGTCGACCTGCCCTTTGGCCCAATCAACGATGTTGCCTCCACATCCTGTAAGGCTCACTAGTGCCAACAACCATAGTATACCGTGCACTATGAAAAGCTTCATAAAAAACCCTCTTTGTTCTACACTCTCAAACACCGTTATACTAGATAAATGCCATTGTATTTACAAGTGAACATGCATGAAAATCATGAATAGCCTAATTCCATTACTTACCTGGCGCTATATTCGTGGCGCCTATCAAACATCAAGTATTTCAACCATGGTACTCGTGTGCTTTCTTGGCATTTTTATCGGATCAGGAGCACTGGCTCTGGTTGTCTTTGTCATGGATGGATTTGAGCATGCCACAAGCAAAAAATTACAAGGTATTCACGCACAACTTACCATGCGCGATTACCAAAATCAGCCACTTGATCACAAAAAAATTAGCGCCGTCTTGCAACGTGAATTTCCAGAAGTTATCGGTATAAGCCCGATCATGCAACACTATGTGCTCACTCAGCCAACTACAGAAGACGAGCCATTCGCACTTATCATGCTCCAAGGTATTCTACCTCATCAGGAATTAGGCGTAAGTTCTCTAGAAGAAACTATTATTGCCACACAGCGAAACACCAAAAAACTTGCTGATGCCCTTGATGATTCTATGGTGTTGGTCGGCGAACAGTTTATAAATGATCATCAATTATCTCTCGGCGATAACCTAGAACTCATGATACCTGAGCCACGAACCAACAACACCATGCGCTTTGATACCCATAACACACGCATCGGCGGTATTTTTAAAACGGGCATCGATGATTTCGATGCTCATGTATTCTTTTGTTCGCTTGATTACCTCAAACAGCTAATTCCCGATGCTGGCATACACGCTATTTCACTACGACTTGCTGATCATGTCTCAGAGCAAACCATAATTCAAAAATTACGCACACGTTTTGGACTTAATGTCTATTCGTGGAAGGAGCTTTATCCCGCTTTGCTTTCAGCGCTTACGCTGGAAAAATACCTTATGTTTTTTGTTCTTGCACTTATCACTTTAGTGGCGAGCATGAGTATGGTGTCATTATTATTTATGTTAATCACACAAAAAAAAGCAGAAATTGCACTCTTGCGTTCTATGGGCTGTTCGGTCACTACCATCAAACTCTTATTTATCACCATTGGCGTTATGATCGCATTCAGTGCAAGTATATCTGGACTTGCGTGCGCCGTACTCCTCGGTTATGTGCTTGAGCGCTATCAGCTCATCGTTCTCCCTGATGCCTATTATGTTTCTCATTTGCCGGCACATATTACATGGAGCAGCTGCGTTGTAGTATTTTCTGTTGTGATCGCTCTAAGTTTTTTTGCAAGCTGGTTTGCAACGCGTACCATAGGTACGTGGTCTATTTCACACGTCTTGCGTCACGAGGGATAGTTCATGTACCAGTCGCCTGTCTCATCACTTACTACGATGCATCTTTATCATCGTCGTGTATTTGTACGTGCTGATTTAAATGTACCACTTCATGGCACTCATCTTCTTGACGATTATCGCTTACAGAAAATTTTACCAACCATCAATGCTATCCAAAAACAACAAGGGAGCATCATTCTTGCAACGCATCTCGGCAGACCACGTCCAGGCGACACTGAGCCATCAACTAAACATCTTATTCCTTGGTTTGAGCGCCAAGGATATCATATCTTATTTGAATCCGATCTATCACGCGCTGCAGAACGTAGCCGTGATATCACCACATCTTCTACCATACTCTTGCTTGAAAATCTGCGTTTTTTTACCGGCGAGCAAAACGGTGATACTACTTTTGCACAACAGCTACGTGCATGTGCAGACATCTACGTTAATGATGCATTTGGCGTACTACATCGTCATGATACCTCTGTTACTCTACTTGCGCAGCTTTTCAAACCGCATGAAAGAACCATCGGATTACTTGTAGAACAAGAACTTGCTGCACTTAACCGCTTGCTCAGCAATCCACCTCAGCCCTTCATGCTTATTTTGGGAGGTGGCAAAATAGCCGACAAAATTCCACTCATTGAACACATGCTTAAACGGATTAATACGCTCTTTTTATGCCCAGCTCCCGTATTCACGTTTCTCAAGGCACTCGGTAAGCCGGTCGGGAGATCTTTAGTGGATGAGCAACAGTTAGAACAATGTCTTACCATACTTCGCAAAGCACAAGAATATAATGTCACGGTCATCATGCCACGCGATTATCTTGTTGCGCATCACACCTACACCGGCACGCTAACCTATGTCAACGCTGAACAATTCCCGCATGAGGAGGTAGGAATTTCTATTGGAGACCAAACAGTTGATCATATTGCACCGCATATTCAGCACGCAGGAACTATTTTTTACAATGGCGCCATGGGCATGCTCGAGCGTCCTGACACCTTGCATGGCATGAAACAAATATTAGAGCTCATGACACAAACCAAAGCGCTTACGGTACTTGGAGGCGGATCTTCAGCTGCTGTTGCGCAACACTATAACTTGGTGGATGATTTTGATCATGTATCAACCGGTGGTGGGGCAATGCTTGCATATCTAAGTGGAAGTAAGCTTCCAGGACTAGAAGCTCTTGGCATCAACAAATAAAAAAGACTCTCGTGTTGAGAGTCTTGAAAAAAGATCTAAAAGACAGGACAAAAACCGAGCAATGAACATCCATCAGTAACGATCTCTTGAGAATATTCATCTTCGCATGGTTCAAAAATGAGCACACCGTGATTGCCATATTTTAATGACCATACACAAAATTGTGGCTCTTTCATTTCGAGGTCTTCGGCGATTTCGCGCGCAAGTGCTAATTCAGCCTGCATCCCCTTTTTAAGACTGCAACGCTCAATTTCGCGCACCTGCGTGTTAAACGGTAAAGACCGTATACGTTCGGCGCATTCGTCCGGACTTTCCCATAGATTGCATGTTGGAATTGATGCGCCATCACGCTGCCAAAAACCAGACACGCCTTTAAGACAATTAAAATCGGGATTGTCGACTAAATACGCCGCTTTATTAAAATTAAAACATTCTTGACCACAGAGATTATGTAATACTAAATCGGTTATGTGATCGTGATCATGCAAAGATAAAATCCTTTGTGGCAATTTTCTCAAATTGCACACTATAGCATGCTCCCTTTGCGACATGTCATTGCGGTTCATGGTAACCGTCCTCTCGTTTTTACTCCACTATGCTTCATACTCTCTTACTCCTTCTACCTTTCCTTTGTTGACCATACCGCACTTCATAGGGAACATCAATAGGCCCCCTGGCATGTCTCAACTTCTTGAGGACTATATCATTTTTACTCGGTAATGTTCAACGCATTCATGAGCTTCATACAAGTACTTAAATTTAAATGTTCACAATGCTCGCTGGGGCATTTGGTTCTCATGATTTTGGTTTTTTTAAGCTCACTTCAATTTTTTCTTCTTAAAAAACCTTTATTTCGCACCAAAGCAAGTGTAATCTATCTGATTAAAATCAATCTCATTATTGCAATTTGAATAACAAATCTGCCATCCTACCTAGTAGGAGACTACGCAACAAAAAAAATTGTAATTACCTATAACTAAAGGTGGTGTGAAGGAAATCCATGAAAATTCCCAACAAAATACTTTTTATTGTTACCGTTTTTAGCCTATTGCTCATACCATGTCCGGTCATGCTCTCCCAAGATCTATTTCGCGCTATCAAGTCTGTAGGAGAAGCTTTCCATGAGGGCGCAGAAGCCTTCAAAAAAAAGATCTCCGATGTTGCAGCGCCATCCAATGACCCTGCCTGGTACAATGCGGAACAATTTCCCTTATCAAAGATGGATCCCATTTCCAGTTCTGCAGATATGGCACGCTTGGCTCTATCATACCCTCCCTATACTATGGCCATGATAACTAGTCCTATAGTTATTAGACATGATGGGGTAATCAACTCCGCACAATTTAGTGCAAATAACAGATACGTAGCTACTGCTTATGGTGATGGGGTAATAAAGATTTATGATGTACAAGCACGGAAAGATCATGGCACTATTCAGTATGCTGATAGGGGAGGGAAAGCGCATTTTAGTCCTGATGGCAGCTATATAGTCACTACCGCTTACGACTCGAAAGCAAATGTTTATAAAGGAATGATCCATGATGTACAAACGCTACAAAAAATTGGCATTGTTCGGCCCAATGATTTTACGAGAACAATAATATTTAGTTCTGATAGCCGATACATAGTTACTATTTTTGATAGTAGGGTAGAAATTTATGATACAAAAACTCAACAGGGAAACATTTTCAAGCATGATGGTCGGATGCTGCCGGTATCAATCAGTCCAAACAATGCTTATGTACTCGCTTCTAGCATAGAGAATAACCTCGTGAAGATTTATGATATATATACTCAGAATGCAATTGGGCTGATCAAGCATGATAGTACGGTAACTTCTGCGGTATTTAGCCCAGATAGCAAATATGTAGCCACTGCTTCTGCCGATGGTTCAGCAAAGATTTACGATATACCAAGTCAAAAAATAATTGCCGTTATCATGCATGGCGAAGGTATGGAACCAGGAACATTAAAAGCACAATTAAGTCGATATGTGCACTCGGCTCAATTTAGCCCCGATGGCAGATATATGGTTACTGCTGCTGGTGATGGTGCTAAAGTTTATGATATGTTGCAACAGAAAATAATCGCTTTCATCAAGCAACCTGAAAAGCACGGCATACCAACATCAATCTTCTCAACAGTATTTAGTCCGAACGGTAACATAGTTGCTGCTGTTTCTCGTGATGTTACAGAAATTTATGACATTCAGGAACAACGAAAGATCGGAAGCTTCCAGGATAGTAAAATTCACTCCGCAGCATTTAGTCCAGACGGTAAATATTTGGCTATTAACTCTGGTGGTCAAATAATAGTACATGGTAAACACATTGGGGGTACCATAAAGATTTATGATGTACAAACACAGCAAAAACTTGGCACTATCCAGCATGATAGTGAAATTAAGTCGGTAAATTTTAGTCCCGATGGCAAATATATACTTACTTCCTCCTATGACGATACAGCACGAATTACTCCACTTGGTTTTGATCATGTCGACTTGTCTTCAGAGCAAATGTTAGCTATCGCCACCCTAATGCGTCTTGTGCTCGCTAAACGAGCCAATCAAGCGTTACAACTGACCTTAAATAAGAACGGATGGGTATACAAAACATTTATCCAATTGCCAGATGAGACAAAAAACAGGCTATTAGACCAATTTCCAGAAGTCGGTGACCTCATAAGGTAGGCCTCCAACGATCCAGCAGTAGATAAAGGAATAATGACTAAAGAACTTGTACTCATTAGCTGTCTGAAAATGGCACATATATTGACAACTATGCAAGCATTTTCATAAAGTTGTACTACTGTTGTGCTCAAAAAAAGGGGGGTAGGCACCGTGCTTATATCGCGCAGCACCATGAAAATATTCATTGCGATTGCATTAATCTTTAATCCATACTCTAACATCTCTTCTCGCAGCCCTTTTAGAAAAATTGATCCCAACACTCCCACTATAACCACGGCATGGCAAGATGATTCTAGTCAGTATTTTGTCTTTCGTAATTCGCGGCTCGAGAAACATGCTCTGTTTGATACTTTTAACGAATCATATTTTTTTGAACATCATTTACCAAAAGAGCCAATTCAACATCGATACCAGCCAGAGCAAGCCACTGCCGGTGCCGTCTTGCAACATATTATCAATAATTTGATCGCAGAAATTCACGCTGGGAAAAAGAAATTTGAACATTTTACCGTACTCAAAGACGGCGATTTTAACTATAAGAAGCACCTAGGACTCATCGTACTCCGATTTAATGAGCATCCCTTTGTGGTTAAAATTTTCATGGAACATCCGCAAAGTCTCACTAATCCTTACAATAAGGGATTTGCACCGCTGTGCTCATTCTATTCGGGAGGAGGTATCAACCGTCACCTCATTGGATTTACACGCATCAAAAATTTAGCTTATCTACGTGAAAAAATTGCCTCTGATCCTTCATGGTCCAAGCTCGTTGACACACCACGTAAATGGTTTTTTTTACCCGAGAAAAACCGGTGGATTTCTCTTGTTGGTACGCACATGGATAATAACGAAACATTAACAACACGACTTCCTGGGACCTACTGCATTGTTGCCGACGCTATAGAAACCAATGCCAAAACATCTATGTTTAGTAAGCACGATAGCGCTATCTGCTTAGGATTATGCAAATTTCTTGATCTTGCCATTGATCCACACATCAATAATTTTATGTGGGAAAAAGATACGCATAAACTGGTAGTTATCGATACTGAACGATTTTCTACTATGATGGGATTCCAAAATACAGTACCATTTCAAAGCTATTTTGATTGGTACAAGTTACTTGCTGAAAAAGTAGTACGTGACGTTCTGTTCACCCCTAAAAGTGCCCTTAAAAATAAACAACAAACATCGCTATGTTCGCAAACTTTTTAATGATAGCTCTATCCGCTTAAGCTCATGAGCAAACTCCGGCATCTCTTTTACATGAGTTTCAATTTTTTCAACTGCATGTACCACCGTTGAATGGTCGCGTTTGCCAAGATAAAATCCAATATCACGAAGTGATTTATCAGTGACTTTTTTCATAAGAAATAGCGCTACTTGACGCGCAAAAGACAATTCTTTATTGCGATTTTTTGATTTCAATTCTTGCACAGAAAATTTAAAGTGCGCAGCAACCACCTTACACACCTGCTCAAGATCAATACCATGAGCAGCATTGCCTCCATCATGCGACCACAATAATATTTTTTTTGCGATTTCAAGCGTGATTGGCTGTTTTGTTAATGATGCAAAAGCCATAACGCGGATAAGGCACCCTTCAAGCTCACGAATGTTATTGACTGGACGAGACGCAATAAAAAGCGCCACTTCATCGGTGAGTTGTTCATTGCTATGTTCTGCCTTTTTTTTAATGATCGCCATCTTTGTTTCAAAACTTGGCACATGAATATCAGTGATAAGCCCACAAGCGAGCCGTGAACGTAACCGCTCGGCAATGCCTTGCATGTCCTGAGGATACACATCACTTGAGAAAATAATTTGCTTACTTGATTCATAAAGCGCATTGAAGATATGAAAAAACGCCTCTTGTGTTTGCTCTTTATTGGCAATGAACTGAATATCATCAATCAGCAATACATCAATGTCGCGATATTTCGCCTGAAAGCGATGAATTTTATCAAATCTTATGGCATTAATAAATTCGTTCACAAAACGATCCGCCGTTTGGTAAAGCACTGCTGCATTAGCTACCGATGCTTTAATATGATTACCAATAGCGTGTAAAAGATGCGTTTTACCTAATCCTGATCCACCGTAAATAAATAATGGATTATAGGTAACACCAGGATTTTCAGCAACTGCACGTGCTGCTGCGTACGCAAGAGAATTGCTTGGGCCAACCACAAACGTTTCAAATATATGATGAGTATTAATATAGCCAGATTGTTTGCGATCATACGTCGCGACTGACGTTTTTGCCGTCATGTCAGACACTGACATGACGACTGCAGGCGCTAGCGCAACAGCAGGCTGTATCTGTTCAACCGCAGCGCTCCGTGCGTCAAGAAAAACGATCTTTAATACTTCGACATGCAAGAGTCGTTTTAAATGAAGTTGAATCATATCAACATAATTACTCTTGATCCAATCTCTTACAAATGAATTCGGCGCTTGTAGATAAACAGTCTTATTCAACGCATCCCACTGATGCAGGGAAACAGCACGAAACCATGTCTCCACCACTCGGCTTCCGGCTTCTTCTTTAATAATAGTTAAAAAATCTTCCCAAATACCTTGCATTGGAAAAACATCCTATTTATGGCTATATGTTTTTTGATTTGTGCTTACGTTTGGTATTCTACTGTAACAAAACAACGTGGTTTTAAAAAGGAATTTTCATGATCTTCGACAAATGAATGATGTGCTGAAAAAAGATCTTTACGAATTACTATGCTGCGCAATACATTGCTCATAATAATCCACAATCCCTTTGCAAATACCGCCCGCGACCAGACGCTGGTACTGTGTATCTGCAAGTAATTGTGCTTCTTGCGGATGGGATAAAAAACCTATTTCTATTAACGCTGCCGGTATTTGACTACCCACTAATATTTGTGACGCAGCAGCTTTTACTTTTCTGTCAGATCGCTGATTAGCAACATGCATTACACCAAGAACATTACGGTGTAAATGATGAGCTAGCTTCTTACCATTAGCATACAAAAATTCACGATAATACTTCATTACCGTATCATGCCAATCAGGCGCCTCACTTAATCGCGTAAAAAGCGATGGCGTAAGAAAAAAAGTTTCAATTCCATGTGCCTTAGGCTGCTTACTTGCATTGGCATGAATAGACACTAAGAGCGCAGCCTCAGAGATATTTGCTCGTGACGTACGCTCATCAAGCCCCACATCTTCATCGCTACGACGCGTCATACACACCTTAAAACCACGAGACTCCAATAATTTGGCAACTTCAAGACCAACGGATAACGTGACATCTTTTTCGCAAACACCAAGCACTGATCGAGCACCCCGATCTTTACCTCCATGTCCACAATCAATTGCAATACAAGGACGCTTCAAGCTCGTCAAACGTAAAAGTGTTCCTGAACGCTTCATCTTGTTGAGTAATATTTTATTAAAAAAATGTAGATTTACTGCTGGTCGTTCGCTAATCGAAGAAAATGAATCATAATCAAACATAACATACTGAGGGTTGAATGAAATACTACATTTAACGCCTGTAGCAACTTGCTCTAAAAATACTGAATACATGCCTGTAGTATGTTGAATCTCTTTCGTAATTTTGCCCTCTTTAAAGTGCGCGTGTGGGAAAAAAAGTTCCAGTTGCACTCGTTCATCCTGATTTGTGCTACGACCTTTAGTAACCAAAGGTTTTTGATCAAAATAAAATACTACTTTTCCTAATTCAAGTCGTTTTGCCTCCTCAGGTTTTTCTACATCACCAACGTGATGAAACACACGCTGCAGATGAGTGCGCTCATCAACTGGTTTTGCCGCCACAGCAGCAAGTACCATGCTCCCCACTATATACCATCCTAGGTACCACATTTTTCGTGTTATCATGCTCTACTCCTTTTTTCTATCACACTCATTATTGCGTTACGTCTTTTGAATTATCCGTTCTGCCACATACGCAAGTCGCCGCGAACGCTCCCATGCTTTTAGAAAATGTGACAACTGATAGCGTATCTGCGTGGCATCGTCTGAAGGACACGCTGGATCATGACAAATAACCTCATTACTCTGTGCATCGTAGCCAACCACAACTAACAAGTGCCCCTTTGGATACGACTTAGGCGCTCCTTCCAAAGCACCACGTACGCTTACCGCTACAGGAACCGATCGCTCAAGATACTGATGTAAAACAGCAAATGAACAACATCGCGTGGTAAAAAAATGTGCGCAATCATTACCATATTCATAGGCACACGCCATATTGAATGGCCAACTGCCATACGTATTAAGCCCGGAGTCAAAAGCTCGCTGAGCAAATTCAACTGGATCTATTCCACGATCAGATATATATGAAGTCACCATGCTGCTCGAAGTTGGTGAGCACAGCTCAGAGGCACGAGCATGATTGAGAACCATCTGTGACAAACGTGGTACCTGCGCAACGTATACTGAAGGCAAATGAGAGAACAAGTTATTCACTTCGGTTGAAAATTGCGTCAAGTCTGAAATGTTCACCGTACAACGATGTACAGAACTGAGATGGGCACCATCGTGAGCCTCAATTTTAATACGAAAAGCATCTGCTAATTGTGTGTTGTCTACCTCTAGCCGCACATGAGAATAGTGAGCACACCCATCAGATGCGCTGTAATATGAACGCTGTATACTCGCACCCCAATCAAACATTTTATGCCAAGCACCCCACGCCCCTGTCTTATTGTTTCTGACTTGCACCAGAAAAGAAAAATATCCCTGAGGTGGTCGTACTGCGTTCCACGAAAAAATAAGCTGTGAAAAAGGTTTGATATCCGTTTTTGCAAATACTAAGTGAGGTGATGATGCATGCTTTTTGCGCTCATGCGTATTGAAACGTTTTACATAATTCCACGTCCACTCGCGAGTATCCGGCTGTGCGCTTATGATGGTCCCCAAACCAAGCACAACACATCCCACCACTATCACTTTCATGGTTTCCCCCTGCTTTCTTTATTTACTAATATGATAATATTTTGGATGACAATCAATCAATGATTGTCAGACTGAAATTGGTTTTTGTGGATAAAGCCGGTATTTGAGTAAAAAATGTTACGCTATCACCCTAGTGAAATGACATCGCATGGCTCTTGACTTAGCAAACATCAAGCATGAATACTTAAAACACAAAATGTTTAATGTATGGGATAATCAACGCTGCACGATGAATAGGAGATTACTATGAGCATGATGAAGCACTACCGTACTATATTTGCTACTATCTTTTTATTCACCATGGTCGTCGGCTCCGATGTACATACACAGGTTCATGCTCTTGTTATTGTGCCAGTTGCAGATCTTTATGGCACTATACCCAACACCACGCACATACCCATGGATACACAACCAGCAGCATTATGTCCACGAGTCATGCAAGTACTATTTAATGAACATGTTGAAATACTCAATGAACAACACGATTATACTCTTATCAAAATAACTCACGCTTTTCATCATCCCTGCAATCAGCCAACCAAAATACTTAATACCTACTGGATACCCAAAACAGCAATCGCCACCCTGGATTCGCTCCCTGCCGAAGCACGGAAAGTAATCCCACCATCCATCGCTTGGACCAATCCAACATCGGTTACCCAACAACATGTCGCAACGTTGCTGTATCCTTGGTACGATCAAAAATCAGGTACTACTTTTTCTGTAGGAACTCGTTTTGTGATAACCACATCAAAAAAGAAACATTATGGCGTCGCCTTCTGGGATGCCGGAACGCAAAAAATAATTTCATCAACTATACCAAAACATCTCTGCTCATCACTCAAAACTGATGCTACGCCCCAGGAAAGGCAAGCCACCTATGTTGCATTGGCACGCTCATGGGCACACTCATTACCCGGCATTATTCCCTATGTTTTTGGTGGGTGCAGCATGACAATGCCTTATGATCCTTATCAGCCAGTGATTAGTTCTATCCAACCACGCGGGAGTAATGTCATCGATCATGCACATAAAACTATGCAACCACATGCTGGATTCGATTGTGCTGGGCTCATATTACGCACAGCCCAATGTTGCGGAATTCCCTATTTTTTTAAAAATACCACGACACTCGCCCAAGGATTGCGAACACTAAAGTCAGACGAATCTCTTGAAAATGGCGATCTTATTTGGATACCAGGACACGTGATGATAGTGTCGGACATCAAAAAAAACCTGCTTATTGAGGCTCGTTCGTTTTACCACGGCTATGGGAAAATACAGGAAATACCTATTGGAGAACAATTTTTCGGCATAGCAACTTATGGCGATCTACAAAAAACATTTTTTAGTCGCCAAAAGCTCAAAAGACTTGATGGGGCTGGCAACGTGACTCAGACATTGCCATTTAAATTGTTAAAATTTTCAAGTGTCTGGGATCAGAAAAAAAAGTAGGGCCAGGAGATTTCCTGACCCTGTCTATATACTTATTAATGTTTTTACTCTATGTATCAATTATTTTGAACTGGCGATCCACCCTGAAACCATTCTGGATTAAAAGGAGGATTGAAGTTATTAATCATCACTGCCTGACCAAAACTCGCATTATTTTTGACAGGATTATTTAAACGATTAATTGCGACTGTTATCTTCCAATAAAGATCTGCCGCCATAAAATAACTTGGCTTAAGGAATAGATACGGCCAAAAGGTCTTCCACCAAGCACCTAGATGTTTTTGCACAGCTGGACCCATCTTACTTATATCTTCTTGCGATAATTCCCTTAATTTGCCGGGAATATCCAACGCGGTACTTGCTCCAGAACTTTTTCGGTTAAGTAGCTGTTTCTGAATGCGATCCAATTGTACATAAAAACGATTTGGGGTCACAGAGGGTGGCAGAGAATTGCTTGAAGCACCAAAAGAACTTCCTACGGTCACATACTTTCCGAGCTCATCTCGTAGTTGCTCTAATTCTGTAATTTTTATGTTTGCAGACAAATTTTGATTGTTATCTAGTTTCCCAAATTCTTCTTGAATAGCATACAACGAGCGCCCAGAACGTTTCCACCCGTAACCAAGGTACCGATGCTTAAGAGCAAGCGCTACATTTATGACAACGCCAGCGACTACGATATCTGCAGCACCCTCCAAGGCATTTCCACGACCTATAAATTTTAAACCAGAATAAAGACCTTTGGCAGTCTCCACTGTAAGCCAAGGAGTATTTCTGATTGCTGATCCGGCGATGTCCAAGACTCCAGCCTGTAGGTTATTGACAGCCAAACCTGTTAGGAGTACACAACAAAAAATTCGTTTTAAAAATGAAGAATGTGAATTAGCCATAGAACCCCCATATGATTCTTATAGAAATTTAATCAGACTTACAACCAATAAAATGGCGTATTGAGCATAATTAAGAATAGCGCAGACCAAAAAACCCGTCAAAAGCCCCCTAAGGTATGCCTTTTAAACGCAGCTAAGCCCCGGCAACCAAGGCTCGAATAATGACATAAAATTTAATTGGAGATTGAAACAACCAGGATTCTTTAGTTACAGGATACTTTAATAGGTATAAGAACTGGTTCACCTTCCACCTGAAGTCGGTCTTTGATAAGCTCAAGAAGTTTTTCAACGGCATCAGAATAAGAACCTATGCTATCAATAAGCCCCAATGCAAGAGCTCTATCACCAGAAAACACTTGCGCGTCTGCCCACTCGAGGTGCTTTTCAGGATCTAATTTTCTGGCACGTGCAACTTCTTGATAAAATAACTCATATAAATGGTAAGTATGTTGCGCCAAAGCGGCTCGCTGTTCATCGCTCATGCTTGGCCCATACGGATTGGTAACCACTTTATTTGGGCTACTTGCAATAACCTCAATGGTGGCATCTCCTTTAGTACCATCTGTACCTTTAAACTTTTCAACCTTATTTTTGCGTACCAT
Source organism: Candidatus Dependentiae bacterium UBA6230 (assembly GCA_002441565.1). Classification (GTDB taxonomy): domain Bacteria; phylum Babelota; class Babeliae; order Babelales; family Vermiphilaceae; genus UBA6230. The sequence continues at coordinate 23,243 of DJWM01000003.1, forward strand.
ATATAAGACGCCGATGCTTCCTACCTCAGAAAGACTCGGTGCAATAATATAATCTGCTCGCGCTGCAACAAGAAATGCTCCCGATGTACACGTATCTCCTATAATAACCACAACCGGCTTCTTCTTTTTGCATGCAGCGATTTCTTGGCTGATTAGCCACGATGGCCCTGGGGCTCCACCAGGAGAACTCACCCACAATAAAATTCCATGAATAGAGTCATCCGTGCGCAATTCATACAGTTTTTTAACAAGATCTGTTTCATCATAAATGCCACTACGAATAGGAACCACCGCAATATGCACTTTATTTCTACGGACTATCTGATCAACCTTTTTTCTTAATAATAGATTTTTAACGGTATGGGCAAATTGCATTATTGAGGGATAAGCCCATACATCGGCTGGAAGTGTTACGCTCAAGATGAGCACCAAAACTATCATCCGTAACGCATAAAAATCAATCATTATAAAACTCCATCAGAAACTGTAAAAATAACGCTTTTAGTATAATCTAAAAATGATTTTTATGCAGCACGCATCCGTATAATCCCCTTCCCCTCTGCCTCATACCTGTACGTTCCCATAACAATCAAACAAATGTAGAGCATCAGCGGAACTGACGCAATAAAAAACGGCCCGATGTATCGGGCCGTTTTTTATTGCGTCAGCTTATTTTTGCATTCTGCATTCACTTGGATGTCCCATCAACACCATAAGCAATCCGATTACTCCAGAAATACCAACGATGTATTTGATTACCATTAAAATTTGTGGATGGCTCAGTAAAGGCCATGACAACACATCAACATTCATCGCCATCAGACCGATTGCGATACTTGCCAATGCCGCAATTAAACATGCAAGCATACCGACCGATTTCATCATTGGAGAATGCATATGTACTCCCTTATAGTTTTAGAATGGGGTTAAAACATTTAAATTCATGTTTACATCTCTAGCACAAGAAAACATCGTAATGCAATACGACAAAAAAAATGATTTACGTTATGCTAAAAGAGTTCGATCATTTAGGCATTCTCTAAAGTATTAGAAAGAAATGTATCATGAGTATTAAAGCTGGTTTAGTTGGATTACCGAATGTTGGCAAATCAACCCTGTTTAACGCACTGACCAAATCATCCGTACCTTCTGAAAACTATCCTTTTTGTACTATCGATCCTCATTTAGCCATAACCGAGGTGCCCGATACCCGTTTGGACAACTTAGCGAAAATTTTCGGTTCAGGGAAAAAGATTCCTGCCACCGTATCATTTGTCGACATTGCGGGACTGGTAAAAGGCGCGGCATCAGGAGAAGGTCTTGGCAACCAGTTTTTGAGCCACATTCGTGAGGTTGACCTGATTCTACACGTACTCCGTTGTTTTGAAGGAACCGACATTGTTCGCACCACTGATGTTGATCCGCTTGATGACTTTGAAATAATCGTATCTGAACTCATGCTTAAGGATTACGAATCGGTTGAAAAGCGTCTCGCAAAACTCGATCAGCTCATCAAAGGAGCTCGCAATAAGCCTGCTGAACTGCAGGAACTTGAACAAGAGCTCGCGGTATTGAAAAATGTTGAACAAGCGCTGAATAACGCTGATGCAACCACCGTACGTAGTCTTATCAGCAACCACTTTTTACCGCATACTCCACTCCTGTGCGCCAAGGATTTTCTGATCATTGCCAACGTAGCCGAAGCTGAATTAGAACAAGACGCCTACAAAAACAATAAACACTATCAAGCCTTGGTTGCCAAATTTGGTACAGAACGCGTCATTCCGGTAAGCGCTCGCCTTGAGCAAGAATTATCACAGCTCAATGATCATGAAGCACAAGAAATGATGGCTATGCTCGGCATCAAAGAACGCAGCTTAGATACCATTATTCGACAAACCTATAATCATCTAGGTCTCATCACCTTCTTCACCTGCGGACCAAAGGAAGCGCATGCGTGGCCTATTAAAAAAGGCATCACCGTACGCAGGGCAAGTGGCGAAATTCACTCAGATTTAGAAAAAGGGTTCATTTGCGCAGAAGTTTTTAACTGCAACGATCTCTTTACCTATGGATCAGAAGTAAAGCTCAAGGCTGCAGGAAAAGTACGCATAGAGGGACAAGATTATATGGTCCAAGATGGTGATCTATTGAACATCAGATTTAATGTATAAAATACATACAACAAATATCTAAACTAAAAGGCCCTGGTGCAGGGCCTTTTTAAAATCACGTCTAAATCGCAATATCTTTATGAATTTATCGGAAAATTTTCCGCTTAATCCAATAAAAAAATCGCTTTATAGATTCGAATTTAGTGTTTTTTTGATTTTCAATTAATGATTCTTTAGAGGAAATGTTTAACGGCGACTCTTGTCGTTGATAATTAAAATCGGCTTTTTTTCTACCGAATACGTTCAGTACCGCTGATAATCGGTAAAATCGAGAAGTAAAGAAAGTAAAAAAATGAATTGTTCTTATTGGAAAAACCAACAGCATCATTCATTTGATCTCGCAGCGTAACCATTTCAGCTACCTTTGATGAATTATTCAACAATGAAGGATTTTGTTGCGCATCAACTTTTTTATTGATTGATGATTGTTGAATGGCCCTACCTGCTTCACGTTGAAGATTAATACCCAACTCCTGCAAGATAGTTTGTACGGCATAACTAGATGAATGGTCTCCATTGATTGAGTCAGCAATGAGAGCCTTATTCTTCGCAACTACCAAGGAGATCCAGTGCCCACCCGTATTTAACACAAAACCATGTCTATATGAAGGATTTTTTTCAAACTGCTGTTTGATACCTTGTATAGCGTTATTTGGCAATCCAACAGATATAGGCAAATCTTCAAGCAAACCTTTACCGGTTTGCTTCTCCCTCTCGATTATATTTTCTATTTCGCCAGCGCTAAGATCATCGCCAATCTCAGATCTATGTAACTCATTAACCTGAATAGATAACGATGGAATGGCAGTGTCTAACTCTTGTTCTTTAAGCCACTTACGAAACTCTTTAATATCTCGACTGGTAGTTCCCGTATCACAAATAAGATTATTAATAGTGCCTTGTATGTCACTCACTGCAATGCTTATGCTCTTTGACACCTCGATCGATTTGGAACAAGCATCAAATCGCTTTCTTAGCATTTCGCATAAGATATTATTAAATTCATCCATTTCTTTTTCGGTATAACCATCAATTTTTATTGCATCATAACGAGGTTTAGGAGAGCTAATAAGTTTTTTTATGCAAAAATTGGCTTTAACCTGTTGCCTCACCGATGTTGGAATATTCGAGAACACTCTCTGCTGCTTTATCCACTGCCTCCAGCGGCCATTAGCTCCAAGAAGATCGTCGACAACCTCTTTGCTCATAAGACCATTATCTTCATCGCGTAGAAGATACACAACATTTTTAAGCGCATGGTACCCACAGCTTGCACCGTATTGCGCTATTACTTGCTTTTGCTCAATGGAAAATCCATGAGACATCGCAGATAATGTCATTGCACATGGATTAGAAATGCCTACTATCATGACAAGAAAAAAGATACTACGTATATTCATACTTTAGCCCACCATAAGACCAGGAAAACGCTTTTTCAGTTTTTGTGCACATTCGTCAAAATCAACTCCCAATTTTTCACATGCCTGCTGCTTTGCAATAAGATCTATTTGTAGCTTCTCGATAGCTGCTGCATCATGAGAACAAGAATCAATAAGCTGATTTATTTCCGTAGTAAGTGCACGTTGTTGCTGCTTATACAGCTCAGCTTGAGCTGGTATGGGATGATCAGTTGCTTTGCGTATCTCAGTTTTGTCGAGCAATGCTAAAATTGTTTGTACGCTCTCATCAAAACATCTATCAGCACCCACAGAATCAGCGACAAAAGCGCGCGATGGTGTTACTACCAGTGTAAACCAGTGCCCCATTCCTCCACTACCTATAGCATTACTATGCCTCATAGTGCCAAGAAGAAATACATGCTTATAATCAGGTTGAGTTTTTAGCGCATTCTTAACGGCCCCAAAGTCATACAAATTAAGCTCCGGATTACCCGCTAAACTAATATCTTCTATGACAGTAATTGGCAAATTTTTGTCTTGAAGAATAACGCCATGTTCTCTTTCATAGCCAATCAAAGCTTCTATCTCTCCACTATTCAATCCATTTCCAGTTGGATCTACAGAAGTGAGACCATACGATTGTACTCGATTGTTATAAGCCCCAAGGGCTGCTTCAACACGTTGCTCCGTATAAACTAATTTTGCTTCAGCATTCATGTATACTTGTAGTATGCTTGGATTTGCCTGTAAAAATACAACCGCTTGGTGTCTTTCCTGAGAATCGTGTTCACCAGATTTGAAGACCTTGAGCGCATCGTGAAAATCATTAATAGTCAGCTCTACTTTTGCATAAGAGGAATTGAAAAGTTTCTGAATTTTTTTCTGTAAAATTGCATCTCCAATGGAGATCAAGAGAGCTTGCACCGCATCTGGATTAGTGGGATTACCAAAAAAATTCTGACGCATTTCTGCTTTAGCATATTCAAACATTACCATTTGCATGCGTTTTGCCACAACTGCTTGACGCCAAAAACCACCATTCATACGGGCGCGTGAATTTGGAAGTCCAAAGAGTACATCTTTAATTTGCTCATCATCCGCTTGGGTTAAATTTTTCTGGGCAACCAAAATACCGTTTTTTAACGCATGAAATCCGCAACTGGTGTCAAACCCCTGTCTACAAACAGGCACACTCCGAATTTCTATCACCGGAGAATTGCCTAAAAACTGGGAACTTGATTGTTGCGCAATGGTGCCTCGTTGGATATTGCTCACAGGCAATATTAATTTGTTTGAATGTCGATTTAGCAAAAAATAGTTCGATAGTAATCGCCAAGGCGTCGATGCGAGCCGAGTAATATAGGTACTCCATATCCGAGAAACACCTGATGATTGACGATGGGTCTTCAATACGATTTCGTTTACCGCGAAAAGATATGTGCCCTGAAACAGGCACCATACCAGTAGAAATTTTTTGTTGCTTATAATCATGACTTTTTAACCTCCATAAACACCAGGATGTTATCTAGAACCTATGGTTTTCATCATAGCACGAATTAATATTTTTTCAAATTGGATTTATTGCGATACAGAGGGAGTCTATATCAGACTCCCTCAATACTATAACATGTTCAATCTTGAGCCCCGCTTTTTAACCATAACGGGCATTACCTTACCTTAGGATCACCAACCTGGCGGCGGCGGAGGTGGCGGCGGCGGTACTTCTCCTCCTGGTTGTTCTCCTGGAAGTGGCGGCGGCGGAGGTGGCGCCTCTGGAATACCTTCTCCGCCAGAAGGTGGCGGTGGTACACCGGGGCCGCCAGGAGCAACATACGCTCGCAAATTTTTGATGCTTTCTATTAGGGAATTCACATATACATTAGCCTTCTGCTTTATATCATCCGATATTAGCTGCTCATCGCTTAATCTGATTTGATCAATACCCTGTGAAAAATTCTGACGAAACTGCTCAAGATTCTCGTCAGTTACCATACGCATCTTCTTTTTAGCATCCGCGTCAGAATCACCAGAATATAATGCGTCCATAAGCGATGCGAAGAGCCCTGCTAGCTTTTGATAAAATTCTGCTCGCTTAAGATTTTCTGGATCTAAAGTGCTCAGCACTCTGATATCACCAATTTGATCAGATCCCTTGCCCTGGTTAAGAGTTCGTACATTTTCTACGAGCCCACGAAGAGCTTCTATAAACAGCCGATCAAGGGTGTTATCAACAGGGGCAATATATTCTTTACGCGACAGTGTCCATGATTTTCCTTGGACATCGATCGCCTGTGCATCATGCATGAATTGCTGTAACCATTTTTTTGCATCCAAGAATCGATATTCTCTGATGGCGTGTATAAATTCACTAATTTTGTTTTGATAAATTTTATACTCGGTGATCAATTTCTTTGACCAACTTACGTCAATAGCCTTGCTATATTGTTTTCGAGGCTTTAGTTCACCACCATTAAGCGCTTCCAAAGAATCGAGTAAAAAGGGTATGCGATCTCGTGGAGCTCCTGGAAGCTCGGTTGGATACACCCTCATAAGATTCAATAGGATGCCATAGGGTTTAATCACCGTATAAAAATCTTGCTCCTGCATACCTGAAAGCCCATGCAGCAAATCTGCATCACCAACAAGATCCACAAGAGCCTGATACGCACTACGCGGAGTACGTACCACTCCATAAAATTTTTTCTGTTCATTTTTAAAGGCTTCTAGAGTGAATTTCAAACCCCGTATTTTTTCTGATAAGAACTTATACGCGTCCCCACCTCTATTCCTCTCTTCACGTAGCTCTAAGAGTAGCCCTTTAATGAGGAGATAATTGCCAAATAGTTGTTCCAATCTCTTTTTAGTTGTTCCTTTGAGTGCTATCAGCTCTTCTTGTGTAAATAATGGAGACAATTTTTCAAAAAAAGATTCGATCTTGGGCTCTCCCGGGTCAAGTGATTTGATATAATTTTCTATATCACGAAAAACCATCTTTTGTTGCTCATTAAGCCCTGCCAACAGCCTCCGATCTTTGAAACGCTTCATAAGATCACCCACTGTTTTGGCTTTATTAATCCGTTCTTTAGTCTCCTTAAAAAGGTCTAAAACAACTACGGCTGGCTTAATTCTGTTGTTATGATCAGTTTCAATTGCAAGAAGAGCATCTTGAGCTGTTGCGCCCTGCGCATCAATAGGAAGTGGTTCGGCAAGCTGATTTTCAAAAAATAGGCTTGTTATAATTTTTGCAGTTAAAGTCCTTTTTTGTATGGTCCCAAGTAACATATTGAGTAATGGACCATCTTCACCAAGATTACCGACAAGCCCATTGTAGCGTAAAAAAGTAGGGTTTGTACGAAGATTATTAATACCCAAAGCTAACATAGCGGTATATGAATTACTAAGCTGCTGCAAGACTGGTATCAGATATGCTTCTTTATCCCTAATATCGTTGAGAGCTCGATCTCTAGACGCACTGTCTGGATAATTTTTTATGCGGGCATCTTCGTATTCTCGCATCACTGCTTCATGCACTACCATTTTTCTTCGATACTCAATATAGTTCTGATCTAGCGCTACTTGCGCAGTAATATTTTTCAGTAACGCAAGCACTTCTGCATCTGACCGTATTTTTTCGGCAATACTGAGCCTGGCACTATCTATTTGTGGGCGCTGAAATACAATCATATTTCCTATGATGATGGACAAATCCAAATTCAATTCGTCTATTTTCGTTTGATCAAAAAGACATGTTTGAATCAAATTCTTAAAGCTGCGCACTAGTTCATTAATATTCAATCTAGAGAGCCAATCATCCACGTTGTTTCCCTGAGCCTTAATAAGACTGTCAAGAAAGCTCTCTAAACTTTGGCCGTCAGCTACAAACAAATTTTTGAGCTCTAGTCGCTTCTTAAATAATGCATTTTTACCCAAGCTAACTGCTAAGGTATAAGCTATAAAATACCGATATGCATCTACACGATTATCAAATGTCTTTGAAAATTCTTTGGTCCCTACTTGCAAATTTCCTTCAGCTGGAAATGTCTTATAGGCACATTTGCGTAGAAATTCAATAAAAATTGCGTCTGATTTTTGTTGTTGTTCCAAACTCACGCCATCTTCTGGGAGGAGAATGGCTCCCAACAAGAGCTCTTTGATCGTTGGTTTAGGTTTCTCTGGCTCTTGCGGTACTCCGCCACCAGCTGGAACGCCTTGTCCGGGTTCAACGGCAGGTGGTGCTTCTTGACCACCTTGAGCTCCAGCACCTCCTGGACCAGCACCATTTCCTAAACCTGCTCCTCCGCCGCCCCCGGCACCGCCCCCTATTTTCGGACCAGCTCCTCCCGGAACACCCACAACAGGTATCAGAATACCAAGTTCCTGCAGCTGCTTCTTCACGTCCTCGCCAAAACCCTGCTCCTCTGCTGCTTCTACCAGTACTCGAACCTGTTTTTCATTCAATGATCGTAGATAATCGGGTGTATAAAGAGAGCGAGCACCAATGAAAAAAAACCACAAAACTACTGGCATTACATAATATTTCATCATGGTAAGGTATACTCCCTAATAGCTAAGACCAGCTAACAACCATATTCCCCATTGTGATGCAACCGGGCGCGTATTCACACTACCTCCGGCCATCTCGATTCGCGCTCCAAAACCCATATAAACATCTCTCTGCGAAGCAAAATCAAAGTGATATGATCCTTGCATAAATAGCGTATGGGTATGCGCAGAAGAAGCCAGCGCCGATAGTTCATCAATATCCGTATCAGTCAATAATTCTGGAGGGTGCGATCCATGAGCAATGCCCGCAGCAATACCTAAATCTGCCGCATCAGAAACAGTAAGCGATGCTAAACCATCTGCCGCTGCGGCATGATCAACATTCAAATTCGTAAATGTAGCGTTACCTACTCCCTGGCCAACATGCAACGTTGCTTCATGTTGAGTCGCATTCAATTCGACCGCGCTACTCGCCACCGTGAAACCATATATACTCGCATCTCCTTTTACGGCATAACTAAAATTAGGAATTTTCTGGCGAGCCTCTATTTTTTCTCGACTACGCCCCCACCAGGAATAACCTAAATCAATGTCCCAATTGCAATGCCCCGCTCTCAAAGCAAGTGTTACATCGCCCTGAATAGCAACCTTAATATCAGTATCGAGTGTCGTGACATGTAAGGCTGGTAATAACAGTCCTTGGTATTGTGTAGAAACTAAAACTCCTGCAGGAATTTGCACATCAGTCCGGATGCTGCCCATCTTTTGTAGCAACATATACCGACTTCCCTTGCCATTCCGTACCAAATCAAATGACCTTTTTTGCTTTGCAGCATAGAGGTGAGAACAATATACTCGCGCTATAAGTGCATAGTCATGCGAACAATCTCGCCAAAGAGTAACTCGCCCCTGCGCACCCATTCCCAATTCGACGTGACGACCATTACCAACATAGGGCTCAAATAAAAATTCGGCACTACGCCGAGCGCCGGTAGGTAATCCAAGCTGGATAAAGACACCACCTAATCGATCTTCTGGTCCATCCAACGTTAGGCCTAAAGCTATATTAAAAGCAGAGATACCGGTCGCATGACGAGATCCATTAATTTTGCCAAAACGTAGTGGTTGTAACATATCCCCAAACGTTACGCCACCATGTAACGCTGTCTCTACGCGATCAACTAAATCCGCACGATTTATTCTTCTGTTACCACCTCCTAGATACCCTGCCGGATGAAAATTGACACCTTCCTCAAGTACCGTTTCGCGTAAACGCATGTCCCACCTTGTGTGAACGAAAGGAATATGACAGGAAACATACACGCTTTTCTTACTGTCCCCTACGGTTTTTTGATACAAAGTTTTATACCCAGCCACATCACCTAATATAGTCTGTATACAAGGCTGCACCGTTACGTTACTCTGAAAATCAGAGGGTAATCCAAAATAATCAGCTAAAATATCCTGATCACACCGATCACGTACTCGACTTCCCGAAAATCTTACATTGCTACTCCCCAGCATATAACGGGCGATATGATCACTGTCAAACGATTGTCCATAATCAAGTCTAGCTCGCACGGTGCCATTTCCTGGCGACTGGTCATATTCCTGCATATAATCGGCCCACGCGGTAATTGCATGGATACTTTCACTACCAAATGGGCGAACGATAAACGTGGAAGAACCATAAAAGCCATACACTGAGCTAAACACCACAAGAACTGCAACGCCCAACCTGATACCCAGGTGCACTATAAGTGCTATGGCATGCCATGATAATTTCATCATACTACTCATCCTTTACTCTGGTCTTTGTTGTTGGATTTTAATGAATTGGCAACCCAAAATACAATAATTTATACAATTTACTCCTATAGAAACCATTAATTGCTTACCTAGACTTTTTTAACAACTGTCAATCCCTCTTTACATGCCAACATTTTTGTGACTATCTTACGGTGAATGACAAGATCTCACCTGCACGAAACCACAAAATCGATGCGTTATAGCAGAATTATGCTACACTGTTCATGTATATAAGTTGGTAGGAATCGTCTATGAAACGGAAAAAGGGTTACTATTCTATCTCTGCTGTTGCAAAAATGTTTTCAGTGCACCAGCAAACAATCCGCCTCTATGAAAAGCAGGGACTTATTACCCCTAAGCGTTCTTCAGGAAATACGCGATTGTTCTCTGAGGAAGATGTCAACAAGCTCGAGGAGGTCATTTACCTCACGCATCAACTCGGCATCAATCTCGCTGGCGTAGAAATGATCTTAAAGCTACAGAAAAAGATTCGACGCCTTCAAAAAGAAATGAATGCCTTGTTTGATGACACGCATACCGAATTAGAGCAGGAACAACTTCACGCAGAACAAACTATAAAGACAAATGTTAAAGAGATCATGACACTCAGAAGGCGGCCCATGGCCCCCAAAGAATTGCCACCAGGAACGTCAACTGAGTCTTCTAGTTCTTCAACAAACAATTCCACAAAAAAAGCATCTTTTGATGTTGACAATTGGGAAATTTCCTACGACGATTGAACTAATATACGACCAGTTTGTGTTGATAAACCTAGAAAAAACTATTTTTTAGATTATTGCAACATGCTAAAGCTTATAAAGGAATTATAAAGCAGGCACTAAAGGAAGGGTACCGATATGATTGATAATTCATCATTTTTTGATACTGCGCAGAATCAGTTTGTGGTATCTTATGAGCTCCTCAGCCTTCTTAAGTGGCTTGTAGAACATGATGCTAATAGACTAAAAAAAGTTATTAGCAAGGCCTTGGAAGGAGGGCTTAAGAAAGAACTCCACACAGCCGAACACTGGGCAAAAGGAGACACCGAGGGAATTCATCATAGTATTGTTGAATTTTTAGGGTTACTTGAAATGCTTCTGCATGAATGCATGGAAGACCAGTTAGCTCAACAGGCAATAGAAAAAAAACTTATGCCGGCAATCGATCACATTGACATGACCATGTGTGACGATGCAACCATACAATCGAGTGTGCAAAAAGCAACGGTAAAGAGTGAAAACAATCCCGAACTTAACCCAAAAGAACTTTTGTTTGAGGAACTACTCAAGCATTGGAAACCAGCCAAAAAATCCGCAGCGCATTAAAACTATAAAAGCCCCAGCATAAATGCTGGGGCTTTTAGCTTCTTCCTTTTGCTTTACTATCACCAGAACCCTACCTCGTGCAACGCCTCACGAACTTCAAAAAGTGGCAATCCCAAAATGGTCGTAAATGAACCATCCACACGCTTGAGGAACTGAAAACCGTACCCTTCTATCACAATTGCTCCAGCAGTCTCCAAGCACCGAGAACTTTCTATATAGTGTTCAATCAAGTGATCAGGGATTTCAAACTCAAAGTATGCCTCTACATACCGATCAATACGCTGCTCAAGATGCCACGAACCGTTTTTCCACACCTTGCAATCAAGACAAAATGCCGTGCCGGCACGAACGCCGCCTCGGCTTGCTTTGATTTTTGCTACCGCATCAGCATAGTTTTCTGGCTTGCCCTGCAATCTTCCTTCACTGTCCAAACACAGGGTATCCGCAGTCAATACGAAACATCGCTCTCCCTCATGATTACCTTCGGGCAACAAAACGTGATTCATTTTATGTGCAGCAATGCTTTTGACTACGAGTGGCAACGGCATTCCCCAATCACAGGCACTTTCGTCAGCTGACTGTTGAACCACACTGAAAGGAATACGCGCTTCCTGCAACAATTGCTTACGAGCAAAAGATCCAGATGCCAATAACAAATTATGTTTCATAAAAAATCCTCACATGATGCCATGAGCGATAGCATTCGCTCGACCATCTATTTTGGCGCTCTATAGTAATGCAAAAAAAATCCGTATAACATTCGCGTTATACGGATCTATAATTTTTTTCATTGGCTGGGACGGCAGGATTCGAACCTGCNNAAAAACCGGTGCCTTACCGCTTGGCTACGTCCCAACACCCCAAAATTTCACTATTTGTTAATCAGCGTCATATTCTTCAAGATCTGCACCGACCAAATCGCCAACTTTTTTATATTCTGCGACGATTGCATCTTCAATCTTTTTACGCATTTCAGAATTGAGCGGATGAACAATATCCCTAAAAGTCCCATCTTTCCTGCGACGTGAAGGCATGGATACAAACAATCCCTTGTCGCCATCAATCACTTTCAGATCGCGAATAATGAAACAATTATCAAAGACGATTGTTGCATATGCCTTAAGCCTACTACCCGATTCCCTTGCAGGAAAAACTTTTACTTCCGTAATTTCCATGTTAGCAATCCTTTTGGAGATATCTTTACCATCCCTTTTTATCGCGTTTTATCAATTGTGCCTTTAGTGTATAGTATACCAAGCATCATTGTCAAATTTCTTAAAGTCATTTTTCTGAATTCTAAAGATCTTATAAAAGTTTGCGTAATGCACGTAAACGCGCTGACCGTGCAGATGGATTCGCCTTTGTTTCTTCTTCTTGCGCCATCACAATGCGCGGGGTTAAAATTTCTGCGCGTCCTTCCTGTTTACATTGCACAAAAAATTGTTTCACTACGCGATCTTCTAGCGAATGAAAGCTAATACAGACAAGACGACCATCTGGATTAAGTGCTTTGAATGCAATGGGGAGAAACGCTTCAATATTAGCAAGTTCTTTGTTAACAAAAATACGTAATGCTTGAAAAATCCGTGTAGCCGGATGGATAGCACCGCGCTTTACGCCACCGGGCAATGCACGCTCCACTAACTTTGCCAAATCTTTGGTTGTCACGATTTTTTTTGCAGCACGCTCTTCTACAATGACTCGCGCAATTCTTCCTGCAAATCGCTCTTCTCCAAATTCCTTAAAAATTTCATACAGCTCTTCTTGCGTTGCATTATTCACAATGTCTGCTGCGGTGGTTTTTTGATGAGGCGGCGACATGCGCATATCAAGCTCAGTATCACGATAAAGAGAAAATCCTGGCCGTTCAAAAATCTGCATCTGCGATGTGCCAAAATCGGCAAGTATACCATCAACGCTCGTAATTTTTTGTTCTTTCAAGATTTTATAAAGAAGCGCAAAATTCCCCCACACCAACCTCAACCGTGCTGGAAACTCTTCTTGTAGTGGTAGTCCATACGTATCCAAAGATTTTTTATCCCAATCCAAAGCGATGACCGTGCAGTCTGGTTCTTTTTCAAGAATAGCTCTCGTGTGTCCACCAGAACCAAACGTAACATCGAGATATACTTTGCTGGGACGTAGATCAAGATACTGGAGAACTTCTTCTACCAAGACTGATTTATGTAACATGGGCGTTGTTGATGGCGTTTCCTGCATACGAGTAACTCACTATAACTGTTGTTGTGGTGCAAAATGTTCCACGACATTGGCTAGCTTCATGCCGTGCGATCCCTTAACTAATACTACTGACTCTTGACCAACCAACTGTTCAAGTTTGGTAACCGCTTCATGCCATGATGACACAAGCTCAATCTGTACACCAAGCGGAATGGTTTTTTGTGTCCATTTGACCATCTCTCCTACCAACACCACTTTTTTTAATGAAGGCGCTTTGCGTAAAAATCTTCCAAGCTGACGATGCCAAAAAGGCGAATTTACGCCAAGTTCAAGCATATCGCCAAGTACCACGATTTTTTGGGCATTGGTATCAAGGTGCTCGAGCGCAAGTAATGCAGCTTTCATACTTTCGGGGCTCGCGTTGTAACAATCATTAATTAAGACGCCTTTACCACGTGCCAATGATCGCGTTTCGAATCGACCGCTTACTACGATTGGCTGCTGCAATCCTTGCATGATGCTTTCTTCTGGAATGCCAAGAACATACGCAACTGCTGCTGCTGCAAGGCTATTAAACACACGACCCTCATTGGTCCCCTGAAGGATCAATGGTATTTTTTGCTTATACAATTTAAGTACAAAGCTCACTTGATTATTACCTACACGAATTTTACGCGCTTGTACTTGATTCATGGTTTTTGTACCAAACTTCACGACTGGATGTTTGTAGCCAACCTGCGCCAACACAGCTTGATCACCATTAACAATCCCGATGCTTTCTTCGGTAAAACATTTAAAAACATCGCGTTTCTCTTGCGCAATATCTGCAAGCGATCCTAAGCCCTCCATGTGACTATGTCCCACCGCAGTGATCACCGCGGTAGTTGGTCGCAAAACATCAACCATCTGCGCCATTTCACCTCGCCGGCTGATTCCCAATTCAAACACCGCAGCATGATGATTCGCGCGCATGTTAAAAATATTAAGTGCAAGTCCAATACGAGTATTTTGATTTCCTTTGCTTACGCAATAATGTTTTCCCGCTGCCGTTAGTATATGCGCTAACATCTCTTTGGTAGACGTTTTACCAATGGAGCCCGTAATTGCCACTACCGGATAAGAAAATTGGCTCCGCCACATCGTTGCCATCCTGATAAGAGCATGTGCTGGATCAGCTACCAGAACAACAAGTTTATCTTGATACACTGAAGCAGGCAATTGATCAATATACTGCCGCTTATGTGCTGACAGAACAACTCCGCAAGCGCCTTTGTCCAATGCTTGCTGAATAAAATGATGCCCATCAACGTGTGTCCCCTGAAGCGCAAAAAATAGATCTCCAGGAACTAATGAACGCGTATCGATGGAACAGGAAATTGAAAGAGGAAAATTGTGTGCAAGAATAGTAGCATCAGGAAGAGATGCTTTTAAAAAATGTTCATCAAAACGCATGAATTTCTCCGACCAGTAATCGTCTGTAATTGCTCACGCACAGCGTGAATTCTTAGCTCATACTCCTTATATGGGACATTAACATGTTCTCTTTTTGCTCATTTGTCAAGCAAAGAAAACTTTTATCGAATAACTTTCCTTGTTTTACCATTTTCACTCGGCATGACCATACCACGAGCCTCAAGTGTTTCAATAAGACGCGCCGACCGATTAAAACCAATCCTAAAGCGTCGTTGCAATAAAGAAATAGAAACTTCATCGCATTGACGAACAAATGCAATCACTTCTTGATATAACTGATCATGTGCTTCATCCGGTGCATCATTCAAGGTAAGTTCCTGCGCGCTGTCTAAATACTGCACCGTACGTTGTGATTTAATATACTTGACCACTGACTCGATTTCTCGATCAGAAACATATGCACCATGAACACGGATAAGTTGCGCGCGAGCACTATCAAGAAACAACATATCACCACGTCCTAATAATTTTTCCGCGCCGCTGCTATCTAAAATAGTGCGTGAATCAATTTTAGACGTTACACGGAATGATATTCTGCTGGGAAAGTTGACCTTAATGAGTCCTGTGATCACATCAACCGAGGGACGTTGTGTTGCTACCAATAAATGTATACCGGCAGCACGAGCCATTTGTGCAATGCGAGCGATAAGCGTTTCTATTTCTCGAGATGCCGTCATCATAAGATCAGCAAGTTCATCGATCACCACCACAATCGTTGCCATAGGTGTTCCCGCATGCTCAGCACAATATTTGTTATAATCACCTACATTCCGTACACCACGCTGCGCCATTTCTTGATAACGTTCTTCCATAGTGCGCACTACCCAGGCAAGCACAGGAGATGCTTTGCGTGGATCAGTAACTATAGGAAATAGTAAATGTGGAATATCTGCATAAGGTGCAAATTCAAGACGCTTTGGGTCAATTAAAATAAGTTTAAGTTCATCAGGGGAACGTCTACACAACAGTGACATGAGCATGGCATTCAGTGCAACCGATTTACCAGATCCCGTTGACCCCGCCACAAGAAGATGTGGCATTTTAGCAAGATCAACTATTATCGAGTTTCCGGTCGTATCATGACCAAGCACTAAGGGCACTGCTGCCGCACACTGTTTAAATTCCTTACTGTGCACAATGGTTGCAAATAACACGTCTTCGCGCACTTTATTAGCTACCTCAAAGCCTACGACGCTGCGTCCAGGAATCGGCGCAATGATGCGAATACTCAGTGCTTGCAACGCCATGGCAAGGTCGTCTTCCAACGCCACAATTTTACTAATCTTGGTGTCATGACGCGGTTCATATTCAAAGAGCGTAACAACCGGCCCTTCCTTAATTGCTGTTACCGTACCCATCACGCCAAAACATTCTAATTTTTGTTCTAGCATCGCGGCACGCTCGCGAACGTTGTCTGCCTTACCGCCTGTACCGTGTTGAGGCCGAGAAAATAAAGAATGATGTGGAAGTTCATACGGTGTCGCTGCGTTTTCTATGGGCTGCTCTTTCTGCAAAACACTAGCATCACAACGCTCTACCTTTGTGGTATAAGATGCGTGCGAACTCGCATTCATATCTTGGTGCACTGAAACGGTATTTTTCGTTTCACTAGGCATATAGACTTCTTGAAAGGTATTATTCTCTACGACTTCGCTAGTCATATCTCTACATTCAAAAGCAACAACTTCTTGTGCGTCACGTAAAATAGAAGAGGTCCCACTCACCACGCGTAATGCCGTCCACCCCAGGTACTTGACTATACCAATCACCATCAGCGCACCTGCGCGCATGGTACACATCATAAGCCGCAGAGTCTTGCGTGAAACAAGTTGCGCTAATAAACGTCCCATCATATTAATGAGGCGACACGTTGTATAAGGAGCAAGTACAAACAATACCATAACCACCAATGCATGCGTGATTAATGCTGCTCCTATCCGGTCAAATGCATAGATAAGCATACGTACCAAAACAGCGCCCATAACGCCACCGGGAATAGCTGTCGCATACCATTCAATCTGATACCATGCGCATAGCAGGGCCATGACAAACGGAAGAGCTAACCACGCAAGCACCCTACCGCGTACTATAGCATCGTACTGATTACCCCATAAACGACGATAGATGCAGTACAAACCACTTCCCAAAAACAACCAACTAGACATGCCAAAAACAAAAATCGCATACGCTGCACATTCTGCGCCCAGCCAAGCACACCAATTATTTACCACACCAGCGTGTTCATAATGAAAACAACTGGCATCTGTTGCTGAATACGTGATAAGAGAAATTCCAAAAAATGCGGTGCCTATGCAGCACATCGCCGTCCAAAATGATTCGTTCACCAAAATTCTTCGCGCATACCGAATAATCAGCGCCAACCAATGTTTCTTTTTTAGTATTAGTGCCATAGTTCATTATCTCCTTTACCCATCAAACTTACCCTTGATTGTACTGGCACTCGACAACACGGTACAAGAATCAACAACATTTTTTTCTGACTCACCAAAAAACTTTGCGGTACCGTACACAGAAAAAAATAATTACAAAACAGCGCTCGTTAAGCATCTTGCTTATGGTAGAGTCATTGCGAGCAACCTACTAGAGAGGGACCGCTCATTTTTTTTACTTTACATTTTAAAATTACAAAGATTATACTTTGAGTTACAAAATTGGTCGCCTGGAATAGGAGCACTCAGAAAGTGATCTCTTGAAATATGTAAACATTTGTTCTAGAGTGATTTGCGTTCCTGGATAGTAAGCATCAATTTAATGTAGAAGCACCAACGTAGTAGATGTAGTAAAAAACGGAAGGAGGGTAAAAAAAGAGAGTTCTCTATGCCGAAACCCTAATGTGGCTCGGTATCTTTCTGTACGAATACATAGTACAAACACATCATGTTTTATCTACACGATGTAATCATTTAAAAGGAGTCATTATATGAAACGTATGCTAAAAGGGTTTTTCTCTTTAGCGCTTCTTACAAGTGCTGCATGCTCATTCGCTCACAGCGACAGCAATCCATACTTCAGCATCCGTTCACAAAGCGTTAACGCTGCTCGTGAATTGGTTGGCTGGCAAACCCATATCAACTTATTTGACAAAGATTGCCTCTACGGAAGCTTCTCAATCACCCCAGAATATACCCGCTCATTCCGTGCAGGCCGCATTGCTGAATATATCTTCGGCGATGATGTAACTGCAACAAGCAGCAAAGGCACCTTAGCAATTTCCGGTAGCCAAGCAGACGCTCGTGGATCACATGATTGGTTGGCTGACTACTTTGGACTTCCTACTGACTTCAAGAGTGAAGTAACCTTCAAACCTCGCATTGAAAACTTCTTGGTAGATTTCAATCTCTACCTCGGGCTTGATGAATGGATGTGCGGTCTTTACTTCAGAATTCATGCACCAGTAGTGTATACACGCTGGGATTTGAGAGCAACTGAAGCAGTATCTGATGCCGGAACAGACGCTTATCTGGCAGGCTACATGAGTAATGATGCAGCCGGCATAGCCAACGCAACCTTACGTAAAGACTTCTTAACAGCAGTTGATGGCACCAACACCTTTGGTGACATGAAAGAAGCACTCAAGTATGGTAAAATGTCTAAAGACAGAGATACAAAAACCAGATTGTCAGACATTGAAGCTGCACTTGGCTGGAACTTCTGGCAATGTGAAGACTACCACTTTGGTCTACAAATCCGTGGCTCTGCACCAACCGGTAATCGTGCAAATGCTGAATACCTCTTTGAACCAATCGTGGGTAACGGTAATCACTGGACACTTGGCGGTGGCGTAAGCGCACATGCTGTTCTCTGGAGAGGCTGTGATGAAGATCACTTCTTTGGGGTATGGCTTGATGCAAACATCACCCACTTGTTCAGAACCAAACAAACACGTTCATTCGATTTAAAGAACAAGCCAAACAGCCGTTATGCCTTGTTGGCTGAAATGTCATCGACCGTAGCAAATCTCATCGCCGGTGACGGAGCAGCTGCTAATGCTCAGACCGGTACCGCTCCAAGTTATCAATATGCTGGCAAACTCCTTCCAGTCATCAACGTCACCACATTTGATGTCAATGTAAGCATTGATGTACAAGTTGATGCTGCCTTGAAGTTCTCCTACTACAATTGTGGATTTGAAGCGGACCTAGGCTATAACCTCTGGGCACGTTCTGGTGAAAAGTTCAAACAAAGAGATAGCTCAACCTTCACCGAAAAGAAATATGTGCTTAAAGGCGACTCGCATCTCTATGGATTTGTTGGAGCCGATGCTGCTGCTAGAACTCCTGTTGCATTATCCGCATCACAAAGCCTCTCTGACATTCATGCTGGTAAAAACTTCTCTGCTGGTTTAGCACTTGCTGATGCCATTAGAAATCCTAATATCGACAATGCAAAATTTGCACAAACCATTACTCCTCTCGCTAACCCATACACAAATCCAACTGTCATAACCGCAACATCCACAGCCAAAGCTAATGCTGCTGCTGCTGCCGCAGACCAAACCCGTACCTCCAAAGATCCAATCTTTGTAAAAGCTGACGACATCGACATGTCCAAGACACCAAGCGCAATGTCTCATAAACTCTTTGGTCACATCAGCTACAACTGGGATGACTGCGAAGACTGGATTCCATTCCTTGGCGTAGGTGGCGAAATTGAATGGGCTGGTAAGTATGACAGCAACTATGCCGCAGTATCACAATGGGGCGTATGGATTAAAGGTGGCATCTCCTTTAACTAAAGCTCGGTTGTAATCAACTTAAAGCAAACAAAGACTAGTACTAAAGGGCTCGGAATTATCCGGGCCCTTTTTACATGCATAAGCATACGTGCTCTTTCATTGCTTCTTCCTCATTACCTCTTCTTCGCTGCTTAAATCTTGTTATGATGCAAGCAAAAAAAGTATCTTGGGTGCTGACCAGCAGTTCATCATACAGCATTATTAAAAAGGAACAGGTATGAAGCTCAAAAACTACGCTGTAGTAAGCATCGCCCTCATGACTCTATCACCAGCACAAGCACTGCCACTTCGCGGCAAATCATTTTTTAGTCCACGTTCACAAAGCGCCAATGCTGCACGCAATTTTGCAGGGCTAGAACTTTTTACTTATGATCCCGCACGCTGCACAAGCTGGGGTTTTTGGTCAGCAACCGTAAATTATTCCCATACATTCTCTACCAAAAGTGTTGCTGAATATTTTTTTGGTTATGACACGTTACGTTTTTCGGGCAGCCAGGTTCCGCAACGCGATGATAACGATATTCTTGCTGACTACTTTGGTCTAAGTACTACGTTCAACGGCTCAGTCACATTACGGCCACATTGGCACAGCGCCTTGGTCGACCTCAGACTCTATGCAGGGCTCGACGGCATTGCGCGCGGTCTATATGCCACCGTCTACGCTCCTGCCGCATGGACTCGTTCGTACATACGTTTGGACGAAGTAGTCGGCGACGATGGGGTATCAACTCCCTATCCAATACAGTATATGAGTGATCAACAACTTAATGCCCCACTGCGCACCATCAATGAAGCATGGAACCGCACCACCTTGTACGGCGACGTACAAGAACCACTTACCTATGGCAAAATTGCCGGCGCTCAAAGTCAGCGTGGTATCGCAGACATTCACGCAGAGCTTGGCTGGAATTTTATACTCTGTGATCATGGGCATGTTGGCTTACGTGCTCATCTCGGTATCCCCACCGGAAATCGTTCAACGGCAGAATTTCTTTTTGAACCCATGATTGGCAATGGTCACCATTGGGAACTCGGCGTTGGGGCTTCTGGCCATGTGCGCGTCTGGGAAAAAGATGGTGAACAAGAACTTGCCGTCTATTTAGATGCTCTCTTGACGCACCTGTGCTCCAGCAGGCAGCGCCGCTCGTTTGATTTTTTAAAGAATGGTTTTGGCAGCCGTTATCTCTTGCTTAAAGAATTTAATACTATCGGCGCCTACACGCGCAGACTGGTTCCTGCAATTAATAAAACCACTTTAGCGTGTGATGTTTGGTATCCACTGCAACTCGAATTTCTCTTTATGTTCGGTTATCACTATAACAGTTTTTCTCTTGACTTCGGCTACAACGGATGGCTCCGAAGCCGCGAGCGCATCAAACTGAAAGGCAAGATCGCTCACAATAAATATGGTATTAAGGGAATTCAAAATGTAACGCTCCCCGCAGGAGCGCCAAGCAGCGCTACGCAAAGCATCGCCACCTTGCACGGCAACGATTTTGCTGATCAAGCATTACTTGTTGATGCGACGTCACCACTATTTGTAAACACCGGAGATCTTAACGTGAAATCTGCCGCCGCTACAAGTGCACTTACACATAAATTATTCGCGCATGTTTCTTATGTGTTGCCCACTACTTGGTATGCTGAACCATTTGTAGGCATGGGTACAGAAATAGAATTTGAGGGTATTTTACCACGCGATAGTGAGCCAAATAAACCCACCATGTCCCAAGTAAGTCTCTGGATAAAAGGCGGATTTGTTTTTTAAATAACACGATACATTTTGGATCGCCTATTATTTTGTGCGTAGTGCATGCACATAATCGATGGTTTGGGCAAGAGTAGTCAGTTTTTCTGCATCGTCATCATTGATCTCTATGCCAAACAACTCTTCGATCCGCATAATGATTTCAACCATATCTAATGAGTCGGTATTCAGTTCTTGAAACGTCATAGTTTCTTGTACTGAATCTTTATCACGATTAAGTTTTTGCGCCACGATATCTACAATTTTTGTTGCAGTGTCACTGCGTTCAAATACTGCCATACTAATACCTTACTCCGCTTGTTGATGCTCTTGTTCACCAGACACATTTGTTGGTGCAAGAAGCTGTTTTACTACCTGAACGTCCGCAGGCTTATTTACCATAATAATATTTTTTTCAGGATACTGTTCGCGTAACGATGCACTCAGAGTACTTGCCGGTCCAACTTCAAGGATCACGTCATAAGGCTCCAGCGCGTTGAGAATTTTATCCCACCGCACCGGTTCGGTGATGCTCGACAGAAAAAATTTACGTAATTCATCAGCAGTTTGTAACGTTTTACCCGTCACACAGCTGATAAGGGGATATTGAGCGTCTTTAAAATCAACTTTTTCAAAATACATGGACAAGCCTTGAGCCACCGGCTCCATAAGCGCAGAATGCAATCCCAGCTCCACGGCTGATGTTTTCACTTTTACGTCTAAATCGCCCAAAAGTTCTTGTAACCGATCAAGCGCCGCATGATGGCCTGTCACTAAGAAATCTTGTGGTCCGTCATAGCTTGCTAGAGAAACACGCGAGGCCGTATCACTGGCTTCTTGACACAATGCGGTAAGTTTACGCGCAGAAATCCCCGTAATGCGTACTGCACCCACCTGTTCTGCTTGTATAAAATCTTGATATAACGTGGAAAACTTATTGAGCACATATAAAGCGTCTGGAAAACTCATCGCATTCGCTGCGTACAAAGCCGCGTACTCGCCTCCAAAACAACCAGTTACCACGTCAGGAACCAGCCCTTCTTGTTTGAGAATAGCAAAAATAGAAGCGCTCACCAAAAATAATGCAGGATATGCTTGGGTGATTTTTTTAATGTCGGTATCTGATGAGGCAAAACACAATTTCACAAAATTTATAGGCAGGCATGCGGCAGCTTCTTCAAAGAGCTCTTGCATCACCCGCGATTCATCGTACAATTCTTTGCCCATGCCTACAAATTGACTTCCATAACCAGGAAATAACACGGCTATTTTCATACACGTCCCTTTGCACAGTTTATTCTGTTCAATGCAGGGTGCTTAAAAATTTCTTTATACGTTCTAGACTTGTCTCTTTGCCAAACAACACAAGGAGCTCAAACACTCCAGGACCACCACTCGTTCCTGTCAAAGCTATCCGAATCGGTTGTGCAAGCGCAACTAATTTGATTCCCAGTTTCTTACACAGATCTTTGATCACCGCAAGCAGTACTTCATGAGTAAAGACATCATGGGCGCTCAATACCGTAACCAGTTGTTCCAAATACACGCCGGTATTTGCATCAGTCCACGTAGAGACAGATTCCGCATCGTAAGTTTGTGGTCCGTTATGCAAAACCTGTAAACATGTCGCAAGTTCACGCACCGTCTTTACGCGTTCTTTGTACAACGCAATAAATCCAACTATCTGCTGATCAGACCAGGTAGTAAAGGCGCTTTTGGCATCATAGCCAACATCATGCACCATGATTTCAAGTAATTCATGATCAGAGCATTGTTTCATGTATACACCATTAATCCAATCCAACTTCTGCGGATCAAATATGGCGCCTTTTTTGCCAACATGTTCCAAAGAAAATAAATTCACGAGCTCTTCTCGGGTAAAAATTTCTTGATCTCCATGTGACCAACCAAGACGCGCAAGATAGTTACACAATGCGTGAGGTAGATAGCCTGCTCGCTTATACTCAAGCACCGATGTTGCGGCATTACGTTTACTTAGTTTGGTACCATCCGGCCCCAAGATCATAGGCAAATGCGCAAATTGCGGTACGGCGTAGCCGCATGCTTGATACAAAAGTATCTGCTTTGGCGTATTAGATATGTGCTCTTCACCGCGAATAACATGGCTGATGAGCATATACGCATCATCGATAACTACCACAAAATTATACATGGGTGAACCATCTGAGCGGACGATGATAAAATCATCCAACTGATCAGGAGCTACTGCTATTTCACCACGAATCAAATCATGGAAAATAATGGGACCTTGTGAATCAGAAATTTTAAAGCGAATTGAATGTGGTAGATGCGGTGATTGTTTTGATGCTGGCAATGAGCGACACGTGCCATCATAACGATAATAGCCCAAATCGGTATCACCATCTTCTTTTTGCGGTGGACAATAGCAGCGATATGCTTTGCCTTCTTGCAAGAGTTGTTGCGCAATGTCACGATGGTGCTGCGCGCGTTCAGACTGTATGACAATTGGCTCATCATACGTTATCCCCGCCCACGCAAGAGAAGCTAATTGTGAATCCATATATTCTTTTTTTGATCGCGTAACATCAGTATCTTCAACGCGCAATAAAAAACTTCCACCATGATGACGCGCAAAAAGCCAATTAAACAATGCCGTTCGCAACCCACCGATATGCAAATGGCCGGTAGGAGATGGCGCAAAGCGAACACGAATTGATGAGACGCTGATTTGTTCAGCAACGAATAATGATGTCATAACAGTCCCTGCAGCCATGAAAGTGTACTACGTTATACCATATGATCTAAACGAGCTTGTGCCAGCTCCGCATATACAGATCCTGCCTCGCCCTGCGTAGGGAAAACTTGTACCAGCAAACTCCATTGTGCACGAGCCTGTGCAACATCACCTTTTTGCGCATAATAAAGTCCCAAATAATATAACGCTTCGTCGCGCTGCTTATTTTTTACATCATGAGCATATTCAGTGAGTGATGTTAGGCCTTTTTCTTGCGCAGTCTGATCATCACTATCAAGGAGAATTAATGCTTTTTTAACCGCATAAGGAGTAAAAAGTGGTGATGTAGTTGGAATTAAGGCGAGTGCACTGTCAAGAACGGTAATAGCTTCTTGATACTTGCCTTGATTGAGGAGCGCTTGCGCTTGGAAATTCAAAAAATAAGGCGCGTATGCTGAGGAGCGATGTTGTTCATAACCAAGTTTGAATGCAGCTGCAACTTCTGCCCACTGTTCTTCGGTTGCTGCAGTATCATGCACTTTGGCGTACTGTTCCATAGCTTGAGCAAACGTATATTGCGCAACCATATCACGGCGTACGGTGTACCACCTAAAACCAACCGATCCAAGCCAGAGCGCAACGAGCACGACAACACCAAGACTTACATAACGCATAACGCGATAAAAACGATGCGATGCTACAAACTGTTGCACTTCTTGCCACATCATTGAAGTTACTTCTGAAACACGATGCATCATAAAATTCACTCCCTTATCGTACAATTCTTTTAAGATCCATGCCTGGTAACCTATCACAGAGCAAAAAAAAGATGAAGGTACTCGCTTCATCCAACTACCAATGAAAAATGGGGCAATTCGCCCCATTAAGGTAATTTTGTTACCGCTTATTCTTGATGTGCCTCGCCTGCACCGGCTTCTGGCTTACTCTTTTTCGCTGAAACCTTTTGTGTTTCTTTGCGCTTAAGAGCTCGATCAAGCTTGGTGATCATAACTTTTCTTCCCTTATAAAAACCACAGGAAGAACATATCTGATGTGTAGCAAGAGGAGCCTGGCACTGAGCACATGCAGCAATTGCAGCTGGCTTAAGACCCTTGTTTGCAAATTTAGAATCTCTACGCGCACGAGAGTGCTTACGTTTTGGTACTGGCATAATAATCTCCGATGACTCTATAATTATTTTTTGTTTGTCTATCTGAATTTTCAATCATTACGTACGCTGTGTAATACCTCTAGAAGATAACGGAAATTAAGGAAAAAGGCAAAATTTCATCTATCAACAGCATGCCACATACCCACAAAATCTTGCCGCATAACCCCCGCAACCTGTAATTCGAATAACGTCGTGGTAAGTTGTGCATAATCCATATGAGAAGCAGTTAGCAAATCGTCTAATGAACGAGGCGTCTTGCATAAATCAACCAATGGGTGCTGTGTTGCTTGGGATGGTGTTTTAGCATCAGCTGTCTGGTGCTTAGACGCTATACCAGAAAACTGTTTATCGGGCACCACTACTACTTTCATGGTTTGAGCAACGGCCAAACTGGTTTGTTGACCATACTCAGAAAGAATATCATTACTCGAATGAATCAATTTAGCGCCCTGTTGCACAAGACGGTGACATCCGGCACTCAGTGGATCAGCAATAGAACCGGGTACCGCAAATACATCTCTTCCCTCATCAAGAGCATAGTTCGCTGTGATAAGCGCCCCACTCTGCTCTGCGGCCTGCACCACTACACAGCCCTTTGAAAGTCCAGAAATAATACGATTCCGAGCGGGAAAATTACCGGGTAGTGCACTTGTTTGCAATGCAAATGGACTCACCACAGCACCGCCTTTCTCTACTATCTCTGTAAACAATGCTTTATTGCTCGGTGGATATGGCTTGAGTAATCCAGAACCTAATACGGCTATAGTGATACCACCCGCATGCAGAGTCTGCCGATGTACCCAACTATCTGCCCCAATTGCGCCACCGCTTACCAGGCACCAGCCTGCACTAACCAGATCTGGAACTAACATCTTAATAGTCGTAATTCCATATTCATTCACCTTGCGCGAACCAACCAGCGCCAACGAGTAACGATGTGCGGCCTGCACATCACCTCGATAATATAACACCGCCGGTGGAGCATGAATTTCTTTAAGTAGTGTGGGGTAGTTCTTATCCAACACCGTACACCACGAGATGTTATGTGTCGCTATAAGTGCAAGTTCTCGCTCAAGCAGAGAACTATCTGTAAGTCCATCGACTATGCGCTGCGCCATTGCTTCAGGCATGGACCACATCGCCCTCAAATCGCTGATCGACATACCGTATATATCTTGCCAACGAATTGATGATGGTTTACCAGCAACAATATTCGCTACCGTGGCTGCCCCAACCCCCTCGATTAACGAAAGGTGCAGCAGCGTAAGCTGTGGAAAAGAAATCATACAATAAATTCATCTTCAGATAACGCTGGTTCATCAAGTGGGTCTGCTGCTCCAGAATCAGACTCATCTATAAATTGTTCCGGATCAAAAGCAGCACGCATATCATACTCAAAGACATCCTCAGCACCAGTAAATTTCACATTTTGGTCCTGTGCAACGCCGGCAGGAGAATTGGATGAACCTTGTTCTTCATCAGATTGCTCGCCTTCAAAAGCAACGATCGTTGCCAATTTTTGACCTTCATCCAGTTTAATAAGGCGCACTCCCTTGGCTTGTCGTCCCATAGTACGAATTTCAGTTGGCGAGATACGAATAATTTTTCCCGCTTCATCGATCAACAATACGGTTGAATGCTCGTATACCATAGCGAGGCCAATTACCAAACCGTTACGATCTTCCGTTGGAATGGTCCGAACACCGACACCACCACGATGTGCTACTCGGAAATCTACCACGCTAACACGTTTACCATACCCATATTCTGTTGCAAAAAGAATGTCGCCTTCTTCACTTGAAATTACTTCCATGCCAACGACATAGTCGCCTTCACGTAATCTCATGCCTATAACACCCGAGGCTTGTCTACCCATGGCACGTACTTCATCTTCTTTAAAACGAATACCTTGACCATTACCGGTAGCAATTATGATGGAATCATTACCAGAGCTTAATGCACAGAAGACCAGCGCATCATCTTCACGCAACGTGATGGCACGTATTCCCGTGGAACGAATATGTGCAAAATCCATAGCCTCTGTACGCTTTATGATGCCATTACGCGTCAACATCACCAGATATTTACCTTCGAGATCACGAGCGCACAATAGTTTTACTACGGTTTCTCCTGGATTTAACGGCAAGATATTAACAATTGCGCGACCACGAGCTATGCGCGAACCCTCTGGAACTTCAAATACCTGCAGACTATATACACGTCCCAAATTGGTAAAGAAGAGCAACGTATCATGATTTTTTGCAGCAAAAAGATCTTGCATAACATCGTCAGAACCTTCAAGCGCCGCCATGCCCATCTTGCCTTTGCCTCCGCGGTGCTGTACCCCATATGTCTCAAGAGGCACGCGTTTAATGTAACCCTTCATAGTAAGTGTTACCACTACCTCTTCATCAGGAATCAGATCCGCTTCAGTCAAAATATCAACTGCTTGAGTAATTTGCGATTTGCGATCATCGCCATACTGCTGCTTGACTTCTTCAAGTTCTTTGACAACTTCTTGTTTGAGGACTTCGTCACGCTCAACAATGCGTAAAAGATGGGTGATTGTTTTCTTGAGCTCTTCCATTTCAGCATGAATTTTTTCTTGCTCTAAACCGGTAAGGCGTTGCAAACGCATTTCCAAAATAGCCTTGCCCTGTTCTGCCGATAATAAAAATCGCTTATTAAGTTTGCCAATTGCTTCTTCTGGAGATTGTGATTGTTTAATGGTGGCTACAACTTCATCAATATTTTGCAATGCGATAATGAATCCTGCCAAAATATGTTCGCGTTCACGTGCTCGGGCTAAATCGTATTGAGTACGTTTAAATACCACATCTTTACGATGCGCAATAAAGTGTTGTAATAGTTGTCGTAGGGTAAATACTACGGGTCTATTGTCAAGCAAAGCGAGCATCAGTAATGAAACTGATGTCTGTAAATTGGTATGCTTATATAGTTGATTTAGCACCACACTCGGAACTTCACCACGCTTAAGCTCTATGACCAAACGCATGCCACGCTTGTCAGATTCATCCCGAATATTGGAAATACCATCAACCACTTTATCTTTGACCAAATTGGCAATATGGATAATTAACTCAGCTTTATTTACCTGATAGGGAAGCTCTGTCACGACAAGAAAGGTACCCTTCTTGCCTTCTTCTGTTTCTACCACAGCGCGTAGCATTAACTTACCGCGACCCGTTTTGTATGCCTGCACAATGCCACCACGGCCACAAATAATACCACCTGTAGGAAAATCGGGTGCTGGAATTTTTTCAAAAAGCTCATTATCAGAAAGGGCTTCGTTGGCAATAAGCGCCAAACAGCCATCTATCACTTCGCGTAAATTGTGCGGCGGTATAGAGGTTGCCATACCTACTGCAATACCAGAAGTACCATTAACTAATAAATTAGGTAATTTACTTGGCAAGACCGTTGGTTCTACGGTTGATTCGTCAAAATTTGGTACAAAGGGAACGGTTTCTTTATCAAGATCCGCAAGCAACTCTTGTGATATTTTTGCCATGCGAACTTCGGTATAACGCATTGCTGCTGCATTATCACCATCGACAGATCCCCAGTTGCCTTGACCATCAAGCAGTGGATAGCGTTTTGAGAACGACTGTACCATCCCAACCATCGTGTTATACACTGCCTGATCACCATGTGGATGATATTTACCAAGCACGTCACCAACTACACGTACTGATTTGTGATATGGTTTATTGTAATGGAATCCAAGTTGATGCATGGTATATAAAATACGCCTATGAACAGGCTTTAAACCGTCACGCACATCTGGCAACGCGCGGCTTACTACCACAGACATTGCATAATCAAGAAATGATTCTCTAAGTTCTTGCTCGATAAGCACCGGTTTAATGCGGACTTTATCATTTGAATTTGGTTGATTAACCGATTCCATAGACTATCCTTTATACACCTAACATCATTAGTCCATCACTGATAACAGCGCTTTTGTGAATATGTTTATGATACCGAGAACGCCCCATTAAGACAAGAAATCTCACGTTTAGTACATCGCCGTTCAATAGTTATTTCATGAATAATACTTTTCTTGTGATATGCTCGCTTGTTTTACAAAGAAATAACATTCCCCTACACTAAGCATGATATCATTATTCAAACGCCATTCCCGAAAATCATAATAGTGTATGGATTTTAAAAAAATTGATCTGAAAAATTTTACTCCTGATCTCATTAGAAATTTTTCAGTTATTGCTCATATTGATCACGGCAAATCAACCTTATCTGACAGGCTTCTTGAAGTAACTGGCACACTTTCTGATCGCACAAAACATGCGCAGTTTTTAGACAAGCTGCAAGTTGAAAAAGAGCGTGGCATCACCGTAAAAGCGCAAACCGCTTCTATGTTTTACTCCCATCAAGGAAAAACTTATCTTCTTAATCTCATTGATACTCCAGGTCACGTGGATTTTAGTTATGAAGTTTCACGTTCATTATATGCATGTCAGGGTGCGTTACTTCTTGTTGATGCCGCACAAGGCGTCCAAGCTCAAACTATGGCTAATTTTTATCTTGCCTTTGAGCAAGATCTTGCCATGATTCCCGTTATCAACAAAATTGACATGGCAAATGCCGATCCTGATAAAATTTCTTTGCAATTGCAAAATTTATTCGATTTTAAAGCGGAAGAAATGATCAAAGCATCTGCTAAAGCAGGAATCGGTATTGATGATTTACTGCAAGCAATTATCAACAAAATTCCAGCACCAGACGGAGATGCAAAAAAACCACTTAAAGCCCTTCTATTTGACTCTTGGTTTGATGATTATCGCGGAGTCGTTTGTTTGGTTGCCGTACACGATAGCTCTATAAAAAAGGGCGATACGATTACACTTGCCCATTCACAACGGGATTACGAAGTACTGGAAATTGGTCTTATGTATCCAGAAATGATCCCAACCGATGCGCTGTATACGGGACAAGTAGGCTATCTGATCACCGGTATGAAAACGGTGCAAGAAGCACGCGTTGGTGACACCATCTACCACACTAAATATCCTGTGGTTGCACTGCCAGGCTTTAAACCTGCAAAACCGGTTGTGTTTGCTGGCATCTACCCGGTAGAAAGTTCAGAATTTGATCTCCTGCGCGACGCCGTCGAAAAGCTCACGCTCAATGATGCAAGCGTGCATGTAGAAAAAAAATCATCGACAGCTTTAGGTATTGGCTTTAGGTGTGGATTCTTGGGGCTACTACATATGGATGTCTTTCGACAGCGACTCGAGCAAGAGTATAACATGGTTGTTATTTCTACTGTGCCAAGCGTGCTCTACAAGCTTCATATGAACAATGGCAAAGTGTTGGACATTGAAAATCCTTCAGAATTTCCTGAACCAAATTTGATCGAAGAAATCTTAGAGCCAATAATTAACGCAACCATCATTGTACCTAAAAATTATGTGGGTAACATCATAAAACTGTGTGAAGAATCTCGTGGTCGACAGCTAGACTTCAGCTATCTTGATGAAGAGCGGATTGTACTCAAATACAAGCTACCATTAAACGAAGTTGCTACCGATTTTTACGATCAACTCAAATCACTCAGTTCTGGTTATGCAAGTTTTGATTATGAAGAAGCCGCATATGAGCCAGCAGATCTAGTAAAAATGGACATTTTGCTCAATGGCAAACAAGTTGATGCTCTTTCTACTATCGTGCATCGGGATAAGGCTTATCATCTGGGACGTGATTTTGTAGAACGCTTGCGCAAACTTATCCCGCGTCAGCTTTTCGAAATTGCCATTCAAGCCGCAATTGGTTCAAAAGTCATTGCACGAGAAACTATTTCTGCGCTACGCAAAAACGTAACTGCGAAATGTTACGGTGGCGATATTACCAGAAAGCGCAAACTTCTTGAAAAACAAAAAGAAGGTAAAAAGCGTATGAAACAGGTTGGTAATGTTGAGATACCACAGGAAGCATTTTTAAGTTTATTAAAGCGAAATGAATAGGCAAAGGTATCACCTTGCATGCATAACCGCTTTTGTTAGTATATGACAAAGCTTATGCCTTTAACTTATAGGAATCTGTGTTATGCCAATCAATGCATCTGAATTGTCGGAAAATCATATTTTTTCAGGAAATATCTTTATTTTCCAAGCTTTCGACGTTGGTGACGACATCAACCTGGATGCCGTCACCATGTCACGCGAATTGATTGTGCAACCACTCAGTTTGCCAAAATACTTCAAAAATTATCATATGCCTTTGGCGATCGATCTTCCACATCCACACTCAAGTAGTGGATTTATGTCTTGTAAGATCCATAACTTTGGTGCCATTTCTCTTGCTTATAAAATTCCTTTTAAAGACACTCTCCAAAATTTACGCGCAGAATTAGATGAGCTTGATGATACCTACCAAGAACAGAGCGTCAA
This sequence comes from Candidatus Dependentiae bacterium UBA6230, assembly GCA_002441565.1. Taxonomy (GTDB): domain Bacteria; phylum Babelota; class Babeliae; order Babelales; family Vermiphilaceae; genus UBA6230. The sequence goes on from DJWM01000003.1 coordinate 54,929, forward strand.
TGACCTGAGCACCATATTTAAAAGAATCAAAAAACATATTGCAAAACCAAAGTTTTTTCAGACTCGCTCTTCATACGTAGTAGTGCAAATAGATCCACAACCAGATATCCTTGATATCACTACATTAAAAAATCGCTATGGCGGACTCATTGCCTCCATGCTGCGATTTGAAACTGAAACACTCTCTGAATTTCAAAAAAATGAAATCTTGGAAAATGCCGTAGGTTACTTCAGAGGAGATCTGATTGTCATTGATACTGAAGCGGCATTTATGTACGACGACGAGTATGAAGAATTGCTGAATCTTTTTGAATTTGCCAATATTCAACAGCTTGAATTACGCTATTTTGATCGACTTCTAGATCAACACCTTAATACTATCTACGAAGAGAAACAGCACAAGCCACCGGTTACCGCTTACATGCCATTCATAGGTTCTTCTGGAAGCTCTATGGCGGATCTAGGAAAACTTCGGGTAGATATTTCCGTAATCACTGAGCGTTTAGAAAGTAGCATAAAATTAGCCGGTGAAGCATATTTTTCTGAGCTCTATAATCTCTTGGTGGAAAAACTCGACATCAAAAACTGGCAAGAATCAATCAATAAAAAGCTAAATATTATCCAAGATATTCGCTCAGTATATCAAAATCAAATCGACAACATTCGCGAAGATATGTTGTCGGTCTTGATTATCATTTTGATTTTTATCGAGCTTGTTATCGGATTACTAGGCTATATGAGCGGCATGCATTAATACCATCACGGCGTGTCATCAGTTACCTGAACCTCAATGTTTACTCGCTGAAGTATCGAGCCTGGCTCCCACGATCTCAAGTGTTCAAATAGGAGCTGCGCTGTTCCCGCTCGTAATGCTTTAAACGTCCAGACATCAAACCCCCCGGAGCCAGCCATTACGGGCTCACTACGCACATAACGCTTGTCTTGAATCGCGAGTACTGCATCGAATTGTCGCATTGTTAAACGCCATTGATAGCCAGTGGTAGGATTTGAACGAAGTTTAATTGAAAGTTCTTCGCCAGGTCTTGTCATTGCGGCCTCGGAAACTTCTGCCCCCGACGCGGGCAATGTAATATCTATCTGCTGCGATGCAACACAATCGATTGCACTGCCACACAAAATACCCATGAGCCACACAAGTCTTGTTCTCTTCATAACACCTCCGCTCAATTAATTTTCCTAACGATTATCGCGCTAGAATTAGTTTAATAAATTTACTATTGTAAAATCAATCTATAATACAAACAGCCGAATTCTTCAGGTTGAATTCGGCTGTTTGTATTAATTTCTCTCTTACTGCGCTACACTCACCTTGGCTGGGCGTAAAACTTCATTCTTAAAGAGATACCCCTTTTGAAATACCTCGACAATGCTTCCAGAGGTATGATCTACCGAAGCAACTTGCATAAGTGCCTCATGAAGATATGGATCAAAGGTATTCATTTGTGAAATCTCTTCAACTCCCTGTGCTAGAAGAAATTTTTGTAAACTTTTGCCGATCAATTCAAAGCCTGTAAGCCACCGCTGTAGCTCGGGTGTGAGCTCAATCGCCGTATTGGTAGTAAATGCGCGTTCAACATCATCAACTATGGCCAAAATATCCTTAAGCATAGTCGCTTGCACGACACGCATCCAGGAGGTTCTCTCTTTTTCTACTCGGCGAGTAAAATTATCAAAATCCGCTTGAACACGTAGATACTTCTCACGCCATTCTTGCAGCTGAGCTTGGCAGAGTTCTAATGCTTGTGTACCCACCTCAGATGTGTTCTCTGTACGCTCTTTAGATACCGTTTCTTCCATGTTCAGATCCTTATTTATCATAGTGTAGCTGTTCTTGAAATAAGGATAACAAACGTACCATAGCTTACAAGATGCTTATCTGCCTATTACGTCTTTATTCCTTCACTTTTTCCCTACCTATCATCTATAAGTAATTGATACATGCATTCTTTATGCTATAAAAGGAATTTCATGATAAAACTCATCAATCATCTCACCACGCAATTTGTCCTCTGCTTACTACTTTCATGCATTACAAGTAACCTGTGGTCATTCGATAACGCACATTTTTATCGCGCTCCTTATTTTTTTCCTGAACCTCGACTTGAATGTCCCGGCCTACTTACCGTCCAAGCGAAACTTGCCCACGGAACATCTGACACGTCATACGGAACTGATCACCACACCACACCACTTTTAGATCTTTATGGCCCTTATGCCATGCCAGCCCTTGCTCGTGGATTACCAAACTTGGATCCAACCAATCCCTACGACCTTGCATTAATTGCGCTCGAACAACTACCCTCACAACCACCATTTGGCACACTCTCATTTGATGGCTCCTTTAGTATCACTGAAGGTACTATCTTACTCACACAAAATTTTAATTGCGGCTTCTTTGCGCAAGCACATCTGCCTATCAGAAAGCTTTCTATAACCGGTATTCGCACTACCGATCTCACGCCAGAACAAGGCATTCTCAATGCCTCAACCCCTGAATGGCAAACTTTCTTACTGTTATTCCCTGAGATCATGCAACGCTACGAGATTGATTTAGGTGCTATCGAACGAAAAGGTGTAGGCGATTTAACCATATTAGGTGGATGGACTATCAACTATGATCAAACAGAGTGGCTCGATTTTATCGATGCTACTATACAACTAGGCTTCTTGTTTCCTACCGGGAAAAAAAGTGATCCCAATAAACTATTTGATCTTCCTCTTGGCTATAATGGACACCATGCCTTGGTAGGAAACTTTGCTGGCGCAGTAGGCCTTTTTGAATGGCTCACCGTAGGAGTGGGCGCTCACTTGCTCGTATTTGGCAGAAAAACACAACTTATGCGCATCCGAACATCATCGGATCAATCAGGGCTTATAAAGTTAGCAAAAATACCAATTGATCTAAAACCCGGAAGCATTATACAGACTGGCATATTTTTCAAAGCAGATCATGCATGCAGAGGAGTTTCTGCACTCGTCGGGTATTCTTACACCCGCCAGGGAGTCTCGTCTGCAAAACCTGCGCAAAATTCTTGTTGTTACCACATGAATACGATCAACAGTGATCCTCAGTTCAGAGGTTGGGATCAACACACATTACATGTAGCGCTGGAATTAGATCTTACTAAAGAATGCTCGCGTGCGGGAGTACGATTCGGCCTATTTTATAATCATCTGATGCGCGGTACAAAAGTATTTAAAACCAACATAATCGGTGGTGATGTTGGCATCGATGCAACATTAACATTTTGAAGCTAACTTAAATGGGAGATAGCATGAGGATCCAAAACTCGTTCGTTGTAGGGCTCATAATAACGGCAACGCTATACCAGACTCAGACACACACCACCGTCATTGCCATAGGAAATGGCACCGGTGGCCAAACATTCAGCAGTAAAATAGCCGCCAAGGCTTTTGATCGAAAAAATGGAAAATTTTTTGTCGGGCTCAATGCAGCCAGCAGTACCGAGTATGCAATTTCATATTTTAATCGATCAAACAGTACCATTATCCCACAGGCGCACAGCTTTAATGTTTCAATTGGTACATCTCAAGCGTTCAGCAGAGTCGCATTACTAAGCTTAGTTGATGAAGAAGGTGATCCATCTCCCTCGTTGGCCGTCGTGCCCGGAACCTCAAGTAGCTTTCCCGATGTAACAGGCAAACGCGTACACCTCATTACCAACGACAGACGATTTATTCCTATGACAGAAGACCTTGTTGATGTAGGCGATAACACCACGGCAGGCATTGTAGCGCTTGCAGCAAGCGGTGAAGCTCTTTTTGCAGCAGTCCGGCCGAATGGCAGTGGGAGTACGTTCGGTCAAGCACAAAGTGGGATAGCACTTATCACCTTTGATATGCCAAATTCACTCATAGAACAACTAAATACGACAACCCTCGACATAACCACCCCAGAACTAGCAATTGTTGCGCAACCCATATTCACTACACCAACAGCCAACCAAGTTGCTATGCACTGGGATCATCGCCTACAACGGCTTTATGTCGGGCTCGATCTCACCACTTCCGACAGTACTGCAGGACATGGCGTACGGGCGGTAACTACAGCACGTATAGATGATAGCACATTAACGCTTATAGAAATTGCACCAGAAACAGCTTTTCAGGCAGGAGAAGATAACATCGTAGGTGCAGTTAATAACAATGCACAAACAGTGCGTGTTGGTATCAAACACCTTCAGATCATGCACACCAGCGCGGGGCCACAGTATCTCATTGTACATGGAGGCGTCGACGCACCAGGAAATAGAGTATTTGCACTACCACTCGTTAACCGCAATAATCCGGATGATGTTGATCAGGGAAAAATCGCCAAAAAAGATGCTTTTGATACAACTCTTCGCCAATTCACTACTCCCGCAACCGTCAATGCCGACCTTCCTACCATCAGCGACATCTTTGCAATGGTAGGTCGTGGAGCACTGCCCATCGAAAGCAGTAATACGCTGTCAGATATGGTGGTTGTCGGCGATACCGTATATGTTTCATGCGATATAGCGCCAGACAGCGCCAATGAAACCGGTATATGGTATTCACAAGCCCTATTTGATCAAGAAGGTAAAATCTACGGATGGACTCCATGGAGCAAGCGCGCATTCCCTTACCAGAGCTTCTCAGCACAAGATGTAAGCGATCAAGGGCGCATTGCATTTTTTGACATCGATGCTGTCACCGGAAAAATTTGGGCGGTCAACGGCGGCACATCTTCTGCTTCACTTACTCGTACCATGGTTGCCACTACCTTCTGGGGATTCGGCAGTGATGCCGGATCAACTACCCCTACCTCATTGGCTGGTAATCTGAATAAAGCTTTGCCAGAAGGTTGTTTTTGCGCACTCGATATCGATAACGCAACCCCAGATTTACTTATAAACGACCAAGCAACCGGACGCTACGCACTTTTTGGCGGAAAAGGAAAGGTGGTATTTACACGTGTATCCAGTAAAGAGCCTGGTGAAACTACACAAACAATAATCGATGATTTTAGTATCGCAGACAATTTACTGATCTCACCACTGCCGGATGCTAACAGTGTTGTTACAACTCTTGGCTATTCTCATCAAGAAACCACAGACGCGAATTATTTTTTTGCCGGAACTCAGCAAGGTCTTTTTGTCTTTGTTCAATCAGCGGGATCAGGATTTAGTACTACAGACCTCGAATCACTTGATCAAGCACCCTTTACTACTGGCTCCTGGCATAAAATTGACACTATCGCGGGTTCTGTGGTCGATCTTAAGACATCAGATACCACCAAGGATGGGTGCTTATATGTTCTTACTAAGCAGTCACATCAAGATAATGGCTTCACCTGCCTTATATATCGCATCCCCTATACCACTTCATTTCAGACTATGGCTGCTCAAGGCAATATTTACGTCCTCGCAACATCAGGAACCACTGTCACAAATTCTGATTTGCACACTGTTACCCTGTTTTCTGGCATCGAAAACGTGTTTAATAACACCACGATGAAGGAGCAACTTGTACTTACCACCAATGCCGGTATCTTTACTTCTCAGGCAAATGAAACGGGTGCAAATTTGGGCATCATAAGTGCCAACAACCAAACACAGGCACAATGGCAACAACTTATAACAGGACTCTACACGGGAATTTTTGGCCCTAAGGCTTACGGAAAATCAACAACCTGGCCCATCGAATGCACAAAAACTGCCTGCCAAGTACTTAACAACGGCATTGTACGGCAATGTTCTGGTATTTCATCTACCGATACAATTACATCATTTGGATTCGCACCCGACAATTTTACGCTCGAAGACACTGCGGTGTTTGATGCGTTAAGTCCAATCACCCATTTCTGGAGCGATGGCGCACGTAGATTTTTTATGGTTAATCACCATCCAAATACATCATCACGTACTCAACCAATGGTTATACCATTTCATAATCTTGCATGGGGAATATTTGCTCCCTATTATGCATATGCACTCAATGATCCAGTATTTAGAACTGTTAATCATACCTACTGGACACAGCATATCGGGGCGACTGGATTATTATTAATGGGAACAAATCGAGGAGTTGTTTCTTTGGAATAGCGATTAACTAGACCACACTCTTTGCTATTCGTTGGTGTATGAGCGCTTTTATTTCATCAAATAATTGTGTGATCATCATTTTATGAGTGTCGACTCCTTGCTCAAATAGCATGAATATTTCTTGCTCTATGCGGTTCATAACATCAACCAAATATTCTAAATCTGAAACTAAAATAGCCGACGAACTTTTTGACAATGCAATCGCACCTTGTTTAATACACAACAATTTTCCCATCGCAAGTTCGGCTATAGCAGTACGATCTTGTTCGGTTTGAATGAGCGTATCCCAGTGATCAATTTCACCGCATAATCGCATACACTGATTAAATACCTCTTCATACGCAGATGTACAAAACAGACTATCAAAGCCCGTGGCAACAACTCTGGAAGTTGTGACAAAACATAAGGCAAATAAGCTGATTGTTACATAAAGATGTTTAAAATACACATTTTGTAAAAATAATCTATTCATAAAATTTCCCATCCTGGCATCACGTAGAACTCAAATTCTATTATCAGAGTCCCAAATTTAAACACAATCTGTCAATTTTATTTAAAAAAGAACGAGAAACCGTGTGATATTGTTAAATTTTGTAGAAGCTTGTTCGAAAGCTGCAAAAAAGAAAGCTGCGGGCGATACTATGTATTTCTATAAAAAATTGAAAATTCTTATGATAGCTCAGCTCTTATCGATATGATTGGACAACGGTAAACGTAACATATTAAACATGACAAAGAAGATCTAGAAACGGAGACGGTAATGTTGCAATTTTTTGCAAAACGAGAAGATCGCTCAACTACTATGTTTTTTCAGATTTTTTTTATGTCGTTTTCAATCTTAATACTCTACTGGCTAATGTCTCGCGCAATGTATACTTTCGTAAGCTTTGATGAATACCCCGAACAACATGCATTTACTCCAGAAATAATTAAAAAATTCGGACAGGCTCCCGCTATAGTTAAAGTAGGCCTTTTTGTCAGAAATTTTCCTGTATTCGATCCTCAAAAGAACGTTTTTATATTTGATGGGTCATTGTCATTTGAATTTGATCCAAGCATCGTATCACTTGAAACGTTAAGTAAATTTTCTTTCGAGCGAGGAACGATAGAATTTAAATCAGAACCCAAAATTAGGTCGATTCGAGCAGACAAGCTTTTTGCTCAATATGATCTGCGTGTTAGTTTCACCTCGGGACTTCGCGAAGATTATTTCCCATTTAATAGCCGCAGCCTCTTTATCACATTATTAAATCAATATGTTTCTCCAGGAGAAATTATTTTTGATGCACCTCTGACGGCATACCACATTTCTAGCCACTTACAAACACCGGGATGGCGCTTCTTTAGTCATCGCGTGCGAGCGGGTTTTATTGTTTCAAAAATAGATTCACTCGATAACTCTAAAGATAGCTATCATCCACAGGTGGTATTCCAACTTGATTTTCAACGAGCTGGATTACGACATATTTTGCTTATACTACTTCCTATATTCATCATATTTTATACGCTTATAGCATCATTCGGCCTTGATCCGCAGACACTCAAAACAGTTATTATCAGTCTTTCTATCGGATCAGTGACCGCAATTTTGGCCTATCGTTTTGTTATCGAAAGTTTATCACCACAAGTCGGTTATTTCATGGTAGCCGATCTTATCTACTTTGTGATCCTCGTTATTACATTCATTATTTTCTTTCTCAATCTCATTACGGATTCAATATCAGGAAAAATTAAAGAATATCTCACGGTTGCCATACATGCATTTTTATTGATAACCATGATTTATTTATTGCGATTCTAATATATGGACTGAGTTTATGATGAAAAAATATACTGCACTACTGCTCATATGCATTACAACTGCCCACACAATGCTCCTAGGTTTTACTACCATCGATGAAGCTCTTAATTATGCAGCATATTATCCAGAATATGTCCGCCCCGCTATGGCTCATACCATGTACACACACTACGATCCTTTACATCATAAAATAGCTGAAACATGGTGGGAAAGAGCATTGCGTATAACAGGTATTCAGCGTAAACCAATTATCACTAGAGAAAATTTCATATCTGCGCTTGAAACTATTACCACAGAACGCGAGCTATTGGGCTTCAACAAAAAATTCGCCGTTAAAATAAATTTTATTACACCAACTATCAATATATATGCTTGGGGACCTATTTTTGGACAATTTCATTCTCTCGTTATGTGCCTAGATGATCTTCGTAAAAACGATATCATCAGTAACGATTTAGTTATTCAACAACCCAACACCTATCTGATTTTTGATGGAAACGTGATCAATGGATCCCCCTATAATCTTGAAACACTCCTCCTTGTTTTTCAAATTATGAGGAAAAATCCTAATACTGCATTCTACCTAAGTGGAAATTATGAAGCTGAAAATTTGTGGCTCAATTTTAATTTGAAACAAGAATTAAACACGCGTCTCACACCCTATTTTTATCATACGCAATCTGTCGAACAACTCTTTAATCGTTTTTTGACAACATTACCACTTGCTGTTTACGTGCAACTTATATGTCATCCGAAGGAATTTATACGCTTTTCTTACTTTAATCGCCAATATCCGTTAATCAACGAAAAATATTGCCATGGACTTTTTGATAGTACGTATGACAACAAAATAACCATTTGCAAATTTGAAGATCAACCGCAAGCATCTACCGACACACCAACAGCATTGATAAAAGCAGTAATAGCTGCTGAAGAAGGAATGTCCGATTATAAATTACACGCAGGATTGATACAAAGAGAGCCTTATTTAGAATCAACTGTTTGGACACTATTTTCCGCACCTACATATAAATACCGTAATTATTTCAATTTTAATAACGATGCCTATGCACACATTGTCATACATCAGCAAGTTGCTCAATCAACAATTTCTCTGTATGCACAAGACGTTAGAGATCGAACAGGATTTAAAAAAATTAAGGATTTTAATCTTATCACCGGACAAAATCTTGACACTACAACAAAACTAGAACAAGCAAAACCTATTTACGTGGGATGTACGCTTGATCTTTCACGATCTCTGGCTCAACAAGGCCAAATGCTCAAGAGAGGGATTCTTTTACGCATTAATCAAGTAAATGCTGCCGGTGGCGTTAAAGGAAGACCTATCCAAATGATTTTTATGGATGATGAATATACACCTGAAAAAGCTCGCGCAAACATAGAAACGTTCATCAAAAAATATAACGGCTTTATTACGTTATCTTCTGTTGGTAGTCTCACCTTAGCTGCCTACTTGGATATGGTGAAAACTGGCTCACTATACGCCTTTTTTCCAAGTACCGGGTCCAATGCATCTCGAGATGCTACGATCAAAAATATTATAAACTGGCGAGCTTCTTACGAAAATGAAACTTTCGCTCTTGTTAACTATATTAATACTACTTATCGCCCGGAAAAATTCGCTGTTATTTACCAGCAAGATATCGGCTCTGACTTAATCCCCGGAGCCTTAAAAGCTCTTGATAATAATGAGCAGAGATTAGTTAAGATTCCTTACGAACGCTCAACACTTGATGTAGCACCAATGATTGATGCCATTGAAAAATCACAAGCAAATGCTATAGGATTCTTTTCTACTATGCCTATTGCCCTAGAATTTCTAAGAAAAGCACCAAAAAATCTTATCCTCAATAAACATCTATTTGGCATATCGTTTATAGCAGAAGAATTGTTCTTTAAGACTATCACGCAGCAAGGAATCCAATTCGCAATTACCCAACCTACACCACCATATTCAATCGATTGGAAACTTATTCAAGAATATCGAGAATTGCTCTCTACCATCAATGAAGAATCTACGCCATTCACCATTGAAGGTTTCATAAGCGCATCATTAATGGTAGAAACTCTCAAAAAGATTGATGGTGAGATCACCGCAGAATCTATTAATAATGCGTTAGAGAAATTTAAAAACTATAACTATAACGGAATGGAACTCAATTTTGATCCAAATAAGCGATCAATTACACACTATCTCTGGATTAATTTAGGGCAAGATAAATGGCTCACCATACAAAACAATAAAAATGGAGCGAAATGAGCACGATCAATCGTTTCCGCATAACATTACTGGCAAAAACTATTGTAGGTATGAAGATAGCACTAGATTATATGAGTATGGTTATACGTAATATATACACCTCAATCTTTATCACACAATTCAAGCCGATGTTTTACATCACCACATGGTGCTTCGTCATGTTTGGTTCTTATGAATCACTTGACGCACTCAATACGCTAACTGATATCACTACCTATGTCGCAACACTACCCGAACATCCAGAAAGTGATGATCATACTTATGACAATCCGTTATATCGCAATTTTCATAAATCTTTGAATCCTGTCTGGAAACAAGCGATACATTATGTTATTCCACCTACAGGATGGTCAATATATACATTGCAATCCCTTCTTGATGCCTACTTAGCACATTCGGCTTCATCCGAACATAAAGAAGTGTTGACCATTGAACATACTACGCCACAAAAAGTAATTATTTTTGGATCTTTGCATGGGGCGCTCCATTCTTTTACACGTGATTTGCAGCAACTTAAAATCTTGGGCATCATTAACGAGGAGCTTATAGTCGCACCAGAAAATTTTATCATTTTTAATGGCAATGCTATTGATTATTCGCCCTATTCTTTAGAAGTATTTACCATCATTCTTCAACTTATGCTGAAAAATCCACACCATGTCATATATCTCAAAGGTGAACATGAAGATAAAGAATTTTGGATGCAATCAAGTTTAGCTGCTGACCTTGAAGTTCGTACAACCATATTTTCATACACAACAAAAACGCTTACTACAGACATAAAAAAGATATTCGAAAACTTTCCAAAAATTTTACTAGTTCGTGACTCATTATCACAAAATGCTTTCGTTATATCATCGTTATTCCATAATCCGGAAGATTTAAAAAGGCTTATTGGATCATATCAATTACAAGCACTGATAACCAATGTGGCCAACAATAAAAATCTTACACAAAAAAAACCTGGTCATGGCCTTTATCTTCTGAGTGATAATGATAGTACACCGACTATCTGGGCTATAACGTCATCGCCCATTAGAAGAAATAAAATGCTTCACAGTATTCATGATGATGCATTTTCTCTACTTACTCTGAATGCAAAACTGCAGGACAGTACCATACAGAACTACTACCACGACACTCGCGAAACTCAGGCAGCACCATTTCTTTCAAGCCCCTTATTTTCACTTATATCAGGAAAGCAGCTTGAGCAACCAAAAAAATCATTAGATATCGTTCAGCTTACAAAAACCTTGTGTGAATCGCAGACTGATATCGAGGAGATCTTTGTAGGATGTACTTTAGATTTATCACGAGAAATTGCCTCTATGGGCATCTCTATGCGGACAGGAATTACCCTCTGCATAGATCATGAAAATAGCCGCGGCGGTATACGCGGAAGGATGGTTAAGCCGATATTTATGGATGATGGTTATTCGGGAATCAAAGCTAAAGAAAATATGCACTATTTCATAAACACATATAACAGCACGCTTACTATTGGATCGATTGGCACACCAACACTGAGCGCATATATTGATATGATCAAAGAAGACCAGCTATTTATGTTTTTCCCCGTCACAGGAGCAGTGACGTTTCGTGATAAACAGATAAGTAATATTGTTCACTGGCGATCTTCATACCATGAAGAAGGCAAAAAACTAACCGAGTACATGCTGCAAAAGTACAAACCAAAATCGGTAGGCCTCTATTACCAAAATGATGATTTTGGCATAAGTTTACTCAATGGCGCCCTGGAAACAATTCAAACGGCTACCGTCTCTGTTACAAAATTTCCCTATGAAGCAAAATCTTTAACATTAGATAAGATAATACAAGAGCTAACACAACAACCCCCAGAGATTTTAGGATTCTTTGGGACTAGCGCACCAAGCAGTGAGCTTATTAGAAGGCTTCCTGTTACAGTTCTACAAAATATGCATCTGTTTGGTTTTTCAAATCTAACCGAAATACAATTCGAAAATTTTTTAAGAAACAATCAATTATCTATGACCAAAAGCCACCTGGTGCCCAATATCAAGGCCAGTACATGGCAACTTATTGAGAAGTACAAAACATTGCTCGCAGCCAAAGAAATAAAGTCTGATCCATTCATTTTAGAAGGCTTTATCAGCGCTGCGCTCATGATAGAGATTCTACGCAAAACCCCAGAACCCCTTTCGCACGAAAACATTCTTGCAACAATTGCTTCATTCAAAAATCATGATTTTCAAGGAATGCGTTTAACTTTTAACCCAGAGACTCACGAAATAGCACATTATTTATGGATAGAATCAGAAACGAATGAATGGATAACTATCGATGCATAAAATGAGTAATACTATGTTACCACTTAAGAAGATATTTCAGATTATCATGTGGTGCTTCGTCATGTTTGGTTCTTATGAATCACTTGACGCACTCAATACGCTAACTGATATCACTACCTATGTCGCAACACTACCCGAATATCCAGAAAGTGATGATCATACTTATGACAATCCATTATATCGCAATTTTCATAAATCTTTGAATCCTACTTGGAAACAAGCGATACATTATGTTATTCCACCTACAGGATGGTCAATATATACATTGCAATCCCTTCTTGATGCCTACTTAGCACATTCGGCTTCATCCGAACATAAAGAAGTGTTGACCATTGAACATACTACGCCACAAAAAGTAATTATTTTTGGATCTTTGCATGGGGCGCTCCATTCTTTTACACGTGATTTGCAGCAACTTAAAATCTTGGACATCATTAACGAGGAGCTTATAGTCGCACCAGAAAATTTTATCATTTTTAATGGCAATGCTATTGATTATTCGCCCTATTCTTTAGAAGTACTTACCATCATTCTTCAACTTATGCTGAAAAATCCACACCATGTCATATATCTAAAGGGTGAACATGAAGATAAAGAATTTTGGATGCGATCAAGTCTGGCTACTGATATTGATGCTCGTGCACCCATATTCTCATACACAGCAAAGATTCTTAAAACGCACGTAAAAAATTTATTCGAAAAGCTTCCAAAACTTTTACTATTTCGCGACTCATTATCACAAAATGCTTTCGTTATATCATCGTTATTCCATAATCCGGAAGATTTAAAAAGGCTTATTGGATCATATCAATTACAAGCACTGATAACCAATGTGGCCAACAATAAAAATCTTACACAAAAAAAACCTGGTCATGGCCTTTATCTTCTGAGTGATAATGATAGTACACCGACTATCTGGGCTATAACGTCATCGCCCATTAGAAGAAATAAAATGCTTCACAGTATTCATGATGATGCATTTTCTCTGATTACTTTGGATACAAAGCTGCAAAACATTACTATACAAAACTATTACCACGACACTCGCGAAACTCAGACAGCATCATTTCTTTCAACACCCTCGTTCTCGCTTGTATCAGGAAAACAACTTGAACAATCAAAACAATCATTAGATATTGCTCAACTTACAAAGACATTATGCGAGTCACAGGCTGACGCTAAAGAAATCATTATTGGATGTACTTTAGATCTGTCACGAGAAATTGCCACGGTGGGTATCGACATAAGAACGGGAATTACGCTCTGCATAGACCATGAAAATAATCATGGGGGAATAGGCGGGAAAACTATTAAAATGATATTCATGGACGATGGTTATTCAGGAACAAAAGCCAAAGAAAACATGGAATATTTCATAAAAACATATAACAGCTCACTGACGCTCGGATCTCTCGGTACCCCAACATTAAGTGCCTATGTAGATATGATTAAAGAAGATAAATTATTTGTTTTTTTTCCTATAACTGGAGCCATGGCATTTCGCGATCAGCAGCTTAAAAATATCGTTCATTGGCGAGCTTCATATTATGAGGAAGGGAAGAAAATAACAGAATATATGTTACAAACATATAAACCAAAATCTATAGGCCTCTATTATCAAAATGATGATCTTGGAAAAAGCGTACTCAGTGGTGCAATGGACAGCTTGGAAAAAACAACCGTAACTATTTCAAAATTTCCTTATGAAGTAAAAACATTAGCCTCTGATAAAATCGTAAATACCATTATACAACAGCCGCCGGAACTTCTCGGTCTATTCGGAACAAGTGCTCCAAGCAGTGAGCTTCTTAGAAGAATTCCTAGGGCCATCTTACACAACATACATCTATTTGGCTCTTCTAGCTTAGTAGAGCCACAGTTCGAACATTTTTTGCAAAACAATCGATTAAAAATAACCGAGAGCCGCTTAGTGCCCAATATTGATACTATTACCTGGGAACTTATTCAAGACTACAAGAAACTCCTCGAAACCAAGAAAATTACCTCATCTCCTTTTATCTTAGAAGGATTTATTAGCGCTACGCTCATGGTAAAAATTTTACGAGAAACACCAGAACCGCTTTCACACGAAAATATTCTTAAAACAATTGCTACCTTTAAGGATTACAACTTTAAAGGGATGCATTTAACCTTTAATCATGAAACTCATGAGATAGCACACTATTTATGGATAAGATCAGAAAAGGGAGAGTGGATCACACTTAATGCACAAGACATAAAGATGACTACCTCTTAGATCTAAAAGGTAGTCATCTTTACTATAATATTTCAGTAGATATTAGAAGGGTAAGTCATCTTGAAATGGCGGTTCATCTTTAAACGCACCTTCTATCAAGCCATCTTCTTTTTTAGATTTACTTTTCTTTGCACGATTTTTGATCTGATCTATTTGATCAAGTAGATCTTTTTCAAGCTGCGGCGTTACGGTGCTATCTGCCGATGCTCCAGATGTGGCTCCTTCAAATTCATCCACTTCTGCGCCAGCAGATGCAGTGCCCAGAAATACCACACGATCCGCAACTATAGAATGTTTGCTGCGTGATTGCCCAGACGCATCCTGCCACGTATCAAGTTTCAGTCGACCTTCAATTAATACCGGGCGACCTTTTTGCAAATATTGTTTGCAACTTTCTGCTTGCGGTCCCCACACGTCAACATCGATAAAACATACTTCTTGCACCATGGAGCCCGTTTGCTTGTTGCGATACTGGCGATTGCTCGCAAGCCCTAAGCGGCATACAGCTTGACCTGATGGTAGTTGTCTATGTTCTGGATCACGTGTTAGATTACCGATCATAATCACACGGTTAAAATCTGCCATAAAGAGCCTTTCGTTGCATCAATATTTTGATCAAATTTATCTTTTTTAGCGTAGCAAAAAACAAATTTTATGCTACGCAAGAAGCTCTAAGCACAAAAACAGGAATATGTTTTAGACAACCCTTCTATAATGCATTTTTTATCCTGTGATGTTTTTGTTTCAAAATCCTTGAGTTGATCTTCTATCTGCACACGTATTTCACCATTTGGCAAAAACTTCCTAATCTGTGTACGTAACTTGTGGCAATAATAGCTCAATTTGCCTTTCTCTGTATCGTTGTTGCCAGATACAGATCGCTCTAAATCATTAATCGCCTTAAAAACATCATTCAGGGTAATACGTAATAGTTGAAAATTATTATTTTTTCTTGAGCCAAGCATCTTTTTTATACCAATACCAAGCCCTAGAGCTGCTACCGCACAAGGAACTTGCCACGCCAGCGCTTTAAGACGATTACGCAGATGCTCTATTTCATTACATAGATGCTGTTGCGAAGATTCCAAGGGATCCCACACATCATACAACATCCACTTCATATAATCTCTTAGCTGATCTGCAAGAAAGAGAAATGAAACATCAAAGTTGCTCAATATCACACCCTGAGCAGCATTGTACATATTATTTTTCAAGCCATTAATACCAAAAATGCTTTTAGAACTAGGATGTTCAGTAGAAAATTTTAAACGAAATTCTTTATCTAACTCCGCCATCAATTCAGTAGTTTTAACACTGTCACCTGATTCTACTGCTTTGTTCAAAGCGTTCTTTTTCTCTTCAGAAATCACTAATCCATCTATTTTATCAGCGAATCCCTGCCGCATTGCATTTGCGTAACGAACAAATCTACTATATAAATCATCCCTGACTGTCTTTGTGTTAACAACGGCCATGCGACTTTGTTGAACATTACTGCTTTTCCAAAAACCAAGAAAATTTTTTGCTACCGCACGCAACTGATGGCTAGACCGATATGCGGCAACTCCAGCAACCACTACTCCGGCTCCGATCAACGTATAAGAAAAAGCATTGCGCTGCATATGAGATGGCTTAAGGCAAGAAACAATAAAGGATCGCTCGCGCTCACTATCTTGAACCTGTTTTGGGTCATTCGAGTCTTCTTGTAGCCCACCAAGTTTCTGAAATAATTCATTTTGCTTGGTTTCCAACCCCTGTATATTTTTTTCTATCTGATTTTCAATCTCAGCGGTTCCTCGCCAGTTCACAAGCCAAGCTCTCGGCCCTTGGCTCAACAGATACCTTTTAGGGCTATTTTGTTGTATCTTCCAATACACCAAAGATTCTTCAATTTCAGAAATAAGCGATATCGTGGCCTCTTTTTCAGAAGGCAGTGGCACACCAAGGCAATTGCTAAAAATAGCTAAAAAAATGCCGATTATCCCTAATTTCTGTATGAGTGACTTCATATAACCTCCGAAATCCTCTTTTGCGTTTTTATACTCTAATAGGCTAACAGATATATTACAAATAGCAAATGTCTTGCGGGCTCTAATTTCGTTAATCAATGCGAATATAATGCTCTTTCAGGGGGCTTTTGACGAAAAAATCAGGTATGTTACGGTTATTGTAAATAGCATCAGAGATAAAGATATGAAATTTCGAGCCTAAAACGCGCCCTTGCACTAGTTTAGCTCGTTATAAAGCAAAGACACCAAATTGACAAATATAAAATTTAATGTAGTGTTAATGAGAAAGAATTTCACCAATCTCATAAATGGAGAATGTCTTTATGAAAACACAAAAAACAATACTTAACACACTCGTGTTAAGCTTTATGGTTACCGCAGTTGCTCCGGCAATGGCAGTAGGAAGTCCCAATAACGCCTTTCAACCTGAACGAGACTCACTTGCGGCAATAGTCAAAGATTTTTGTTCTGATTATCCTAAAACATCGATTGGCATTGGCATAGCGGCAATCGCAACGCTGTGCTTATATAAGCTTTACAAGCGGATGACGACAATCAGCAAAAAAGATTTCTTTACAATGGATGCAGAAGAATTATGCGGACAAGGTGCCCGAGATATTTTCCCTCCTGTATATAGGGGAAAGCCAAAATCTGAAATGACGATTAACTACTCAGAAAAGCATAACGAAGTATATCTTTATATACCATCGGGAACATCACGGGAAGCATTCGATACCAAGCTTAAAGCTGCCGGCTTTAGTAATGAAGACTGTCAGGGAATAAATACGCTCGTAAGGGAATTTCCTACACGTAGCTTGAAGCGCTTTACCCTCAACTTCAGTAACTATAAGAGCAACTTAACGTTCCTAAAACGTGTAAATAATATCGATAACAACTAGTAAAAATCACTTTATAAGCTAGAAACCCTCTTCGTAATAGCCAATTAAAACGAAGAGGGTTTTTCACGTACAATTTTTAGATCTAAAAAACTTCACCTAAACATTAATGCCATGCAAAAATATTCGACCGCCTCCTAACCAACCTTGGGTTGATAATACAGAAACCAATAGTAAGATCGTAGGTTATCAATAAGACGGAGACGCTGCTGCACCGTAAGCGATGGATCTTCAAGTTCGTCAATTTTCTGCATTAAATCATCAACGGTAAAACCTTTTTCTAAGATTGCACTTATGTGCGCACGAAGCTTTGCACAGAGGTATACGATATGCCCCCGATCAGCATCGCTATCCCGATATTGCCGAGATGCATCATCCATGTGATAGATGAGTATTTTGGCAAGCTCGCCAAGCGTTTCTCTGAGTGGCCTGAAATCTTTTGCACGATGTTTGCATAACGAAACTAATTTTGCAACCCCATAGCCAACACCGCCAACAACAACCAATGTAGGGATCATCGCAGACAAAATAAGATTTGTTTTTTGGCTTTTTTTGATTTCATAAAGCTGTCGCCTTAAATCCTCAACATCACTGCGCAGAATTTGAGCTGACCGTTCAAATGGCTCCCATGTTTCTTGCAGAAGTAGACACATAAATTTCTTAAGCCAAGAAGTAATAAATAGAACGGGCATATCAAATTTATCAAGTAACATAGTCTGAAAACTATCCTGTGTTAACTGGTTGAGCGTCTGCTCATTTCGTAATGCTTTGAAAAAACTAAAATGATGTACTAGCTCCTCCCTTTTTTGCGCATCAAGCTTACTGACAAGTTGAGCAGCATGTATGATATCTTCCTGCGCAATCGCCCCCTTAATCAATTTTTTTTCGTGCTCGTCAATTGAGGGGAGTGAATCAAACATGGTATGCAAAATATCAGTAACCTGTTCCCGTTGGGCTTGATCAAAGGCGCGAAATTGTTCAACAAGCGCATCACGCGACCGTTGCGTATCAAGCACAGGTAAAGGCTGCGGAGTTTCATAAGGCTCTCTGTTGACTAATTCGCCCCATAATTCCTTAAGCGGTTTAACCGCATGTTCGTGATAATGCCGCTTTAATCCTTGATAAGCATCACACATGCCCTGTTGCAATGCTAATCGATGCCGATAGGCATAGGCACCCAGCAATCCCATACCAAGTGCTGTTATGACATATTTCGGCCAATGACGCTGTAGATGGGTTGGTTTTTGTAAAGATGCCAACATGTTCATTACATACTTTTCATATGCAATGATCCATCGATGATGATAAAAATAAACCTGCTGTACAATCACTTTTTGCGGTGAAGCGAGCGCCTTATCAAGTCGTCCTAACTTCTGAAAGAATTCCTGCTGCTTCTGCTCCAATTCTATGACAACATCAGCTAATTCAGGGCGTGATTGTACACCGCTTAAGGTGCGTAATCCTTTATCAACGATACGATACAGAGAACTATCTCTCTGTTGCCGCCAGTAGATTAATGCCGTATCAATTTTTTCAAGAATACCTAACAACGTTTGTCGCATAAAACATGCTTGTAGCACACAATCTTCATCTGAAGTGATAATAATACCACGACGCACACCTTGGGATACAAAGTACTCTTTATGTAAATCATCTAAAATACTCTTAAGCGACACTTCTTCAGCGCGGACAGATAGTACGCCCATGACAGCACAGAAGAATAAGGTATATTTTTTGGTAAATTTCATATGATCTCCGTTTGTACTTTGATGCATAGAACACGTATCACGCAAACCACGTGTAGCACATGGGCGATATATGCGCCTATTAGATAAGCCACGCCATAATTGATACGCAGTAATGCTCAAGAAATCGCTTTACGCTGTAGCTCTTTAATATCCTGCACATGCTTCATTACTTCATGCTCAGAACGTATAAGTTCTTGATGAATACGCTCAAGATCGCGATGAATCTGATTGAGCTGTTCCTTGGACGCCTTACTAAAAAAACCTTGTTTACCTCCTTCAAGTAGTTCGTGCATCATGTCCATGATTGATCGCTGTAGATCGGATACACAGCTCAATGTATTGGGAATATCACACAAAATTTCACTACCGACATGCGCACACTGTTCCTTGATCGTGTTACATGAAGGCAATTTTTTTTTAGGCTCTGCAACAAAATTTTCAGCAAAGACCGATGAGCTCACTGAGATCAGCAGAATGACCGCTATGGTATATGATCGTTTCATGTTTTCCTCGCTATGGCTTGATAACCGTACCACACCAATGAAGCAACCATAAGGCCAGAGACCATCACAAAAAATGGCAATTCTATACGTGTTGGTAACACCTGCAACCATGATCCTAAAAGGCACCAGGACAATAGCACAACTTGTCCCGCCATGGCAGTTTTGCCAAGCCAATTCGCATGAATCACAGTCCCACCACGTACTGCATACCAACCACTTGTACTAAGAGTAAGTAATACTTCTTTTATGCACGACACCCCAAAAAACCAGACGGGAACAAGCCCCATATAACTACTCGCAGCAAAACTAGTTATGGTTAATAGTTTGTCAGCAACTGGGTCGAGTAATGCACCTAATACCGTTTGTTCACGCCAAAGTCGAGCAAGCCATCCATCAAGCATATCGGTGACTGCAGCAAAAAAAAGAAGCGACAACGCCATCGCCCACCTGCTTTGTAAAATCGCAAAGGCTAAAAAAGGAATACTTACCATGCGAATCAAGGTAAGCAATGTTGGTAATGTTATACGTTTTTGATGAGGCGATATCCCTCTAAACCATTGTATCATCACGAATCGCTTTCAGAGATAATGCCACTACCAAGACAATAAGAATCTTGATAAAAAACCGCAAATTGCCCCGACGCAATGCCTTGATCATTTTCAGAAAGTGTTACCCGAACTCGACTTTTCTGTGTATCATCCAAAAATTCCTGCACCGTGCATGGATACTGATGCGCTCCATGACGAAGTTTTACGGTAAGATTTTGTGGCGAATCTGGCACCTTACCAGCAAACCAATTCATTTCTTGTAGTTCAAAAGTGTTGCGTATCTTACCATCCGCATAATAATCACGTGAGATATATACAATATTATGTTCAGGATCTTTGCCAACTACATACCAAGGACCACCGGCCAGTCCTATTCCTTGACGTTGCCCAATGGTATAGAACCAAAATCCGCTGTGTTCTCCCACCTTTTTGTGAGTCTCCCACTCAACTAACGCCCCCACTTTTTCACCAAGATAGTGTTGCACAAATTCTCTGAATTTAAACTTACCCAAAAAACATATGCCCTGGCTGTCCTTACGGTCTTTATTGGGTAAATTAAGCGCATGCGCATATTCACGCACCTGCGTTTTATTCAGGTGACCGATAGGAAACATGCAGCGTGCAAGTTGATCTTGTCGCAAATAAGCAAGAAAATAGGTTTGATCTTTAATAGGATCTGGTGTTTTTTTGAGAAAATAATGCGGGCCATCTTGATGAATCTGAGCATAGTGACCAGTGGCAATTTTCTCATATGACGCATCAATTTTTTGTAAGAAAAAGCCAAATTTAACTTTCTGATTGCAAAAAATATCTGGATTAGGCGTTCTTCCTGCCTTTACCTCAGCAATGGTATATGAAACCACATGATCCCAATACTCCTGCTGTAAAGGGATAATTTCTAGAGAAACGTCTAATTGTGCGCAAACCGCGCGGACGTACTTTAAATCTTCTTCCCAAGGACATTCACCCAAGGAAGACAATTCATCTTCTAACCAAATTTTTAAATAAAATGCGGTGACATCATGACCCTGCTGCTTGGCAAGCGCCAACGCAACCGAACTATCCACACCACCAGAAACTAAAACTGCTACTTTCATGTACACTATTATCTAAAAATACCTTGAATAATCATCAAAATTACTGTTATATACAGAATAGCAATAAAACAAAAAAAGGACATTGCCATCCAAGCGGATACCGTAAGAATAACCTGTTCATCTGATTGCGTTCAAATATGATGCTTATTCTGACTTATACCTGAACCAACTTTGGCTTCCTAAATGTTCTTAATGGAAAGCAAAATTTAAATATATCCCCCCGACACTTATGAGCAAAACCATTGAATTTCAGTGCTTTTTTCATTTATAGTTAAATAAACACATTGCTTTAGCTCTCAAAAAGGAGATAGACAGTGAAAATACTCAAATACGTGATATTTTTAAGCATAACACTAACGGGAATCGCTAACATTAAGGAACAACTTCCCCCAGGAAATTATGACGAATTTTGCTCTGAATGCCGAGTATGGAAACGCCCAAAAATGCTGGGGAATTTAGTTTTAGGGTATGACGATATACTTGCCTGTAAATGCTTTTACTTCTGGGAATTAGAAAGAATCGGTTCCAAATTGATAGAAACTCCAGATGGTAAAAAGATATCGGTTTTTAAAGGTGAGTGGAAGGAGAATAATGGCGATACAAAGATAGAAAGCACCATTGATTATGGCGATTGTCCTGATCATTTAGTCACTACGAAAAGAAAGAAGTATCATGATCCAGTATCGGGACGCACTAATTACTGGGGAGAACTAAAATGTGCAAAATAAAATTTTTAATTAGTTTTCTCAAACTTAACCTTCTCGTTTCGCTCATATTGCCCTTGTGTATCAGCGCTGATGAAATACCCTCGCATGTCAGCTCTCTTATAAATATTTTGCGCTCAGATACATCACAGCAATCTAATAACTCTGACCCATCTCTACCTCCGGGAAATTACAAAGAATATTGTAGAAACTGCTATACTTGGAAAGCTCCTAGAATGCTAGGGCCCCTTGCCATTGGTGAAAATGATATGCTTACTTGCGAATGTTTTCGAATCTGGATTCGTGGACATGGTAGGAGCTTGTGGGACCATGGATGGGAAGATAACCCGCAAACCATCGATTATGGATCTTGTCCAGGAAACCGTGTCACCACAAAAATTAATCAATTAAAAAGTAATATTTCCTGGCGAACTAAGTATTGGATGGAACTTAAATGTGCCGATTAAATGTTGTTTAAAAAGGATCAACCATGGAAAGCTATTCTTATTTCAGCGCCTTGGCATTGATGATTGTCACCTTGAATATTTCCTGTGTGCAATCTTCTCAGCTTTATAACAAAACGGACCAGGATTTACTTATTCGAGTAACCAAAAATGGTATCTCGCAGCACGAGCAATTTGTGAGTGATACTATTCAATCAAAAACATCATCTGATGGATGGCTATTTTTACATAAAAATACGGCTGCTCGTTTTGTTAAGCCAGAGCGTAATATACAGCCACCATTTAGACTTAAAATTAAAAGAGTTCAATCATTACCATTTAAAGAATTAGTAGAAGATCCTAGTAGATATTCTCAAGTATTCGAATTTATACCCGGATCTTATAAGGAAATCGTGGTTAACATAGGCTACGAACAAGGACGGTTTATCGTAAAACCGCAACATCTCAGACGAGGTAATATAACTAGATCTCACATCAAAGAAATATTTTCAACCCCTTTATCTCAGAATATTGTTTTACAGAATAGATTCATGAAAATAATACAGGAGAACAAGCTTGATTTTTCGAGCCTTGAAGCACTGTTTGGAATTGAAGAGGGTGCATCGCCCAAAGAATTATTTTATGGATTTATCAACATGGGACGCAAAAAATTATTGAATAATGAAAATATGGAAGATTTTTTGAGTGCAATCCGAAAACAAATTAATTATTGATATATCGCAATACGGTACCATGAAAAAATGAGGAAACTATGATCACAATAAAACACGCCTATGAGCCACCCAACAAACATGACGGCATCCGAATTCTTGTAGACCGTTTATGGCCACGTGGTCTCTCTAAAGAAAAAGCAAAAATTGACCTTTGGATCAAGGATATTGCACCATCTACTGAATTACGAAAATGGTTTAATCACCTAGAAGAGCGTTGGCCAGAGTTCAAAAAACGTTATGCGGATGAACTCAGCGATAAATTTTCTATACTAAAGCCATGTATCGAATTTCTTGAACAGCAATATGGGACTGTTACCCTCGTATATGCCGCTCGAGATCCAAAATTCAATAATGCAATCGTACTCAAATCACTGTTCTAATATAAATTTAAACTCTATGTGCCAAAGAATCGCAGGATAGTTTATTCATGACTGTCAACTGTGGTGCGCCCGACAGGACTCGAACCTGTGGCCTACAGATTAGGAATCTATCGCTCTATCCACCTGAGCTACGGGCGCATGCTACTTTTTGTTATCAATAATAATCAAAAATGATTTTTTCAGCCACTTTAAACACAAATGCTGAACTACCAACTTCCACCACCACCTCCACCGCCTCCGCCGCCGGAAAATCCACCGCCACCACGGCCAGACGAGCTACCTGGGGGATTGCTAGAAGAAGATATTGCTGAGGGAAGAGAATGATGCAGCGATGTAGAAAATGAATTAAAAAACATGGTTGGATAATAACCGGGATACCATGTTGGGGTATAACGATGCCCCTCTTGTTCGAGACGCGCAAACATAGGTGCGAATTGTGCTGACCATCGATGTTCTACGCCAAGAACCATTGCATAGGGCAAGTACGTCTCATATAATTCTGGTGTTTTATTGGGCGGCGTACCCACTACAGCTAATCGCTCGGCCTCAGTGGTACCCAGAAACATTTTAAAACCTTCAATTTCTTCATAGAGCGTCATACCATCCTTGGTATAGCCGTTCAAAAGATAAGAAAAAAGAACATTGATTACAACGAAACTTATACAGAGAACAAAAGCAAATCTACTATCAAAGAGTGCTAAAGCACCACTCCCTATTTCCTCATCTACCGCAACGAGGAGAGCTAATACGACGACAAATATTGAAAAAATAATTCCAATCGCCTTAATACCGGTATTTCTATCAATATATCGTTCATAAGATTTACTTACCTGTTCTTCAAGGAAACTCACAGCACGGTTGATTATATGATGCTTAGACGCCTCTACCATGAGCGTATCTCGTCCGGCAAATAATATTCTGTGCAAGCTCTCGTGTACTTCATTATCAGTCGACAAAGCTACATAGTCCTTATTGTTGTTAAGCACATACCATATATCATTAGGACGCGTAATGCGCATCATTCCCTTCACCGCCATAGCAACGAGCTCGGCAGCAAAAGCCTTGGTTTTAAATCTTTTGTAATACACAAAAAAAAGTTCGCTGGGCAACAAATCACGTGGGGGATAAAAGCGCGGTATAATAGTTGTTTTTAATCGCCGTTGCCTCGTACGCCAACGCATAAAATACACGAAATAAAATACGCTCAATGCCAGAAAACCAACAACGAGAATAAGTAATCCTCGATTGTCATACAGTACATTCTGCCAATAGGTAAACCATGTCGGTGCTTGCACAAATCCCTTTGGCCAGCTTACTACTATGGTAAGTCCTTCGTGTGGCATGAGCGGTTTTGTGGTGTTAAATATACTCTTCCCATTGCTCTCCACCTGCGCGATTACATCATGCTGCTGTCGACTTCCATAAGCTCCTGTGTAGCCTTCTGCTTCGATAGTTTGCTGAGGCACTCCTGATGGCAGTATGACCTGTGCTGATGCATGTAAAATAGGAACAGACCATCCAAATCCTGTAACATTCCAATATAATTCATCATGCGATTCAAAAAATCCGAGTTGGCGACTTGTCATATAAACAATAGTATACGCATAGGTCCCTGGAAGAATAAAACGATTGGGATCTCCAATATACACCCTCTTCCCATTTGCATGGTGCACAACACGATAGGGAACCTCTGATCCATCACGCAACACCTGTTTAACGGTAAACGCAACATGAACTCTATTTCCCCAGCGATCTTTATACCGTGTTGGAAAATCGCGCATAATTCCGTGTGAACCAGAAATATTGGTATTAGTATAGTGGATCGTTTCTGTAACCGTCATCGTGGCATCTTGATGAACCACAATATCACTATGAAATGAATTGATCACTTCGCGTGGCAATGAAACAACGGAGAATGCCGACATTCCTGCTATGAGCAGAAAAGTTTTCATGAAAATTTTCATAATGCCACCTTTGTGACACAAAATATTAAAAAGAAATTTTGGGTACTTCACGCTCGGATTGAGTAGATAACTCAAAAAATGGCGCTTCTTTAAACCCTGCAATAGCTGCTACGATGCGTGCAGGAAACATCTGTACTTTCATATTATAATTACGTACCGTACCATTATAATAACGACGAGCAAGTTGGATTTCGTCTTCTAGGGTGCTTAACTGTTTCTGTAAACGCAAAAAATTTTCATTGGCTTTTAACTCTGGATAGTTCTCTGCTACCGCAAACAATGTTTTGAGTGTTTGTGTCAGACCTGATTCTGCTGCAGCCTTTTCAGCGATACCTGTTGCGTGCATGGAAGCAGAGCGGTATTTGGCGATGTTTTCAAGCGTGCTTTTTTCATGAATTTGATAACCCTTCACGGTTTCCACTAGATTGGGAATAAGGTCATATCTTCTCTTTAATTGCACATCAATGCCACTCCATGCCTCATTCAATAATGCCTTGAGACGTACGAATGAATTGTATGCACCGATAAACCAGAAGACGGCAAATGCCACCAAAGCAATAAGTGAAAAAATTATCATCATGCCGATGCTCATAGCAACCCCTTAACTAAAATTTTTGATAAGAATTAGCACGTTATTCATGCAATTATAGTGCCACAGCAGCACAGGAAACAAAAGAATTTGTTGGAAATGTAACGCGTACCTCTATAAGTAAAAAGGGGCAGAAGCCCTCATGATGAAATTTGGTGTGCCCGGCACGATTTGAACGCGCAACCTACGGATCCGAAGTCCGTTGCTCTATCCAATTGAGCTACGGGCACCTAACGTCATTATTGTACCACAGCAAAACAAAAAAACCAGTTACTGCTGCTCCTCTTGCAAAGAAATTTGTGGCGTTGAAATACGCCTAAAATACGCAAGAAACTCCTTATTACCGGTTGCGCCCTCGATAGGCGATTCAATAACTCCCACGAGTGTAAATCCATGTGCGCACACACCACGTGTTACTTGTTCTATAACCTCCTGGTGCACACGGGGATCTTTGACCAAACCACCTTTACAGATGTCTTCTCGTCGTGCTTCAAATTGGGGTTTTATCAGGGTAATAAGGTAGCCACCTTCCTTCAACATATTAGAAACGGCATCCATGACCTTAAGAATCGAGATAAAAGAGAGATCGAGCGTAATGAGATCGACAAGCTCGCCCACTGAAGTCAGTTCACGTAGGTTGGTGCGCTCATGGACCACAACTCGTTGATCAAAGCGAATTTTTTCGTGGATTTGGCCATAACCAACATCAATACCATACACCTTTTTCACACCACGCTGTAGCAAACAATCAGTAAATCCTCCGGTTGAAATGCCTGCGTCTAATACAATGAGATCTGTTACGTCGATCGCAAAATGATCTAATGCTTTTTCAAGCTTAAATCCAGCGCGACTTACAAATTTTGGTTCTTGCGCATTTACCACAATGATAGCTCCTTCACTAATCTGAGCCCCTGATTTGGTAATCGGTTGACCATCAACGAACACCTTTCCTTGCATGATCCAACTCTGTATTTGCCGCCTACTATACTCCGGATACAATTCTTGAGCACTGTGATCAAGTCGCTTCTTTTTTGTCATCTATAAACGTCCTACATAAATCTTGTATAACAGGCGATAATGGATATCCATAATCATGTGCGAGCTGCTGCTCATCACGCAGTATGCGCGCATAGTCAAACACAGCAAATGCATTAGTATTACGCGTTATTATGGTGAGATACTTAGATCCACCATGTTGACGCAATGCGGTGCGCAATGAATCTAACGTACTTATTGACTGACCATTAACTTCACTTAGTATATCGCCAGGAAATATACTACTCAATTGGCTCGCCACTGACCCTGGAAGAATATGGCTTACCACGATAACTGATGTATGTTTATTCTCCACACGTTGATAAAATTCCAAATGCGGCGCCTCCTCAAGAAGCAACGGAAAATGATTATCCGCCAACTCCATCAACATCATTCCTGCTATGATTTCATATTCGATATTTTCATAATCCGGATATTTAAGACGAATAGGGTAAAGTGGCATCGGTTCAAAGACGAACGATCGTACCATCTTCTCTCCTCTACGATACCACGTTAATTTCACTTCATCACCACGTTTAAAGCGGCTAATTAGATCATAAAACGTAATATTTTCTACACTCCAAGGAACCACCACTTCAACGTAGACATCGATGGGGTAATCATTACACGCATACAGCATATCACCAGGTAATAATCCAACTCGTTCAGCTAATGAATCTTTAAGGACTAAATTAATGTATGCCCCAGCAGGCACAGGATTTGATAAATAGTGCGCCACATCATCGCTGGCTATATTAAATCGTACTCCGAACAAACATCTGCGCACCAGAAGAGCTCGTTGCACTTCATGTAAAAAGAGCACTAATTCGCTTGCAGGAATCGCATAACCGATACTCGTCGCTTCCTGGACCGAAGCAATTGCTACACCAACAACATGCCCGTAGACATTAAGTACTGGCCCACCAGAATCTCCGGGATTCATGGGAGCAGTGATTTGTAGAAACGTGGTACCATCAACGAATTCTCGCCCACTGACAATACCGGTCGTCATTTTAAGATGATGCTGGCCAAGCGGATAACCCATGACCAAGATCTTATCAGTACGGCGAACTTGATCGGAATCGCCTAACTGAAGGAATGGATATTCACCAAGCTGCACGCGTATCTTTTCCCTTTCATGTTCGACGATACGCAATAACGCAATGTCACGATCGGGACAAAATCCAGCAACTTCCACATGAAAGGTTTGCCACCCCAAAGAAGGCACTTGAATCCATATACGCTTTGCTTGATCAACAACATGCGCTGTGGTAACAATATCCCCTTGAGCATTAATAAAAAATCCAGTACCTCGCTGCTCATATTCAATGTCCGGTTTGTATGGCTCAAGCCAATTGAACCGCACCACTTGCGCAAAGATATGAACAACTGCTTTATTTACAAGATCTTCAATATGTAACCAGTCTTCCTGCTCATGCACCACAATGATTGATTTATTCTTTTTCGCCATACACTTCCGTTCAATATGCAAGCAATCATTCGAACTCAAAAGGGGTGAGCTCTAGTGCTCACCCCTGATGTACAAGTCTAAGAAATCTTTTCTGAATTATTATTCATCGATTTCATCGCTAAGCGCTGTTCTTTCTCCTTAAGAAGAGAAAGTGCTACTTCTGAAAGTGGATATTTATAATCACGTGATAACTTTGCCTCTTCTTCCAATATTTTATCAAATGGCAAGGTTACAAATACATGATCGGATGCTCTTGCAACATGATCTGATGCTCTAATGGAAAGATAATTGCGATCTCCTTCACGCAACGCCACACGCAAATCATCGAGCGTTGCAACCTCGTGACCATTTACTTCATTAATCGTCGATCCAGGAGTAATGGTACGTGAACGATACAGTTGTGAGGATGGGAAAATATGGGTAACCACGAGTGCCGGTTTTGCTTGTTTACTTATTTCACCAAAACGCATCAATCCTGGTGCATTTTGTGCCAACAAATGGATGTGATTAACGGTAAGCGGCATAACAACCATTCCAGCAAATACTTCATAATCCACCTCCTCATATCCCGGATAGATTTTATGAATTGCAGGTAGTTCAGATTTGCTTAGCGCAACATTGAGGGTTTTACGCTCGCCATTGCGATACACCACCAGCGAAATGTCCTGCCCTACCGCAAGCCGACCCACATAATCTACTAAAGAGATTTTATCCTCTGACCATGGAACTGACATTTCACCATAAATATCTAACGCGTGACCATTAATTTCATAAATCATATCGCCACGCTGCACGCCCGCTCGTGCTAGAGTACTATTCTCAACAACTTCTACCACATAACAGCCACCTGGCTCAGGATTACCTAAATATTTTGCTAATACTTCTGTACCATTATTAAACAGTACGCCAAGGAATGGTTTACGCAGCAATGGCATAGAATACATATCTTGCATGACCACTTTAAGATCGTTAATCGGTATGATATAGCCAACATTTTGCGCATTAGCGGCAATTGCGGTATTGATACCAATGACTTCACCCTTAATATTAAGCAATGGTCCACCAGAATTACCTGGGTTGATTGCCGCACTCATTTGAATGAATTGACCTTCGCGACCGCTAATCACCCCCGTTGTGCTTTTAAGTGTCTGTTGACCTAATGGATACCCCAATGCCATCACGTCATCTGCTCGATGCACCGAATCGGAATCTCCAAACTTTAGATAGGATATTTTCCCTAGCGCTTGCTTGATAAATTCCAAATCTTCTGACTTAACTCGCAGCAATGCTAAATCACGATCTGGACTTACACTACGCACTTCAACTTCAAGCATCCTTTTTCCCAATGAAGGAATCTGGATCCACACCGCTTTAGCTTGGTTCACAACATGTGCATTCGTGATCAAATCACCTTGCTCATTAATAAAGAATCCACTGCCATATACAGGATATTGCGATGGTGTTTTATAGGGCTGCAATAAATCGACTTCAGCAACCTGAGAAAAAACTTGAACTACCGTATCTTTAATTGATTCTTGAACGTCTCGCCATGCCTGTGTTTTTTCAACAAATCTTTCCACAATAGTGGTTGGTGGAAGATCAATATGTGTTGCAGGTGAATTCTTTACATCAAGTATCGATGCTAATTGCATACGCAGGTCTCGCTGCTCTCTATACAACATAAAGATGCCGCCACCAGTTGCTAATAGCACCACCCCAACTAGTATCTGTATGCCACTACGATTATTCATAAAAATCCTTTTAAAATACTATCTAAAAAATCATTTATCTTGATTTTTAATTATATGCTATTGATAATCTTGTGTTCGGTAGATCATATACCATTCATTTTCTTCAGAAGACACAAACCCGCGCTTTTGATAAAAACAAAGTAACTCCTTGTCGCGCTTTAAGCAGTCTTCTAGAGATAATATACTATCCTTTTCAAATGCCCCTACTAACAACTTTATTTCGCGAGCCCCAGCAAGACGTATTTCTTGATTTTTAACTCTTTCGATGAGGTATGTTGCACACCCCTTTTTGCGATATGCAGGGTTAACCCATAATCTACGAATTTCTAATTTTTGTTCATTCATTTCTTGAATTCTGATATAACGCAGTTTTGCGATTGCTCCTTTTACATCATTTTCATCAGGTGTAATACACAACTGCATCGAATATCCACACACCGATTTAACAAGTGCCATAGATTCTTGATCAACCGTAAAACAGCCAATGAGCTCCGGAACACCAAAAGCAACACTACCATGCAAACATATAATCGAGATAATCAAAAACAATTTTACCATCACACACTCCGTTGCTTACTGCGTGTCACACCCAAGTACATTTGCTAAAAATCATGTAACCCAGTAATCTTACTGATTATACTATTAATACACAAACGATGAGCATATCATATCCAAGGAGTTGTTCATGAGTACGCCAAATACCACTGCCACTTTAGAAGAAATTGTTGCGTTATGCAAACGCAGAGGATTCGTCTACCAAAGCGCTGAAATTTATGGCGGACTCAATGGGGTATACGACTTTGGCCATCTTGGAACATTGCTCAAAAACAACATTCGTGCAGCTTGGCTAAAATCGGTCAATGAATTTGGCGATGTTTTACAATTTGAAGGCTCCATCTTAGGATCAGAGGCGGTCTGGCAAGCATCTGGACACTTAACTAATTTTAGTGATCCACTCGTAGACTGCATGTCATGCAAACACCGTTATCGCGCTGATGATATTGATCTTGATAAATCATGCCCTCACTGTGGCAATAAACAGTGGACGGATGTGCGACAATTTAATCTTATGTTCAAATCGCAACTTGGTGCAGCAACAAGCTCGACCAATGATGTGTATCTACGCCCAGAAACCGCACAATCCATATTTATCAATGTAAAAAACATACTCTCTACCAACCGCGTAAAAATTCCCTTTGGTATCGCACAAATTGGTAAAGCATTTCGCAATGAAATCACGCCAAAACAATTTCTTTTCCGTATGCGTGAATTTGAACAGATGGAAATTGAATGGTTCTGTAAAGATGAAGATTCACTCGCGACCTTTGAACGATGGTGCGCGGCGCGTCTTGATTTCTACCGACACATCGGTCTTAATATGAATAACATCCGTCTGCATGCACACACCAAAGAAGAACTTTCACACTACTCGCGCATGTGTAATGACGTACAATATCAATTCCCTTTTGGTTGGAAGGAACTCGAAGGCATCGCTCATCGGGGCACATTTGATCTTTCACAGCATAATAAGCATTCCGGTAAAGATCTTGGTGTATTTGATGAGGAACTTAAAGCTTCTTATTTGCCAACCGTAATCGAATGCTCTGTCGGTGCTGATCGTCTCTTTCTTACCATACTCTTTGATGCCTATACTGAGGATGTTGTAGAGGGTGAAAAACGGATAGTACTTAAACTCTCTCCTTCTATCGCTCCTATTAAGGCAGCATTTTTCCCACTTACAAAAAAACAAAATGAACCTATGTCGGCGCTCTATCATGACGTCAAAAAGAAGTTGGGGCTTACCATGCAGTATGATGATTCAGGATCGATCGGCAAACGTTATCGACGCCAAGACGAAATCGGTACACCACTTTGCTTTACGTATGATTATGATAGCGCAAATGACAATGCCGTCACGGTGCGTCACCGCGATACCACAACGCAAGAAAGAATCGCGATGGAGCGCGTTGCAGAATATATTACAGGCACGCTAAATAACTCATTCCAGAAAATATATTGACAGCTCGCTGTATTCCTGTAGCACTATGAATAACACATTCATACTTCCAAACGCATAAGCGTTTCATAACTACGTAAAGGATAGTTGGAATATCTTCATGGCTATTAAAACGCTTGCCAATTTTTCTCCTGGAAGAACTATTTTGATCTCGGTGTTTATCGCCATCATGTCTGGTACACTTCTATTGGCACTCCCCATGGCGCGTACTACTTCCATACCATTTATAGATCTATTTTTCACCGCGACCTCAGCCACCTGTGTCACAGGTTTGTTTACTATTCCACTAGATCAATTCACTACCTTTGGGCACGCCATTATTTTACTGCTTATTCAAATCGGTGGGCTCGGCCTTATCACTATGACATTATTTTTTATGTCATTATTCATTAATCTCGGTCTCACCACACAGTATATGGCAGGCCAACTCCTTGAGATCGATAGCATACATCATTTACGTAATATTATTTTTTTTATTATTCGCCTTACCTTATGCACCGAACTTATCGGTGCATGTTTTGTTTTTTGGGCGATACATACAGAT
Source organism: Candidatus Dependentiae bacterium UBA6230 (assembly GCA_002441565.1). Lineage (GTDB taxonomy): Bacteria > Babelota > Babeliae > Babelales > Vermiphilaceae > UBA6230. Next base: position 88,141 of record DJWM01000003.1, read on the forward strand.
TACCCTTTTACACAAGCATGCTTTCTTGCGTTATTTCACGCAATTTCATCCTTTTGTAATGCTGGCATCAGCCTTTTTCCCCAAGAACTGGTACATTATAATACCAATCTCATCATGTTATATACGACCATGTGGCTTATATTATGTGGAGGGCTCGGTTTTATTACATGGCGAGAAATAATACTTAATTTAAAATCATGGGTTCGCAGAAAACGTATTGTTTTCTCTTTACAAAGCAAACTCATCGTCTTGGGAACGTTAGTATCGGTGATATTCACGGCTGCTCTTTTTTGGATACTTGAACATGATAATGCGTTTGCAGGAATGGATTTCGTAACTTCATGGACCAACGCTCTTTTTCATAGCATTGCCATGAGAAGTTCGGGTTTTTTTACGGTAACAATCGACCAACTACAACTAGCTTCATTATTACTCATTATGATTCTAACGTTCATCGGCTCCGCTCCCGGATCAACAGGAAGCGGTATCAAAATAACTAATTTCATCCTTTTGTTGGCAACCATCAAAGCTGGCTTAAGCAACAAACAAGCAGTAGAAATTAAAGGGCGTCGTATTCCGCGTGATCAAATTCATAAAGCAGTTACCATTGTAACTCTAAGTATTTTTTGGATTTTGATTTCTCTTTTTCTCTTACTGATTACTGAAGAAAAGATGCATTTCATAGAATTAACCCTAGAAGCTATCACTGCATTTACCAATTTAGGCCTTTCTGCCGGTATCACATCTCGGTTATCAATGATGGGGAAATTATTCATTATTCTTAGTATGATCGCTGGACGTATCGGATCATTAACATTAATTCTTGCACTACGAAAAACAAAAACAAGTACAGTAGAATTTTCATATCCAGAAGAGCGCGTTATGCTCGGATAATAAATCTATAGGATTTTTTATGAAATTTTGTGTCATCGGACTCGGACGTTTTGGTTTTCAGGTTGCCACGGTGCTTGCTGAGCACGGCATGGAAGTTGTTGCAATTGATAGCGACGAATCAATTGTTTCGTCGATTCGAGATAAAGTTACACAAGCAGTCTGCATGCGCGTAAAAGACGAAACATCTCTTATTAATATTGGCATAGAAGAAATGGATACCACGATCGTAGCCACCGGAGAAAATTTCGCCGAATCAATCCTCATTACCGCATTACTCAAAAAACGACTTAATATGCCACGCGTTATCGCACGAGCCATCAATGACATTCATAAAGATATTCTTAAGCTTGTAGGTGCCGATCAGGTCGTACTACCTGAGAAAGAGATCGGCATTAAAGTCGCTGATAATCTGAGCTCCCCATTCACGGACCTTTTCAGACTCACCCAAGATTTTTCAGTCAGTCAGATTATCGCGCCGATACGCTATGTTGGCAAATCTCTTGAAGCAGTAAATTTGTACAAAAATTACCTGGTTACTTGTATTGGTATTAAGAAAGACGAAGCAATTGTTCCAGTAAGTCAGGATTATATTATCCAACCTAAGGATCGCCTTATTGTAGCTGGCAACAATGATGATTTGAAAAGGCTTACTCGTTTATAACTCATAGCGAGCAAGTAAAAAATAGTTAAAAATTAAGGCGGCTGGGAAAATACCCAACCGCCTTTTTCTCATTTCTGTGTATACATTAGATCGCTTCTATGCGAATAATGGTACGTGGCTGACGATGTCCGCTCTTGGTGCGATGTTTTTTGCGACGCTTAAATTTGAAGATCACAATTTTTGGTCCTAAATCTTGCTTCACAATAGAGGCTACAACCGGATTTTTCAGAAATGGTTGCCCAATTTCTGCTGTATCCGTTGCTGTTTTGCGTAGAAGCACCTCTGTAAATTCTATTTTGGTACCAGCTTCACCTTCAATTTTTTCAATCGCTACTGTTTTTCCTGCGACTGCTTGATATTGCTTGCCACCAGTCTGAAAAATAGCAAAGCTCTCATGTGTAGCAATGTCAACAGACTTGTTTTTCATTTGTTCCATAGAAATATCCTACAATTTACCCAAACTCCACCAGCTTTTGCTCGGGGCTTAAACCTGAAAAACCATGAAGCTTACTAGAAAAGTTATTATTTTTTATTACTATCTAAAGATAAAACACCTACTAGTGTAGCATAGTCCGCTTTTCTGTCCATAAAAACAAATGATCCTGGAGCAACTAGAAAAACTTTTCTGTTTGAATCTTATTGCTCTTTGAGTCGCCACAATACGTCTAAAGCCTGCTTGGGAGAAAGCTCATTGCAATCAATCGCTTCGAATAAAGCTATTTTCTTTTGCGATTGCTTTAAAGCATTTAAACACTGATCATGCTGCTTGAGCAATTCATCATACTCCATTCGCAGGGCACCCATCATGATAGGCGCTTGCTCATGATAAGTTTCTGTTTTAGCACTTAAAGAAAAACCTTCTTGCTGTTGCAGCTCTCTCAGAATTTCTTGCGCTCTTTTAAGAATATTAGGTGGTATATGCGCTAACTTTGCAACTTCGATGCCAAAGCTACCATCGGCAATGCCAGGCATTATTTTGTATAGAAATACGATACCTGTCGGTGTCTTTTTACTCGCGGCATAATAACTTTTGATACCAGAAAATCGATCCTGTAACGCGGTAAGCTCGTGGTAGTGAGTTGCAAATAGACAGCGCGCCTTAACAACCATATACAGATACTCAACAACCGCCTGCGCTATCGCCAGTCCATCAAAGGTACTGGTGCCACGACCAACCTCATCTAAAATCACCAAGCTACGCTCAGTCGCTTGCGTACAAATCATAGCTGTTTCTTCCATTTCAACGAGAAATGTACTTTTACCTTCAGCAAGATGATCGCCTGAACCTATACGAGTAAAAATTCTGTCAAGTATCGGTAGATCAGCTCGAGCAGCCGGGACAAATGAACCACATTGTGCCATGAGACAAATAAGTGCAACTTGACGCAAATAGGTCGATTTTCCGCCCATATTTGGTCCCGTAATAATCCATAACGAAGCATTATCGGACAATAATGTACTATTTGGTATAAAATGTCCTTGAGAATTCGAACTTTCAACAATAGGATGCCGACCTTCCCCAATAAGAATGTCGCGACTTGCACTAAAGTGTGGCCGTGCATAATTATAGCGATACGCACACCGGCTCAATCCGAGCAGTCCATCCAAATGGCTCAACGCCCAAACCATTTTTCGTAATCCTAGAATATATGCCGCTACCTCAATTTTCACGCGCTCAAAAACCTGTTTTTCATACTGGGTTAGCTCGGTTTTTGCATGCATAATTTCCTCTTGTAGTGCACGCAATGTAGGAGTAGTGAACCGCTCCTTGCCAACAAGCGTTTGTTGTCTGATGAAATAATCGGGAACAGAACGTGCTCCGATTTTAGTCACTTCTAGATAATAACCATGAATTTGATTATAGCGTATTTTAAGTGACTGATTTCCGGTAACGTCTTGCTCATGCCGTTCAAGTTCCAAAATTTTTTGATCGCTATGCAATGCAAGATCACGCAATTCATCAAGGCGTTGATCAAATCCACGCTTAATGGTGCTATCGCAAGACGAATCAGTATTCAGCGATGCCTGGAGTATCTGAAATAGACTAGAAAAATCTTCGATATGGCTTGTAATGACATGCATAAGAGGGAATTGGCTCTTTGCAGTAAGTGATGCTCGTAACTCAGGAATCACTTCGAACGCCTGCATTAATGTTCGATAATCCGATAGTGTGGCTCTTTCGAGAGCAATTCTACCAACAATACGTTCTATATCACCTATCACATGAAAAGTACGCTCAGTTTCATGATGAAATACCGTATCATCGATAAGTAATTGGACAACGTCAAGTCGCTGTTCGATTGCCTCTTGTTGTATCAATGGCCGTAAAATCCATTTCTTAATCATGCGCGATCCCATGGGAGTCACCGCATGATCAAGATGCGCGAACAAGGTATTTTTGCTCGTGCCATCATAAGAATTTTTAATTAATTCGAGATTTCTTTGTGTAGCACTATCGAGTATCAAAAAATCTTCTGGATCATAAAATTGAATTGTTTTAAATTGCTCCATCGCCGATCGCTGTGTACGCTTGATATACCGATAAAAGGTATGGAATGCCAGACGCAACGATTCTTGTCGCGAAAGAAGTTCGCGCGCTGCATCCTTAAGATGCGTAGCCACCCAACTATCAATCATTTCCTCATCATTCTCATCTTCACGACGAGCCATAGTAGTAAAATAGCCAAGTTGTTTGAATAAAGTTTGTAATTTTTTTGCTGGTGCTGTTGCAGGAAGCACTACTTCGTCTGGAAAAAAACGATTGAGCTCTGTTTCAAGATTTTTAAGTGATTCTCCATGAACTACCGTTGCATACAGTTGCGCGGTCATCAACTCACCAAACAACAATCCCCACGAATCACCAAGGGGAAAACACGAACATAAATATGACGCTGTTTTTTCTTCAAGAAGCCGCGCATCAGTCAACGTGCCTGGAGTAAGTACTCGCGTCACTCCGCGCTCAACCACTTTTCCTGGAACCGCTTGTTCTAGTTGATCACATAAGGCAACCTTAAATCCTCCTTTGATCAATTTGACTAGGTAATGATCAAGTGCATGTACAGGCACGCCACATAGAGGAATAGGTTCACCATTAACCTTACCACGTTTGGTAAGTGTTATACCTAGAAATGCGGATACTTGCTTGGCGTCGTCAAAAAACAATTCATAAAAATCACCAACCTGAAACAAAAGAATCGTGTCAGGATAATCACGTTTTATGGTATAATATTGCCGCATGAGCGGGGTAAGTGATGTTTGATGAACTTCTGTTGTCATGTCACAACCATGGAAGCAATTAAAATGTATCCTATTTACTATGATATCTTAGAGTACGTTAAAGTAATTTTTCTGTCATTACTAATTACGCATCAATCTAAAAGTATCACTCATAATAAATAACCATCAAAAACAGCATCCTCAAAGCTTTCACCTTGCACATCATCTAAAAACGGGTTACAATCTGCTTAAATTTAACACCAGTTCACCAGAAAGGTTATTATGAATCAATCTTACGCTTTAATTGCGCTTCTTCTTACCAGCTCTGCCACCACACAGATATATTCACAAATCGGAGCCCAAGAGGTAGAGATCACTGAACAAGACATCGCACTTCAAACCGAGCTTCTTTCCGCAACATATGATATCATCGACAACCAATGTCAAGATACAGCATTTCAACAATGCAAAGATGAACTCAATGAAGTGTACAAAGAATATTTCGATACCTGCACAACCAAAACTACTACCCAAGAGGCATTAAGCGCTATTAGAGAAAAATTGGCTACGTGTATCAAAAACATTCTTACCTATTTTGAAACCCATTTTACCACGCGCAATGAATTGGCTGAGATGGGAACTCCTGAAGACATGGCTACTATCGTTTGTTCCGTTTGTTTGATCAAGATGGCGCAAAACTACGTAGAATCAACAGAACATGATGATATGGCTACCATGCAATGTGCAATTCAAGAGCTCACCCAGCTTGTATTTGAATGCCTATAATAAAATAGCTAGAGCTTGTTATATAAAAATCCTCGAGTTTTAGAGNNCTCTAAAACTCGAGGATTTTTATATTATCATTAACCGGTATGCTGTTCGTAATAAATCATGGTTCCTGAGGAGAAACCATCACTGGCTGCATGTTTCTTACAAATTCATCAAAATACTCATAGCGACTTATATAGAGCTTGAGATCACCAATAAACTTTTTCACTTCATCTTCCATAGAGTCAGTAGGTTCACCATCGTGCGCATCTTGTAATAATCGTTGCGTAGTCGCACATAGACTGTTCATTCTGCATGCCATAACATCTGGTAAATCGAGAAAAGCTTGTGGCATAATCTGAGATTGCTGTGTTACCCTTTGTGCTAGATAGTTCAAAAATCCTAGCAATCGCTCAAACTCAGCAACAACATCGTTGAGTTGTCCGGGAATTGCTTTCATCACATGTGCAACGCGATAACTCGGTAATGTTTTTCGCTGATCAAAATCATTGGCGAATGTCTGCAAATGCTCCAGGGACTTCATAAGGTGAGTTTTTTTATGCACAAACCAATGCACATCCGTTTCAAAAAGCATGTTATTAAGATACATGCCTGCAGTAGTTGAAATCGCTGAAAATCCAAGCATGTTTGCACCTTGAAAAGCCCATGATATGAGCATCTTCTTTACACCCCATCCACGGCTTTTTCCAGCAATTTGATGTGAGTGCTCCAATGCGTGTACTTGTTCACAGATTTTTTTAAGCGCTACCCTGATATGTGGTATATCTTCTATTTGATCGATGTGTTGCAATTGCTTAATCGGTTCTAATGCTTTAGATTCATCAAGAATCTGCTGTGCATTCGATAGTAATTGCTCAGTAGTATCTGGGAATAAAGCATGATGCAATGCACGAACACCAAGCCATGCTCCACATACTACAATACCTCCAACAACCGTACCTATCGCGCCTCTGACCAACATCTTGCTACGTTGTGCCCACACACCAATTTCTTGTGCGTGTCGATCAACTATATCAGGTCTTACCTGAATAATTTTATCCGCCGACTCTGCAGACGATCCAATTGTCAGAGATTTATCCTCAAACGCTACGCCAACTGCATGTGCTTGAACTTCTCCAATCCATAGATTTCCCAGCACTATAACCGCAAAGAGGCTCGTATAAGACTTTACACTATTCACTGAAAGATCCTCAAAATTGATTACAAAGACTTATTATTAAAGCTGATTATATTTTTCAGCTCTCCCTCGACACTTATCCACTGGATATTTCGCAGCGATCTCTGCAAGCTTAAGCTCAACAGCATGTGCCAAATCTATGTTTGCTGAATTTGCAAATGCAAGTATACCAATCAAGATATCAGCAACCTCTTGCTCTACTTCTAATCTACTAGATTCACATGTTATACGAGATTCTTGTACATCACACCACATAAATTTTTCCATCAACTCCGCAGCTTCTACCGCTATGCTCATACTGATATTTTTAGGGCTGTGAAATTGCTTCCATTCACGCTCTGCAACAAATGCCGCCATTTTTTGTTTAAGATGTTCGAGTGTCGTCTTAGTATCATGCATCATAATGATCATTTCTTTATTAAAGATTTTCCTGAGCTAATGCTCGTTTTAGGTACTGTCCTGTATAACTTTTAGCGTTATGTGCTACTTCTTGCGGAGTTCCTTGTGCGACCACCATGCCACCTTCATCGCCGCCCTCTGGTCCCAAATCGATCAGATGATCAACGGTCTTAAGCACATCAATGTTATGCTCAATAATAATCATTGAGTTGCCTTTATCAACCAATGAATTAAGGACTGCAAGCAATCGTTCAATGTCACTGTTATGAAGACCAGTAGTCGGTTCATCCAAAATGTATAAGGTTCCTTTTCCACGCTTGGATAATTCATCAACAAGCTTAATGCGTTGCGCCTCACCTCCTGATAGCGTGGTTGATGCCTGTCCTAATTTTAGGTAATCAAGCCCAACCTCACACAACAATGCAAGTCGTTTAGCTATAGGAGCATGCGCACTAAAAAATTGTGCTGCTTCCAGAGCTGTCATGTCTAAAATATCTGCAATATTTTTATCTTTAAAAGTAATTTGCAAGGTTTGCGCATCATATCGTTTCCCCTTACACGCTTTACATACCATAGTCACTTCAGGAAGAAAATGCATCTCAACCTTAATAACCCCATCTCCGCGACATTCAAAGCATCGACCTTCGGCTACATTAAAGCTGAATCTACCTGACTTATATCCCCGCGCTTTACTTTCTGGTAATGACGCAAATAATGTTCGAATAGCATCAAAAATACCCAGATACGTTGCAGGGTTCGAACGAGGAGTTCTTCCAATAGGGCTTTGATCAATGACAACCATATTTTCAATCGCTTGAGCTCCACTCAAACGAGAATCACTAGCTTCGTCGATACGGTTTCGTCGAGACAATAGAGTAGAAAGGGTTGGAACCAACTCTTGCATAATTAAGGTACTTTTACCCGAACCAGATACACCTGAAATACCACACACCACCCCCAGAGGAAACGAAACGGTGATATCTCGAAGATTATTCGCTTTAGCATGGTTGAGTATAAGATTGCCAGTTGGCTTACGTATTGCTCCCGTACGCTCAATACTATGTTTTCCCGATAGATAACCTCCGGTTAGCGAAGCCGGATTCGTAGCTAATTCATGAGGCATACCAACCGCCGTCACGCGGCCACCTAACACCCCTGCCGCTGGTCCCATATCAATCAGATAATCTGCTTGTCGCATAGTATCCACATCATGTTCGACCACTACTACAGTATTCCCTTGATCACGCAATGCGTGAAGAGTAGCAATAAGACGATCATTATCACGCTGATGTAATCCGATACTTGGTTCGTCTAATACATAAAGAACACCACTCAATGCAGAACCAATTTGAGTTGCCAATCGAATTCGCTGGCCTTCTCCACCCGACAATGTCCGTGAAGATCTATTTAAAGTAAGATAAGAAAGCCCAACATTATGCAAAAATTCAAGTCTTGCCACAATTTCTTTTATCAGCCCTTGTCCAATAGCTAATGCAGACTCATCAAGTTGAAGCTGTGCATAGAATTGCAATAGATGCTTTACTGACAATTGTCCCATCTGAAAAATATTCTTACCGCCTACCGTAATGGCAAGAGCTTGTTTATTTAAACGCTGGCCGCCACATGCGCGACATTCATTTTCTGTGGCATATTTTCCAAAAAATTCTGGATAAGAAGATTTCCAATAATTGGGATCATCTTCAGACCATGGCCATGATTGGATACTTCCAAGACCATGGCATTCTGGACAGGCTCCCAACGGAGAATTAAAAGAGAAAAGCCGTGGCTCAATTTCAGAGATAGAAACAGCACAACGCAAACAAACACGCTGTGATGAGTAGAGATATTCGGTATCACCTACGATAACTTTGACCACGCCTTTGGCCAGCTTAAAGGCAGTTTCGATGGCTTCCTGCACACGAGTTCTTTCAGCACCATGGATTTCTATAGCATCAATCAATAGATCTATAGAATGTTTATAGGTTTTTTTTAATTTAAGCGCTTGTATATCCTCAGGCGAACGGAAACGATATGATTGTCCGTCAATAATGAACCGGTAATACCCATTTTGAAAAAGCTTTTCAAGTTCATGTACAAATTCACCTTTTTTCTCAATTACTATGGGCGCAGCAATCGTAATTGATTGATTACCAAAATTACGAAGAATCATCTGAGTAATATGTTCAGGAGATTGAGCAGTGATGGGCGTATGACAATCGGGGCAGTGCACTATTCCAATACGAGCAAAAAAAACACGTAAATAATCATAAATTTCTGTAATAGTTCCCACCGTCGAGCGCGGATTAGTGCCAACTGTTTTTTGCTCGATTGCCACTGCAGGGCATAATCCCTCAATGCTGTCAAAATCAGGCTTAGGAGCAATGCCCAAAAACTGCCGGGCATAAGAAGACAACGACTCCATGTAACGACGCTTACCTTCAGTAAACAAAATGTCCATTGCAAGAGAGCTTTTACCAGATCCAGAAGGCCCCGTGATAACGGTTAACGTATTTTTTGGAATATCAACATCAATATTTTTGAGGTTATGCTCACGCGCTCCGCGTACCTTAATCCAATCAGAGAATGTTTTTTTAGGTTTATGTGACACTATATTTACCCCCACCAATAATTCTGATCCCTCTGCTTCATTCACTATGATTAAGTATATCGTAAAAAGTAAAAATCAAAAACTAAGGCTAAATTACCGATACTTATTGCTATTTGAATATAGAAAATGTGATACTTATTCATAGAATATCATCGAATTCTGATTTATATGAATAAAAGGAGAGATGTATGAAATATTCATTAAACATAATGGCGCTAGCCGGAATAGGCATATTGCTTAGCCTTCATCAGCCCGTTTCTTCGCAAAATGTATTTGAGTTGGGTAAAGACTGGCTCGATACAACCAAACAGAAATTCGAAGAGGGTGCTGAGAAAGCCAAAAGAGGTGCGGAGGATGTCTTTGAAGGTGTCGGAGAGGCTGTAGAAGGACTTGGGACCATCCATAACGGCATTTTTACTCCTTCGGCAGAGTTAATGATGCAAGTTGGTCGACTTCTTGACAATAATATCGAGCAATGGAAGCAGCTTGCGCGACAAGAGCTTAATTTTTTATACCCAGAAAGCCAAAAGCAGCGCTTACGAAAGGTAATCGAAACCATGACTACCTCCGATTTAAAACCTCTACACGCTTGGTTTCCTTTTGTCGATGGCAACGGAAAATTATTACAAGCTCCGTTGATTCCTGGCGCATTCATTATTGAGGCACTTAAACACAATGCACGTTTACTTACTCCTTTAGAAATGCTTTTCTTTGCAGCTAAGGCTAATACCGATAGAAGTGGCTTTGTTGCTTTCTTTGATCCACTTTTTAAGCCACTATTACAACGCATCACTATTGAAATCACCACTGAAACCAACAGCACAATCCGAATCAATGTTGGCGATCTGATAAGCAACATACTTAAAATCGATGCTATAGACGCAGGAAATGCGATCCAAGAATTAAAAATGGCGCTTGATACAAACAATACCGCTCGTTTACAAGACGTTCTCTATCGCTATTTCGGTCTTAAATTTATCAGACGACAAACACTCCCACCTCTGCGCCATACTACATTACCTTACTATGGCCCAGAGCTGTCACCAGAATTACAGCCCCTCCCATAGCAGTAATCTATATTCGCATTCGCTATGCAAACAAGGTAACCCAGTCGACACATTGTCAAGTCTGACTGGGTTATCCTGCTTACTGTCGACAACTTTATGTGTTGATTTTTACGCTAAACAACGTATACTTTGCCCTGTATCTTTTTGTTGATCCGAATGGTGGATGTAGCTCAGTTGGTAGAGCATCAGATTGTGGCTCTGAGGGTCGTGGGTTCGAGCCCCGCCATCCACCCCAGAATAAAAAGTTGCAAACATCAAAAAAATATTTAGAATAATCAACATAATTTTGAAATTTAAAATCAGAAAATCGGGGCATGGCGCAATTGGTAGCGCACTCGCTTTGGGAGCGAGGGGTTGTCAGTTCGAGTCTGGCTGCCCCGACCATTTTTAATCTCTTCTTTTTTCTTCTTTTATCGATAATCTAGTATCCGCATATTATATATCTTTTTTCAAAAAGGCCTGTTATGCGACACCAGATTTATGTTTTCGTAATTTTTGCTTTTCTGTCTCGTGGTTTTCAGTGCTCAGCCTCTGACTATACTATTGATCCAACTCCCTATCTTGAACATGCCAAACTCTGGACCGAGAATTACATTTATCGTGAATACAAACTTCTGATCTCAGAACGGGATCTACAAACACTCGCCAATATCGCTTATTTTTCATACTACCGCTCCAAAATAACCCTTGAAGCACAAGAAGCAAGCATGCAGGCTTTAAATATCTTCTGGAATAACCATGAAAATATTGCTACTACACGACGCAATCCCTCAGTCATAATCCCTCATCCCATTGATGCATCTAAGCAAGCATCGCTCGCTTGCCATAGCATCTATCTCAGCACCCAACATCAATTAATAGGAACAATCTACGCAAATCTTGTAGAAGCCAGCATACACGGAGATCTCCTACACGCATCACTTGCACTTAAAGGATTACAAGCTCTACGTAATGATGCCCGTGTTGTGGTAGCTCAAGCACTACTTGATGTTCGTGCATTATTAGGAACACTTTATTACTCTGCACAAAAATCAACTCAGCAACTTCATGAATCAGTAGACACGCAAGAACAAGGCGTACGAAGTATTATGGGGGCTATAAATTTCATTAGCGGCTACCTCCCACACCTTGCACTACAATCTTTGGTTGATGCGGATAATTTTAACAATCGCATAAGCTCTGAAGGCTGGCAGACATTCATGAGCATACAAGACATAAGTTACCAAACATGGCGTATGATTGAGCAAGCACGTGCTTCTTTTTATCAAGCGCATTATCAAATGCTCTACACAATTATGCAAAAATTACGTTTACCAGCTGTATACTTTGCTATTATAGTCAATGAAAACGGCGTTATCACGCCAGCAAATCCAGCACCCCCCTTGCCTGATCCAAATAATCTTTGATAACGCAAAGAATCTTCACCTTCACGCCATATCTTGACTCATACGCTCTCTTGTCAGCATGTTAACAAAAACAAGGGAGTTCAACATGGCATTTTATATCACCAAGGCTTCCGGAAAACAAGAAGCCTTTGATCGCGTAAAATTTCGTCGATCACTCAAACGTGCTGGAGCTACTACCGAAGCCATCAAGAATCTCATACAGGATATCGAAGAGCGTACCGATCTACGTACCACCAAACAGATATATCGCTACGCACTGCAAAAACTGAAAATCGCTGATCGCTCTGTAGCGACGCGTTACAATTTGAAGCATGCTATCGCTACGCTTGGCCCAACCGGTTTTTCATTCGAAAAATATATGGCAAAACTTTTTGAACAAATGGGATTTGACGTCACGCTCAATCAGATCATGAAAGGAGCATGCATTGAGCATGAGATAGATTTTGTTGCTGAAAAAAATAGTGTCGCGCTTCTTGTAGAATGTAAATTTCACACATTACATACACTAAAATCCGATTTAAAAATCGCACTATACGTACATGCGCGTTTACAGGATATAGAAAAATTTTGGAAAGACACACCGTTTCACGGTCAAGAAACCCGAGAAGCATGGATCATCACTAACACAAGATTTTCAGCTCAAGCAATACGTTACGCCGAATGTGCCGGTATTAAATTACTAGGATGGTCATATCCTGCACATAAAACACTTCCTGATATGATCAATGAAATAGGATTACATCCCATTACGGCACTCACTACGCTAAAACGTAAATACCAAAAAGAACTCATTCAAAACGGTATCGTACTCTGCCGAGAGTTAATTGATCATCCTGATGCATTACGATCTCTGGGAATATCCATGTCTCAAGCCGAACTCGCCATTCAAGAGGCAAAATCGGTATGCGAATTTCCCGTTAATGAATACTAAACACCAAAAATCAACAATTTGAGACCAATAAGCGATAACGCAAATGCTAAAGTACGTTTGAACCAGGGCACTGAAATATATGAAACTATATATGAAGAACCGTGTACCACTAAGAGCGATAGTGGGACATAAAATCCCAATTCATAAACCAATGGCTTAGGTAATACAAAATTATAGTGATACACTGCCAAACGAACTACATCAACGAGCACTGAAAAAGCACCCGTAACACCTATAAAAACCTCTTTTGTTAAACCAAAAGAGGACAGCATCATGGCAACCAGAATACCGCGTAGTCCAAAAAAACCAGCACTAAAGCCAGTTATTGCTCCGCCGACAATCAATGTGCCATTACTTTTTCGTATGCTAAATGTGGGATTTAGCACCTCTAGCAATACATATGCCAAAACCATCCCACCTAAAAATTTCACTAAAAGATTTCGATCAACAAAAGGAATGAGTCCCGCACCCAAAAAACTCGCAAACATGGCAGGAATACCACACATAAGAAAAAGGGACCAATCGATATATTTTCTGAACGCTACCATCTTCATAAAACTCGATGTCATATGGATCCATCCAACCACAATGAGCGCTTGCTCATAAGGCAAAAAAAGCACAAGTATTGGAGTCATGATAGTTCCTACACCAAAACCAACTAATGTAGTAATCACGCTCGCTACTATGGCGAAAAAGGTAATTATTAAAAAATCTTGCATGTATCACTCCTTTTTAAAAAACAGAGATGAATAGTTTCGCATATAATTGTTGAAACGAGTCTGTTACTATAAATAACAACATAAACAATTCAAGCGATCATAGCTCAAGGATTGATAGATATGATAACTCTTCGTCGCACTGTTGGATCCTTCGACATCATCAGCTTCAGCATCATGCTCATTTTGTGTGGTATTGGACTCTCGTTTGTATGGAGCGCCACATACACTCTGGAAACGCCTTATTCGATATTCTTCAAAAAGCAAGCCTTCGGAATTATTTCTGGCATTATTTTGTATCTTGTAATAAGCGCGATCGATTTTCGTAATCTTATGCGCCAAGGATATTTCTTGTACTTCTGTACCATTATTATCTTGGTTTTTACTCTCATTAAAGGAAGCATAGGTATGGGAGCTCAGCGATGGATCAATCTAGGCATCATTAAATTTCAACCATCAGAGCTCACAAAACTTTTTTTGCCCGCTTTTATCACGTATTACCTCTTTACTCAACAAGAAAACTTTATGTATAAGTTTAGAGATTTTACTTTTATCCTAGGCGCTTTATTCATAAGTGCACTGCTCATTCTAAAACAACCCGACCTCGGCACCGCACTTATTTTGCTCATTTCAGGTGCCATAACTCTCTGGCTTGCTGGCATTTCCAGAACATTTTTTTTATGCATCGGCCTTGCTGGTGTTATTGGCGCACCGATTATGTGGCATTTTTTAAAACCATATCAACGACAACGCGTAACTGTTTTTCTTGGCCAAGGTGATGCTCACAAAGAACGCTACCAAATAGAACAAGCCAAAATTGCTATTGGATCAGGCGGATTAACCGGGAAGGGATTTCTACAAGGAACACAAAATAAATTACTTTTCTTGCCTGAAAGTCGTACCGATTTCATCTTTGCAGTTGTTTGTGAAGAAATAGGATTCTTAGGAGCATTGATAATTTTGTTATGCTATCTTCTGCTTTTCTTGCGTTTCATAACAGCTATCAACCGACTGGCATCGCCCTTCAGCCAACTTTTTGCATATGGATTACTTATCCACGTTATTGTTTCGGCTCTGGTAAATATTGGGATGGTTATTGGAATTCTCCCCATTGTTGGCATTCCACTCCCTTTTATGAGCTATGGAATTAGTAATTTATGGATCACTTTTGTGAGCCTTGGAGCTATTCAAAGTATACTCAAGGGCCGCGCATACCTGGTAGAATAAAATATTGGTAAAAAGCGCCTCATACACCTATGCTAAACTGCACACATACTACAGATATCAGTACGAAAGTGATCTATGGATGGCATTGAACTATTAAGTATCCACGAAACACAAGAAGAACGTGCGCATGATTTTACTCCCCAAACCTTTGAAGATTACATTGGACAACACGAATTAAAACAGAAATTAGCTATTTATACACAAGCAGCTCGCATGCGCCAAGAACCTTTGGACCATTTACTACTTTTTGGTCCTCCCGGATTGGGCAAAACTACCCTTTCACAAATCATGGCTCACGTGATGGATGTCGGCATTAAAATTTGTAGCGGCCCCATGCTTGAACGCACCGGAGATCTCGTTGCTCTTTTGTCAAGTTTGCAAGCTCGCGACATCCTGTTCATCGATGAAATTCATCGCATGTCAACAACCGTTGAGGAAGTTCTGTACAGCGCCATGGAACATTTTCGCGTTGATATTATCATAGGACAAGGTGCTGGTGCCAAATCAGTTAATCTACCTATAAATCCATTTACACTGGTTGGCGCAACAACTAAAACAGGAATGCTTTCAGCCCCACTGCGTAGCCGTTTTGGCATTACAGAACGACTTGATTTTTATACCGCCGAAGAGCTTCGTGATATTGTGCTACAAGCTGCATCTTTCTTATCATTTAATATTACACCAGAAAGCGCTCTGCGTGTTGCCTATTGCTCCAGAGGAACGCCTCGTATTGCAAAAAAAATCTTGCGCCGAGTGCGAGATTTTGCGCAGGTCGCCCACAAAGAAATCGCCGATCTTTACTTCGTTGACAATGTTCTAACCCGTCTCGGCATGGATAGTGATGGATTAAGCACACTAGATAATCTATTACTCAAAACTATTTTAGATAATTTTCACGGCGGCCCTGTAGGCCTAGAAACTCTTGCTGCACTTATTGGAGAAGATAAAGAAACACTTGAACAAGTATATGAGCCTTTTCTATTGCGCATGGGCTACTTGGAAAAAACGGCTCGCGGCCGACAAATTGCAGGAAAGAAGGTACCTTATCTCAGGAGAAAATTCTGGGGGCAAGAATCAATTTGATTACTTGTGTTCCACACAAGTACTTGTTCTCGTCAATAGTTTTGTGCTAGATAAGACGTAAGGTTCATTATTTTTAAAAAAGGGTTTCCATGTATAAAAATTTCTGATATCGGGCGCATTGTTCTTCAGCACACACCTATTCAGTGCAAACATACCCAGTAATCTCGAACGACAAGAACCACGCATTTCAAATAAAACCAATCGCGATCTCTATATCAAAATTTCTACAGAGGATGGCGCTAGTCAACACTCACTATTTGCTAATCCAACTCAACATGACCGTGATGGCTGGATGCGTATTTATAAAGGAATGGATAAATTCTCTGCTACGGGGCCAATTCAACCTCCATTTTATATCGAAATTGCCGACAACGCTGATGGAAAAAATGCATACAAATATCTCATCATTGATGGTCCTTACTCGACAATAAGACTCAAAATTGCCCGCACTCCATCAGATTTCATCAATCTCGTACCTCAAGTCACGAGCAAAAAAAATGTTACCCAGGACCATATAAAACTAATCGATATCAAAAAACCCAAACCTTAGAGAACAGAACATGGCACTCACCTACCAAATGGTCTTAAAAATAAGCACGGCGAAGCTCTTGATGAAAAATGCCTACAAAGCACTCTCGTTGCGTTGGCATCCAGACAGGAATCCAAAGGACCAAGAAAAAGCTAATCGTATTATTCGATTACTAAATGATATAAAAGAAATGATATAAAGGAATTACTCGGGTGTTAAGATAGTCGTTAAAAAGAAATACGTGGGCTACTGAAGACAGCAGCCCACGTATCTTTAGTCCAAATTTAAAACTAATCTGAACAATAACCCCACTTGTCACATGAACATTTTCATTTCGCGCAGTTCTACCCGCCATCGAAGATGGCCATGAGTTATTTAGACGGTAAAGGCAAGAGCGTATTGCACAATGGACAAGCAGACATCTGCGGAATACATGTAGCACAGATAAAGGATGGGTGATTATTATCACAGGGGCTATGTAATAGTGATTTGTGTAAACATATACAACACTCACCTTCAACCGGTGGTGCGGCTTGTTTTAGCAGAAATTTTATTCCTGGATACAATGTCATAAGCCTCTTACGAGTTGAAAGTTTTTCTTGCATAAAAATTTTGTACGCCCAACCCTCTCTTTTGAGCGGCTGTAAACACTCTCCATTTTGAAGCTCTTGAGAAAGACGAATAATCGCGGCAACAGCTATAACGCGATCCGAAGCCAAATGATGCAGGCCTACGGGCCACAATTTTGCTTCACCACGTTGTGAACCTGTGGCAAGACTCGTTGCTTCAGGACTCATGCCCGCTTTTAAAAGAGGACTCTGATCGTTTATGACACATGCTTTCTGAGCACGTGGATTGAGAAACTGAACTTTACCATCTGAAGAGGCAACCAGAACATGTTGTCCATCTTGACTCAATTCAGCAAAAATCATCTCTGCTTGCTCTCGCGATTTTATTACCGCTTCTGTTCTACCAGTTAAATAATCAATAAGTTTGGCGCAATTGTCGGACACCATAAAAATCTGATTATCTGGAACACCAAATTTAGCTCTATAAAACCAGAATGAATCCGATATAACCTTTAAGAGCTTCTGGGTTGCTACATCAAAGATGCGAATCTTTTCATCATCCGAGGTAGTTAAAAATTTATCGCCATTACCATTAAAATGAATAGACCTAACAGGTTCATCATGAGGCAATACTACTTCTCGCCTATTTGCAATGTCCACCAGCTTTGCTGTGCTATCATTTGAGGCAGTTGCCAGCTTATCACCACCAGGAGACCACTGAAATTCATTAATCCAATCATTGTGAAATATTGTTATTGCATCGCTAAACAGAGAATTCACTACTTTGACTATATTATCACCTATTAAAGCGGCTACACGCGTTTCGGTTTTGTTGTATAATACATTTTTTATTTTTTTCCCAAATGCCACTGATTGTGTTTCTTTCCAATAAGGGGCATCCAAAAGCCTCACCTTACCATCATCAGATGCCGTGATAAGATGGTTACTATCAGCGCTGAATCGAACTCTATAAACTGGTGTATTATGGTGCACCGTTACGTCTTCTGCACCAATAGTATTCTCACCGATAGGTATAATCCTTACCGTTCCATCTAAAGATGAAATAGCCACCTTTTGATTATCAAGGCTGACTGCAACAGAGGCTATGCGGCCCTGATGCTTACTGGCATGCAATACTTTCTCTTTTAAGATATCTACTATATGGGCGACGCCATCATCAGCTGATACAGTTACCCAATATCTACCAGTAGTATCACTTTGCAAATCAGTTATCGCTCGAGAATGCTTGACGATAATGGGATCACGAATGACATTCATCGCATGTTGAGACGCATTTATCATAGAAAATGCTAACCTATCCCTATCTTTATCATCACAGGTCAGACTTGGCTCATTATAAGTTCCTGATTGTAGCAATGTAGTTAGATAGTTATTGACTTCAGATGGGGCACAGGCTTCCTGATGCATACCCGTTAAAGGGTGTATAAAAAAGAAACTAAGAATAGGTTGATAAAACATCAAAAATAAGATCGGCTTAGCAAGATTTTTCATGGAATTCTTTCGGCTGCTAGTAACAGCTGGTTTCCTAATAGTTTATCCCTCCATTAGCTTATTTAAGATATCCTATACTCACCTAACAAACAACTGCACCTGTACCTGCGCCCAACACAAATCTTGACAAATTGAAATACTTTGTTATGCTTAATAACAAATAGATATTTAAATTTAAAAAAATGGGAAAAAGTATGAAGCATTTAAAAAATATTATGTCTTACGCATTGGCAAGCCTCAGTTTCATGCAATTGCCTTGTTTCGGAGGATATTTGGATCGACTTAAAGCAATTGGCTCATACTACATGACTTCACGAAAAGAAGTTACTTATCCGCAAGCGGCAATTGACCCATCAATTAACATTCGTGAAATTATTAACCAAGATCAAAGTCTAGCTCGCTTAAATATAAAAAATCCGGAATCCCTAAATAAAACTCTATTAGGTGCCTTGGAAACGCTAAAACAGCATTCAGAAATAAGTTATTATTTTCGTAGCGGTTATTTTTTTATCGATGTTATTTCTGACGAACACAACCGCGACAAAAAAGAATTTACAAATAATAATGAGATTGATGTTGAAAATTTTTCAGCAAAGGACTATCTAAAGAATTTTGTATATGGGCATCATGATGATGATTCTGCTTTCCGAAGAGAGTATGCACAAAATATGGTTAAAAACTATAAAATCCATCTCATGCCAACTAAAGAAGCCATATTTTATACTTTAGAAAAACTTATATCAGCTCTTCATAACAACACCGAGTTAGCGGATTCGGTAAAAATAATTAAGATTCACGCACTCAACGATCATTTGGATCACAAAGGAAACCTGCTTCCTACTATAGTCGTATATCCTCGTGCTGGTAAGGAGCATGCTCAAAAAGTGCTCAATATCTTGTATGCTCTTTTTAAAGATGTTGAGGGGCTTAATAAAACGCCTCGCTTCAATAGAAAAATCACTTCGCTTATTTACTATGCCCAAGGAGACAGCGATTATAAGATAAAAGCATTAGAAGGTGAAGACGAAGAAGGGGCAAATTGGTTAAGTAGTCTAGAAGCAGAACTTAGTGCTCTTGGGGAACAAGAAAAAACCTTACAAAGTTCAGATGCTTGCACCAACGAAGCCTCAGAAGGTACTGAAGCCTCAGATGGTTCGTGGTTCCATATCACTGAAAATCATCTAGAAAACTACTCCGAGAATCTTTATGAGACTGACATGGTCCATTTTAAAAAAGATATTACCGGAAATGTAGAGAATTATTATCTTGCCATTCCCAATAATTAATACAGATTAATTGTACAGGGGCTGCTTCTCTATAAATACTATCGACAGATCTGCTAGAAATTATTAATCTTTGGATAATATAATAGGCTATGTATTGTATGCGTAGCCTATTACCAATGATAACATGCTAAATGATCAGAAAAGGTGAATTATGGCTGGACACTCCAAGTGGTCCCAAATTAAACATAAAAAAGCTAAAAACGACACCAAACGCGGACAAGAATTTACTCGCCTTATTAAAGAAATTACGGTTGTCGCACGAGCGGGTGGTGGCGATCCTGCTGGTAATGCTCATTTACGCTTGCTACTTGAAAAAGCAAAAGAAATCAATATGCCACAAGACAACGCAATGCGCGCTATCAAACGCGGCACCGGCGAACTTCCAGGCGTCAGCTATGAAGCCATGACCTACGAAGGATATGGCCCACATGGTATAGCTGTCATGGTTGATACACTTACCGATAATAAAAATCGTACGGTTGCAGAATTACGACACATTTTTACTCATAAAGGTGGCAATCTTGGCGAAACCGGATCGGTCAACTGGATGTTTGAGCGAAAAGGCGCAATAAAAGCAGTGGGAAGTAAATCTGAAGATGAATTGTTAGAGGCTTTGCTTTTATTTGATATCAGCGATATTAATCGACAAGACGATGCCACACTAATTACCTGCGAAGTTAAGGCACTCGAACAGGTTAAACACGCATTAACCGAACTTGCCATGAACGTTAAGGAAGCAAATATTGAGTGGCTACCAAAAAGTACGATTAATCTCTCAGACGAACAATCAGAAAAAGTACTCGACTTTTTAAATGAACTTGATGATCATGAAGACGTACAGAACGTCTACACTAATTTAGCATAGAGAGCTCTCGTGGTAGTAAGTATGACCGGTTTTGCGGCGATTAATACGACAATCGTCGTCGATAACCAAACAGAAATAAATGTAAGTATCAGCATTAAATCACTTAATTCACGCTTTTTTGAAGCAACGTGCAAAATTCCCTATGCACTGTCCCATATGGAAACAACATTTATAAAGTTGTTAAAAAATAATCTAGTCAGAGGGCATGTCTATCTTACCGTCCATATGCAGGAATCAAAACTTTTCAGAGGAACCATAGAGCCTTCACTAAATCTTATCGAGGGATATCTTGCTGCCGTGGAAAAAATTAAGCACCAATTCGGCATCTCCGGATCACTCGCTATTGAAAATGTATTACGTATCCCCGATGCATTTATTATGCCCCAACAGCAAGTCGATGAGCATGTTGAACAGCAGTTCCTTCTTATAGCCCAAGAACTTATCAAAAAATTAATTGAGACTCAAAAAAAAGAGGGGCAGCAGTTATTTGTCGACCTCATTGAACGCTCAAAACATTTGCAGCAAGAAATTACCGCCATAGAGCAAGCTTCGGCAGACTTGATTGCGCAACAAAAGATCAAGGTGCAAACTGCAATTGAAGAGTTAGCAAATGCGGGAACAGAAGACCAGCTGGCTGAAATGCGTAAAAATGGCTTATATGCCATGCTTGATAAAATGGATATTCACGAAGAAATTGTGCGTTTTAAGACACATCTGAAGAATTTCAGCGAGATACTTAACAATACGGCTCATGAAAAAGGAAAACTTCTTGATTTTACCCTTCAAGAATTAGGCCGAGAAATCAACACTATAGCCGCAAAATGCTCTGATGCTTCTATTGGGTCACGCGCGATTACCGTGAAAGTAGAACTTGAAAAAGCACGCGAACAAGTACAAAATATTGTTTAAAAACTTCAACCTGGTAGCTCGCTTTTTCTATGTCGCAACACTTTACTCATTTACACCTACACACAGATTACTCTTTACTTGATGGTGCTATCACCTTAGATAATGCCATAAAATTCGCCAAGGAAAACGAATTTAAAGCACTAGCAATTACCGATCACGGTAATGTGTTTGGGGCGGTAAAATTTTTCCAGAAGTGTAAGAAGGCTGGAATACGTCCTATTCTGGGTATGGAAGCATATCTTACTGAAGATGTTTCAGTTAAAAACGCTGAAAAAAAATATTACCATCTTGTGCTTCTGGTACAAAACGCTGTCGGCTATCGCAATCTCTGCAAATTAATTTCCTATTCATTCAAAGAAGGCTTTTATTTCAAGCCTCGTATTGATTATCGCATCCTTGAAAAACATTCAGAAGGGCTTATGGTCACTTCTGCTTGCCTTGGCGGTCACATCCCACAACTTCTCATAAACAATCACGATGAAGCAGCAGTGAGACAATTAGAGTGGTATTTAAATGTTTTTGGTAAAGAGCGTTTTTTTCTTGAGGTACAACCAGAAGACCAACAAGAACAAGCGATTTTAAATCAAAAACTCTATCAGCTCAGCGCACGCCATGATCTTAATCTCGTGGCCACAGGAGACTGCCACTATGTTATGGCGCAAGATCGTGAAGCACACGAGGTTATGCTTGCTGTTCAAACACATGATAAAATAGACAATCCTAATCGTTACACTTTTGGTGATTGTCGCGTTTATATGCGCACGCAAGAAGAAATGCTCACCATCTTTAAAGAACACGAATCTGCCGTTTGGAATACGGGTATCATTGCCGATCAATGTTCATTTGATTTTGAAACAGGCAAACTTTTTTTCCCAACTTTTGCTCTGCCAGAACCACACACACCAGAAACTTATTTTACTACTCTCTGCCAAAAAGGCCTTGAGACTCTTCTTACAGAAGAACGCATACCTCGTGATCAGCTAGAACTTTATCAAAACCGCCTTGCTCTAGAAATCGATCTCATCATAAAAATGGGATTTGTCGGGTATTTTTTGGTGGTTTCAGATTTTATTCAATGGGCACGCAGACAGGGAATTCCCGTTGGTCCAGGACGTGGTTCAGCAGCCGGCTCATTGGTAGCATGGACACTTGAAATTACCAACATTGATCCTATTCGTTATAACCTGCTCTTCGAACGCTTTCTAAATCCAGAACGCGTATCAATGCCCGACATTGATATCGATTTTTGTATAGAAGGACGAGAAGCAGTTATCAATTACGTACGCGATCGCTATGGCCATGACAAGGTATGTCAAATTATCACCTTCGGCACCATGATGGCCAAAGGTGTAGTTAAAGATGTTGCTCGCGCACTTGGATTTTCGTTTGATGACTCCAATGCCATCACTGATCTAATTCCGGATCAACTCAAAATAACCCTTCAGGAAGCCTTTGAACAAGAACCTCGCCTTGCTGAATTAAGGAATAACAATCCTAATGCTGAAAAACTTTTTTCCATTGCATTCAAACTAGAAGGCCTTACACGACACGCCTCAAAACATGCGGCTGGTATCGTGATTTCACCTGCGCCTATAGATGAAGTGTTACCCGTATATATCCCTCCCAAAAGTACCGAGCTTGTTACACAATATGCCATGACAGAACTTGAGAGTCTCGGGTTTCTTAAGATGGATTTGTTGGGACTTAAAAACTTAACACTCATCGATCGCGTCGTAAAAATGATCAAAAAAAATCACGACGTTGCTATTAATATCGATAAACTTCCCCTCGATGATGTAAAAACATTTGTATTGTTATGCGAAGGAAAAACATCAGGCGTGTTCCAGTTGGAGTCGGATGGGCTCAAAGATGTATTACGTAAGCTGCAACCCGAAAAATTTGAAGATATCATTGCGGTAAACGCTCTCTATCGACCTGGGCCGCTTGGGTCCGGCATGGTTGACGACTTTATAGAGCGCAGGCATGGGCGCCAAGAGATTAAGTACCTATTTGCAGAACTTACAGCAATACTTGAAGAAACCTATGGCGTTATTGTGTATCAAGAGCAAGTCATGAAAATTGCTTCAACAATTGGCGGATACTCACTCGGCGAAGCAGATATTTTGCGTCGTGCAATGGGTAAGAAAAAAGCAGATGTCATGGCAGAACAACGCACCATATTTTTAAACAAAGCGCAAGAACGCGGATTTGATGGCGTTAAGTCTGGCGAACTTTTTGACCTCATGGCGTATTTCGCAGGATACGGTTTTAACAAATCCCATTCAGCCGCCTATGCGCTCATTGCCTATCAAACGGCATATCTAAAAGCAAATTTTCCCGCCGAATTTATGGCATGCCTCATTTCGCTCGAAACCAAAGATGTAGAAAAAATGGCGTTCTATTTGCAAGAAGCAAAAGATATTGGCATACACCTCTTGCCGCCAACTATTAATAGCTCAGAGATCGAATTTACCGTAATCAATGGCATGATCTTATTCGGATTACAAGGTATTAAAAATGTTGGCAATGCATCTCTATATGACATCATCACACAACGCAATAAAAAGCCCTTTACCGATATTCTTGATTTGTGCAAACGTATTGATCTTCGAACTTCAAATAAACGGGTTCTTGAAAATCTTGTCTATAGTGGCGCTTTAGATTGCCTGCCCGGAAATCGAGCACAAAAAATTAGCGAACTTGGTCACATTATTGATTTGGCCATTGAGCGTAAAAAAGCAGAAATCACCGGGCAATTGGATTTGTTTGGTACACAATTAAACAGCACTCAAGGATCATCAACGGCTCTATACTCTTTTACTCCACTGACCGAATGGTCCGATAAAGAAAAACTAGAAAAAGAAAAAGAAGCAATTGGATTTTACCTCAGCGCCCACCCAATAGATTCTTATAAAACATTACTCAAACAATGCTCTACCCAAAATTTTGCTGATGCTCTTCAAGATGCGTTGCAAGCAACAGAGCAAGAATCGAGTGTAGTCTGTGCCGGTTTTTTGAAACAATATCGAGAAATCACCACTAAAAAAGGTGATAAAATGGCATTTGTACAACTTGAAGATGCACACAGTGGGGCCGAAATTATCCTATTTCCAAAAACCTATAAAAAGTCCAGCAACTTTTTATCCTCATACCAAGTCTTTTTGGTTAAAGGCACCGTAGACATCAGCTCACCACAAAAATGTAAAATAAAAGCGCAAGAATTTTTTCCCTTAGAACTTTTATATGAGCAAGCATCCATCCAAACACTTACTCTCTGGTTGCCATCAAAACTAGACGAAACGACTCTTGATACTATAAAAAAACTCTTCAAGCGGGGAAAATCGACACTTCTTTTACGCTACCAAGAGCATGGGAAACAGCTTGTTATCGCATGTAAACATCCAATAATCGTAAATGCAGAACTTATTACTACACTAGACAATTATGGAATAACTGTTGAAGTCACTCTTTAACTTTTTTCTCCGCAAGCTGCTCCAAAGCAAGCAAATAATAATCCTCGTTTTCTGTGCTTAATTGAGTGAGAAATTGTTGCAATTCATGAGGATTTTCATGTCGCAATAAACCGATAAGCGTAATGTTAAGCAAAAACTCACCGATAGGCATCGGAGCATGTTTTACCATTACATAATGCCCACAGGCAATCCGCATAAGATCTGACACTTCGGGAACTTCCAATAATCGACAATATTCCTGCAAATGTTTTTCTAGCACATCAAACTGGTTATTCTTTATAAGCAGCACTAAAAATTGAGCCCCTATACGTGCTAATTGCTTTTCTGATCCAGTTTGTTTATACAGATTTAATAACTGCTCAAGAACTTCCATATCATGATTATCAATGGATAACAGATACTCACTAATACCAATCGCCTCCTGAACCCTTCCCTGTTCACGGTAAGCAAGCAATGCAGCGCGATAGCGCTCATGGGCGGCTAAATCATTAAACGAGGATAAAATGTCGCCTTCTAGTTTAAGCGCATAAGCCTTGTCATCTATGGAATGAGATAGTAAACGATATACGCCTAAAGCTCGCTCCTTCTCACCTCGCGTCACGCACTCTGCCAGCTTAAACCATGCTAAATTATATTTATCGGACGGAAAATGTCTCATCGATTCTACCTTCTATCAAGCATCACCCGCACTATCACTATCAAAAAAAGTAAAAATACTGAAACATTTTGTTCTCAGAAAAGCAACAATTCCTAGCAATTCTTAACTAATTGATTGCATGAGGACGTATTCAAGAAAAGATATTGGCTTATCAAGCCTACATAAATCAAAAAATAAGACGATTGTTATTAAAAAGAATGGTGCCGGGGGTCGGAATCGAACCAACGACGCTAAGCTCTTCAGGCTTACGCTCTACCACTGAGCTACCCCGGCATTACAACAGAAAAAAGGATATCAGTATGTTACCTGCTCAATAATTTTTGTCAAACATTACTGTCAAAATTTGTTATTCTTCCAGTAAAAATTGCCAACATAGTATCGCTTTGCTAGTCTGCTAATAATTTTAGATGACTCTCCATTAGCATACTATAGGCCAATTCATGAATGATTTAAAGCAAACTATTGCAACACTTCGATCATCTTTCATCCAGGCATTAGAACAGGTAAACACTCTCCAAGAGCTGGAACATGTACGCATCACTTTTCTGAGCAGGCAAGGACAACTTGCTAGCATTATGAGCTGCATGAAAAATCTCAGTCTTGAAGAAAAAAGAGTATGCGGGCCACTCCTCAATGAATTGAAACAAACAAGCGAGCAACTTTTTAACGCGAAAAAAGAATCCCTCGAGCAACAAGATCGCCAGCAAGAACTCAAGAAAAAACAATTCTTTGATGTTACCGCCTACCGAGAAGCGCCATTCAAGGGAGGCTTACACCTTTATTCTCGTATCATTCAAGAGCTAGAAGATATTTTTATTTCCATGGGCTATCAAGTAGTAGATGGTCCAGAAATTGAAACAAGCTTTTATAATTTTGAAGCACTTAATATTCCTCAAGATCATCCTGCCAGAGATATGCAAGATACCTTTTGGCTCACACTGCCTGGTTATCTTATGCGTACCCAGACTTCAAATGTGCAAATTAGAACCCTAGAAAAACAACGACCGCCCGTCGCAATTATTTCAGCAGGTCGCGTTTATCGCAATGAAGCGACCGATGCGAGCCATGATTTTATGTTTACCCAATTAGAATGCCTCGTTGTTGATAAAACCATCTCGCTAAGCAATCTCTTAGGAACAACACAAACCTTTTTGCAACGAGTTTTCGGAAACGAAGAACTCAAAATCCGTGCTCGTCCTGGTTTTTTCCCTTTTGTCGAACCTGGAATAGAAATCGATGCCTCCTGTCTTTTTTGCAACGATGGCTGTTCTATATGCAAAAGAACAACATGGATCGAATTACTCGGTGCTGGGCTCGTACATCCCAATGTACTACGCGCATGTGGTGTTGATCCTCAAGAATTTTCTGGCTTTGCATTCGGGATGGGAATCGAGCGTTTGGCAATGCTCAAGCATGGTATCACTGACATTCGATTATTTCATGGAAATTCACTATCCTTCTTAAGACAATTCTAAGATGGTAACTAAAAAAGGAGCTTAATCTATGGATATCAGCAAGGCAATAATACCTGCAGCTGGCCTCGGCACACGCTTTTTACCATTCACTAAATCGGTTCCTAAAGAAATGCTCCCTCTACTTAATAAACCTGCTATTCAATGCATCGTCGAAGAAGGAATCAAATCAGATGTCAAAAATTTTGTCATCATAACATCTAAAAATAAGCAGGCGATCGCCAATCATCTTGACATAGACACGGAACTTGAATTAACACTTAAAGAAAACAATAAGAGCGCGCTCCTCGACGCACTTAACCGCATACACCGCGAAGCACAATTTACCTATGTTCGTCAACCAGAACCATTGGGCCTTGGACATGCTATTTGGACCGCGCGACATTCCATCGGCAAGGAGTATTTTGGCGTTTTATTGCCCGATGATATCATCGCTGCTCCAGCAAATCCAGGACTTCTACAACTTATCCGCATAGCCCGCCAAGAACGAGCAAGTGTACTCGCAATCCAAGAAGTTCCTGTGGAGTGTGTTTCATCCTATGGGATTGTTAAAATAAAAAAACAGATAACACCAAAATTATTTCAAATCGCTGATCTTGTAGAAAAACCTCTTGCCAAAGATGCACCTTCAAATCTTGCGGTAATCGGTCGTTACGTATTGTCACATAAAATTTTTACCGCATTGGAAGAAGTAACTCCCTACGCCGTAGGAGAACTCCAACTAACTGATGCTATAAGCACTATGATTAAAAATAATGAAAAAGTTTTTGCCTATAAAATTCAGGGCGTTCGTTATGATATCGGCACACCTATCGGCTGGCTAAAAGCCAATATAGGTATGGCTCTTCAGGATCCAACCTATGCCACACATCTTAAAAGCTTTTTGGCTGATCTAGATTCACCGCACTCTTTTATGTTTGAATCAAGCAAAATATTCGAACATCTTAAATGATTGAACGGTGGACAGCACCGTTTAAAGCACCAACCACCGTTCAATACGGAGTCATTAGCCTATTTTTCTGGATAGTGTACCAGAGCACCCTCTGGTTGCTCGGTAGTCTGTTGTTGCGGAGACCATGCAGGTAGAGCTAGCTTTTCTTCACGTATAACCAAGCTACCATTACTTAGCTCCCCAACACTCAACGCAAAAGTATCTCTATAGAATTGTGCTTGATGTTCAGGATAATGTTTTGAGATATCTTTAGTAACTTCTCTACCTTCTGAAGCCACGTGAACCGTAACTGTAACGGTTTTAGGAAGAAGGAAATCAAATCGGACACTTGGGTCAATCACACTTGTAATAACAGCTCCAGCTTCGCCAGATTTTATTTCTGACTTATCGGTCTCATGAAAACCAGTTGTCCAGACAGTTAATGGATTCTGCGTATAATTTTTTACCGTGAGAACATTATTTGTGTATTTCTTGCCCTGATTTTCAGCTCGCCACAATCCACCAGGAGGCGGTATCATTTGTGTTGGTGCATTAGTATAGGAGCCTGGTGCCGGAGTATAAGCACTTAGTCCTGAACATACCAGAGCACTTGATAACATCACTACTAATTTTTTCATATTTGAACTCCCTTTTCTACATATACATTCTTCACTCAACAGTGTAACACATAGCTCAATAGAAAAGTCAATAATGCTAAATTGAAATTTTGGCAAAAAGATTACTATCTATTATTATTGCAATCATAAAATTATTTCTGCTATAACTAGTAATAAGAGTAAGAAGCGGTAGGGAAAGGAACATTACTCGAAGGGGATTTCTATGATTCGTAAGACAATTCTGTATGCAGCTATTGTTATAATCAATGTTGTTGGCATGCATCATACTAGTATTGCCTGTCCAACCTGTTTGGCTCATCTAAAACGAAATGATAAACCATTTTTTGTACGTGAAATAAGCGCACAAATAGCTGCTACGCAGGCGACCATTAAAACCATCAAGCAAGAAAAAGCAAATAAATTAGGTAGTAGCCATCATAAATAAGAATTATTTTAAACTGGTCGGGGGAATTTTATGCGCTACACATCATTTCTCATGCTCTTCGTAGCAACCTGTAATCCTGCTATGCACGCAGAACTTGGATGCATGAGTAAAAGTTATAAACTTGCCAAAGATTTTGATCACAAGCAGTATCATTACGTGAAATGTGAATGCCCATGCAAGCAATACCCGCATTATTTCCACAAAGGATACCGTTGTTCAAAATGCGGACACGCTCATGACCCGCAGCTCACTGCGTTTGTAAGAGGCCACTACTCAACGGCCGGTTCTGCCGCCTACAATCCTATAGATTGGGAACTTACACGGGCATTGGCTCGTGCACCGGCATGTAAACACTCCGATACCTTGAGCCACAATACAAGTACATGTACAGCAAAAAACTGCAACGATGCCGCTAATAACCATCAATAAACGGTACCACAGAATCGGGATTGAGTGACAAAGAATTAATTCCGAGATCAAGAAGAAATCGTGCAATTTCCGGATAATCCGATGGAGCTTGCCCGCAAATGCCTATATATTTTCCATTTCTCTTAGCTCCCGTCACCGCGTATTCCAGCATTTTTTTAACTGCTGCATCACGCTCATCAAACAGCTCGGTCAACAATCCCGAATCTCGATCAACTCCCAAAGTTAATTGCGTCAGATCATTGGAACCAATAGAAAATCCGTCAAATAACGTACTGAATTCATCTATTAATAGCACATTGGAAGGAATTTCACACATCATAATAAATTCTAATCCATATTCACCACGGGTTAGTCCTTGGTCGTCCATATATTCAAGAACCACTTGAGCTTCTTTTACTGTACGCACGAAAGGAAGCATTATTTTTACGTTCTTAAATCCCATCTGCTCGCGAACTTTCTTGAAAGCTGCACATTCCAACGCAAAAGCCTCTTGATACCATTCGCTGTAATAGCGCGAAGCGCCACGAAGACCTAACATTGGGTTCTCTTCAGTCGGCTCAAAATAAGTACCCGCAATTAATCCACGATATTCATTACTTTTGAAATCTGAAGTACGCACAATGACCGGCTTTGGATAAAAAGCCGCTGCGATCATACCAATTCCTTGTGCCAAAGTATTGATAAAAAATTGTGATAATGTTTCGTACGGCCCCTTGAATGCATCAACCTCTTTACGCACAGCACTATCCTTGATGCGTTCGGGATGCACGCATGCCATGGGATGCACTTTGATCAAATTGCTAATAATAAATTCGATGCGAGCAAGACCAACACCATCGTTAGGTAATTGTGCAGCCACGAACGCTTGCTCTGGGTTGGCACTATTAAGCAGTATGTCGGCAGGGATCATCTTTTTTTTATTTTCATCAATTCGAATTGTTTCCTGAACAAATGGCAACGCGCCGTCATACACGTAGCCAACACCTCCCATGCTACAATCAAGCGTAATCTCTTGATCGTTTTTAATAGACTGTGTTGCAGATAATGCACCAACCAAGGCCGGAATACCAAGTTCGCGACTTACAATTGCTGCATGACATGTTCTTCCCCCACTATCTGTGATAATACCAGCTGATTTTTTAAGTGCGGGAACCCAATCAGGATCAGTCATATGAGTGACAATAATATCACCTTCGCGTACTTGATGGATATCTTCAACTGACAAAATTACGCGTGCCCTACCAGATGCTATTGCCTGACCTATGCTACTACCAGTTACTAACAGCCGATCATGTAACGATTCACGCTCCATTTCTAAGCGATAGCGCATTACAAAAGACTTTTTCTTTTTAAGGCTATGTACCGTTTCAGGACGTGCCTGCACAATATAAAGCTTTCCATCTAAACCATCTTTAGCCCACTCGATGTCCATGGGACACCAGCTCCCTTTGCGCGCAGTGTAATGATCCTCAATAGCAAGCGCCATGCGAGCAAGATCAAGAATGTCTTCCTCTTGTAGACAAAATTTTGCTTTATCATGCAGTGAAACTTCAACCTTTTTGGTAGAACTGCCAAGCGCTCGCCCTTCGTCGTTGGCATATATCATTTTCATCTGCTTATCGCCCAATTGTTTCTTGATAATAGAGGCATACCCAGCCTTCAAGGTTGGCTTGTGCACTAGATATTCATCAGGCATAATTTCGCCCTTTACGACTAATTCACCAAGACCATAGCCTGACTCAATCATGACAACATCAGAAAACCCGGTATCCGTATCCAAGGTGAACATAACACCAGAAACTGCTAAATCTGCGCGCACCATCTTCTGAACACCGGTGGAAAGCCCTACCTTAAAATGATCAAATCCTTTTTCATACCGATATACTATGGCGCGATCAGTGAATAATGATGCTAATGATCGTTTATAAGCCTCAAGCAAAGCATCATGTCCAGAAATATTCAGAAATGTCTCTTGCTGCCCTGCAAATGATGCATCAGGTAAATCTTCTGCCGTTGCCGAAGAGCGCACAGCAACATCACATTTTTCCTGCTGGTAGTATTTACATAGCATTTCGTAAGAAGTTACAATTTCTTGCTTTAAATCTTCAGGAATCAACCCATGCTCAATTTGAGCACGAATATCTCTACCAACAGCCTGAATTTTTCTTAAATCTTGGTAGTCAGCGATACTATCTAATAGGTCGCGTATACTCTCGAGTAAATGGTTATGCCGTAAAAAATACCAATACGCATCAGCAGTTATGGCAAAACCCGTGGGAATGACAACTCCCTGCTGGGAAAGATTGGCCATCATTTGTCCCAACGAGGCATTTTTACCCCCTACTAGGGGAATATCATCGATAGTTATTTCTTCAAAACGCTTTATATAATTCATTATTTTTCCTCAAGATAATGCTCTGTCACCGCAAACGTATATCGTCTCATTATGAGATACTAAGTATAGTCAAATATTCCCATTTTTGATGCACGATCATAATAACAACTCTACTGCGGGTACTCGTCTAGTAATTTCTTACATATCTGATATGATAACTACTAGTAAAGATAAAGGTTTTCAACCATCTGTTGCTTGTGCACCATCGCAAGCAGCCTCTTTTTTTATAAGGAGCCGTACATGGATAGAGCAGCATCTGCTGACCATAAGCGTCACCAATATCGTACCAATTCCTCATTCCTTCTTTCTTTAAATATTTTTGTGCACTCATGCACATTCTCCATGATTTCAACAGTATGTATGCCTTGCGGCATGTTATGATCCCCGACTTTCATTTCTTTTTTCTCATTTTCTAAAATAATATCTTCTATTACGTATTAATCCGTAATCTTCTTAGTTAAGATTATTGATATCACGATCTTCGATAAGGGAAATAATGAACAAATTGCTTAATTCTCAAACAGTATCAACAGGCCTTGCGATATTCGCTATGTTCTTCGGTGCGGGAAATCTTATTTACCCTCTCATGGTTGGTATGACATCAGGAAATTTAACCGGTATTGGCTTTCTTGGATTTTCACTCACAGCCGTATTACTGCCTCTTGCAGGACTCATTGCCATGATTTTGTTTGAGGGCGACTATGAAGTATTCTTTAATCGGCTTGGAAAAATTCCTGGTGCTCTACTAATCGCTACCTCCATGGTGATTATTGGTCCCCTCATTGCAATCCCTCGCATTGTCACCCTGTCACATACCATGGTTGCTCCCTTCATGCCATTCAAAACGCTACAGGCCATTAACCCACTTTCTTCCTTTATATTCGCTATACTATTTCTTGGTGTTACCTTTTTGATGACCTATCGTGAAAATAAAATTGTGAATTTGCTTGGATCAGTAGTAAGTCCACTTCTTCTTATTTCATTGGTTATCATCATCATTAAGGGCTTTATATCAGGCGCTACACCAATCGCACCGACTTACACTTCGTTGCAAATAGTAATCAACAACATCATTCGAGGATATGAGACTCTTGACTTACTTGGTGGTATCTTTTTCGCATCAATTGTTTTTAAAATACTCAAACAAACAACCGAAAGTAACGTAAAGCGACTCGCTTATTTGGGGCTCAAATCAGGACTTTTGGGAATTGGTCTTCTTGCTCTCGTTTATGCTGGGATGAGTTACTTGAGCGCATTCAATGGGCTTGGACTAGAAGGTCTCGACGCCGGTGAACTTTTCAGAGAAATTTCATTCCGCGTCTTGGGCAAAGGCGGAGCGGCAATCATTGGTACCGCAGTTCTTATGGCATGTCTATCAACATCTATTGCTCTCGGTGCAGTCGTAGGGGAATACGTACAACATACCATCGCAAGAGATCGTATTTCCTTTGTAACTGCTCTATTGCTCGTTCTCGCAGCTTCTATGCCGCTCTCTATTTATGGGCTGCGCGCAGTGTCAATGCTCACTACAGGAGTAATTACCTATGTTGGATATCCAATACTCATTGCTCTCACCATTGCCAATATTTTGTATAAACTATTTGGTATTAGGACAGTAAAGGTACCTGTTTTGGCGGTATTTATTGCAGCTCTTGCATCCTATTATCTATGGTAGCACCTATCAAACAGTGGTATACAAGGAACAGTAGCGAGTATTTGACAGGAGTAATAGTTATTTATAACCTGTACAGCAACATTAAGTTCATTGAATTTTTATTCAAAACAATATTTCACAAGGATAAGTTTATGCTTTTCAAACAAACAATTTCCAAATTGTTGTTAGGTGCCATCTTGGCTATCACTGTTCTACCAACAGCTTCTGCTCGACCTCACTTTATCTTTGAAAATCCTGCTTTAGAGGCATCTGCTTTAACACTAATCACCGGATCAGTGATATTTTGCTTTAAAGAAAAGTATGACGTAAAAAAACATGGTGAACGCTCAGAGCTTTCATTCTCAAAAATTAAAGATGAGCTCATTACCGCACTTAAAAATCACGATATAAAGGCTCTCGCAAGCATGGTCAATAAATATGCTATTGGCCGCGAAGATGATGGAAGTAGCTTGGGTGCGTTCTTACATTCATTGTGGAAAAAAGCGCAGGGACCAGTTATGTTTATGGGGGTATTAGCAGCGCTGAATAAATCTGATTTTGAAGCAGCTTGCAAAGAAGGGCGTTTCTCTGGCTTGATATCATTTGTAAGCTCCAAAGCGAAATCTTCAACTGCTCCCTCTGAAGGCATCATAAGTTGAATTTGATATGATATTAAAATGGGCTGATATGATATCAGCCCATTTTAATTATTTGATCAAAAGGTGGAGAACGTGAAGCTAATTCATGTCATTTATGACGGAATTGATAATCCAGTCTTTGATAGCCAAGTTGCTCAGCCACTAGCTCATTTAGCACGTAAACATTCATCTCCAGCATTACTCATCACTTTTGAACATCAACATCCATCCACTGAACGTATTCAAGAATTCATTAATCGCTATCCATGCATCACAATCAAAATTTTAAAAAAATATCGCTTTTGGGGTATGTGGAGCTTGCGCTATGCGCAAATCCAACTGCAAAAGGTACTAGCGCCATTGCCAAGTTACTCTATACGTGCTCGTGGCCCGATTGCCGGTTGGCTGTGCCTAAAAGCAGTATCACCCTTGGCATGCAAGAAACTTATCATACAAGCTCGTGGATTACTGGCAGCAGAATATGAATACACACACCATCTACATCGCCTTCGAGGGATCCGCACCTGGCTACCTCGCTTACGCCTACTCATTTTTAAACGTTTGGAGCGCGTTACGTATCATAAAAGCAGCCAAACTCGTATTCCTGTAACTATTGAAGCCGTAAGTCCAGCGCTGCAAGAACATCTCATACGACAATTTGATCTTAACCCTAAAAATTGTACCATCGCCAGACATGACGTGCCAAAACATATCGATACGGCACAGCGCTTGATATGGCGCAGTGCAATGAGACAACAACTGAATATTTCTGAATCAACCAATGTTTTTTGCTATAACGGCTCTGTAAAACCTTGGCAATGCCCGCAGGAGACGGTTGCGCTCTTTCAACAGCAATTTCTTCAACATCCAGAAAGCTTTTTATTGGTTCTGACTCAAGATACTGTCGCGTTTTTGACTATCATCCAAAGATATCATATTCCTCGATCACATTATCGAGTCATACACGTACCTCATCATGAAGTTTGTATGCACCTTTCTGCATGTGATGTTGGCATTTTACTACGCGAACAACACCTCATGAATTGGATTTCACGTCCGACAAAAGCTCTCGAATACCGTGCTGCAGGTATGCGTATTCTACACAATAATACCGTGTCTTACTTGATCGAAAATTGTTGAGTTTTACAACTTATTCTGCACGTTCCTTACATGCCCGCACAAAACCGAAAAACAATGGACTCGGATTGCCAAGTCTACTCTTAAATTCCGGGTGCGCTTGTGTGGCCACAAAGTACGGATGCCCTGGCAATTCAATAAACTCCATCAGACGCGTACCATCGGGCCGTTGGTAGTAACCAGAAAAAATAAGGCCTTTTTCTTGAAGCTGCTCAACATATGCTGGATTTACTTCATAACGGTGTCGATGTCGTTCAAGTATCACTTCATCATCTGCACTAAACGTTAGGCTATGCTCGCGAGCATACTGCGCAACCTTAGACTCATCCTCTGTCAATCGCCCGGTTTGTTGATAAAGACTTTCAACGATTGAATTTTTCATTAAAATCGCAGGATACGCACCTAATCGCATGCTTCCACCATAACGATGTTCTGCCAATACTTGTTTCTGTGCGAAAAGTACATCAATGATAGGATGTGGAGTATTTTGATCTACTTCCGTGGTATGCGCAGCACGTAGCCCACAAACCGAACGTGCATACTCAACACACGCAAGTTGCAATCCATAACAGATTCCTAAATAGGGAATATGGTGTGTACGAACATAGTTAATAGCGGCTATTTTTCCTTCAATTCCAGAAGCTCCAAAGCCCCCTGGAACCAATACACCATCATACCCTTCAAGTTCCTGTAAACATGATGGATCTTGTTCAAAGCGTTGAGCATCCAACCAAGTCACCGCAACACCAACATCTAGAGCAGCTCCTGCATGCTTCAATGCTTGATCTATACTCAAATAACTATCAGCAATCGTGTAATCTCCGAGAGAAACGTATTTACCAACGATTGCAACTGAAATGGTACTCTTTGGTTTCACCATCTTATTAACAAGATCATTCCATACGGTCCAGTCTGGTTGTTGGCGAGGTGCTAAATGCAAGCGTGCCAATAATTTTTGACCAAATTTTTCTTGCTCAAGATGCTCTGGTACTAAATAGATTGATGCAACATCAGGAGCAGAAAAAATGTGCTCGGTGCGTACAAATGACGATGCCGCAATCTTCTTCTTGCGAACATCATCAACTTCTTTCTCTGCTCTACATACGATAAAATCCGGAAATATCCCTTCTTCTCGCAACATCTTGATTGCTTGTTGCGTAGGCTTGGTTTTCATTTCCTGAACATTGGCCGGTATTGGCAAATAGGTCACCAAAACGTATGCTACAGACTCTTGACCTAATTCTTGTTCAAGCATCTTGGCCGCAAAAAGGAACGGAATGTTTTCTGAGTCCCCAACAGTACCGCCAATTTCTATGATGGCAACGTCATATCCTTCAGCAGCTAATTTGATGCGACGTACAATTTCCTGTGGTATATGTGGAATGAATTGAACCGTGGCGCCAAGATAACCTCCCTGTCGCTCACGATCAATGACTGATTTATACACTTGCCCAGTTGTCATATTATTTTTCTTGGGCATATCCTGATTCATAAAGCGTTCATAATTGCCTAAATCTTGGTCAATTTCACCGCCATCATCAGTAACCCATACTTCACCATGTTCTGTAGGACGTAACGTTCCAGCGTCGTAATTGATATAAGGATCAACCTTGATCAATGTTGTTTTATAACCGTATTCCTTGATTATCTTTCCCAGTGATGCTGTGGTAATTCCTTTGCCAACTCCAGAAATCACACCACCCATCACCACTACAAATTTGGTCATCACGAACATCCTATAGCTAGCATACTAATTTTATCTAAGGCCTAGTTTAACATAAGTCCATAAAAAAATCTGACTGTGCAAAACATCATATTAAAGCATAAGCCCTGCAACCATAGCCGATAACAGATTGGCAAGCGTCGCACCCAAAACAGCAGTTAAACCTAGTTCAGCAAGCCATTTTCTTTTTTCAGGAACCAATGCACCAATACCACCTAACTGAATTCCAATACATGAAAAGTTAGAAAAACCACATAATGCATAGGTGATTACAGCTACCGCACGCGCAGAAAGATTCATATGCACCATCTCCCCGTAGGCAATCAACTCATTAACCGCAACCTTTATGCCGAGCAATTGTCCAGCCATAAGAGCTTCTGATCCAGTCAATCCAAGAAGATATCCGAATGGTGCAAAAAGATAGGCAAAAATTCGTTGTAAGCTAAGTTCTGGCACTAAAAATGGACTATGCCAATAGGTAAGAAGATCATTAATTCGCCATCCTGCATAAGCGAGTGAAAAATTAATAAGTCCGAGAAGTGCGAGAAATGAAATAAGCATAGCCGCCACATTAAGTGCAAGTTGCAAGCCATCAGAGGTACCTGCAAAGATTGCATCAAACGCATTATGTGCTGTACGTTGTGTTTCAACACGGGCACCGCCAGCAGTAACCGGTTTCTCAGTTTCTGGATAGATAATTTTTGCAATCAGGATAGCTGCAGGGATAGACATGACACTCGATGCAAGCATGTGTTCAACCGGAACACCCATAGCACCAAAAACAACTAGAATAGAACCGCTAATCGTAGCCATACCACTCAGCATGACCACCAGCATTTCTGATTTCGTCATTCTAGCCAAATAATGTCTAATCAGTAACGGGGATTCTGTTTGGCCCAAAAAACTATTGGCTATAGCACACAACGTTTCTGCTCCAGAAGTACCTAGAAATGGACGTACCGCTATACTAACAACTCCCACAAATCGCTGAATAATACCAAAATGAAAAAGGAGCGACATCAGTGCGCCGAAAAAGATAATCACTGGAAGAACTTTAAAAGCAAATACAAATCCCCATGGACCACTCACCTGTGTTAGATTGCCAAAAATAAAAGCCGCACTCTCATCGGCAATCAGATATAAGCATTGAACAACACGTGCAACATAAGCCAAAATATCGCGCCCGATACTCGTCTTAAGCGCGCCCAAGGCAATGAGCAGATGGAGGATCAATGCACTCATCACCTGACGCACATTAATCGCCGATCTTTTACGCGAAACAAGAGTAGCGATTCCAAGAATGACCACTATACCAATAATATTCATATAGCGATTATATTCGCTCAGGTAAGACAGCAAAAACATACGCATCCTTTATACACAAGATTAAACTTAAAAACCTTAGTATAGCGGAAAACGCAATTTCTACACGCACCATTATGGAAATTTGTCGGAATGTATATAATTTTCTTAAACTATGCTATGAACGGGCCTTAATACGCTCTAGAAACGGCACTCGTTGTCTATCGGTACGATCTTTTTCGCGCAATGCTTGAACTATTTCATCAAGCGCGCCGAGCATCACCATATCTAATTTTTTGAGAGTAACATCAACTTGATGATCAGTGATACGATTTTGAGGATAATTATAGGTTCGGACTTTTTCTGCACGTTGACCGCTACCAACTTGATCCTTACGAATCTTGCTCATTTCAGCGTGAGCTTTTTCGACCTGTGCAGCAAGAATACGTGCCTGAAGCATTTTCATAGCTTTTGCTTTATTTTTATGCTGTGAGCGCTCATCCTGACAAGCAACCACTGCTCCCGTTGGTAGGTGGGTAATACGAACAGCAGAATCGGTCATATTGACGTGCTGTCCACCAGCACCTCCTGCACGGTACGTATCTATACGCAAATCAGAGGGGTTGATTTGCACATCAACTTCTTCGGCTTCAGGTAATACGGCAACTGTCGCGGTAGAGGTATGAACACGGCCTTGCGTTTCGGTGGCAGGAACACGCTGCACACGATGAACTCCTGACTCCCATTTTAAATGGCCATACACATCTTTGCCTTCAATATGCAATACCACTTCCCGAAAACCTCCCAAGTCCGTACCACTTACACCATCAACAGCAACCTTCCATCCCTGCCGCAAAGCATAATTGGTGTACATTTTAGCCAGATCCGCAGCAAAAAGTGCTGCCTCTTGGCCACCCGTACC
Source organism: Candidatus Dependentiae bacterium UBA6230 (assembly GCA_002441565.1). Classification (GTDB taxonomy): domain Bacteria; phylum Babelota; class Babeliae; order Babelales; family Vermiphilaceae; genus UBA6230. The sequence continues at coordinate 127,781 of DJWM01000003.1, forward strand.
TGCTCGAACTTCAAGAAAGACTGAGCGATTGTCATGAATATCTGGCGGAAACATAAAGTTTTCAAGATCGTGCTTGCGAGCATCTATCTTATGCTGCACTTCCTGCAATTCATCTTGATATAATTGTAAAAGCTCAGGATCGGCAAGTTCTGCCGCCTGAGCCTTAATTTCTTGCATAGATTGTTCTAAGATCTTAATTTCATGCTGCTTGCTTAAAATGGTAGTCAATTGCGAGAGTTCTTTCTGTAGGGCTGCACGTTCAGAACCATCTAGAGATGTATCGGTAAGCTTAGTTATAATCTCATCGTGCCGCGCCTGAATTTCTTGCCATTGATCAGCCATATCTAGAAGAGCCTCGTATCAAAACCGTAAAACAATTGCTGTTTATTTTCTATATTTTTTGGTGAATTTTTCAATTCTACCAGCGGTATCAACAAACTTCTGCGCGCCAGTATAAAATGGATGGCAACGTGAGCATAGAGTCGTTTTAAGGCCTGTTGCTGTTGAACGGGTTTTAAAAACACTACCGCAGGTACACATTACGGTTAATTCATGAAGTTCTGGATGAATATCTGATTTCACGAGAAAACTCCTTACAAGGATTAAATCACTAATATAAAAGTCTTGATATGATTAGTATCGTCAAAAAGGCCACTATTGTAAAGTTCAAATAATCTCTAGTGTTGCAGCAAAGTGATAATGTCACCATGTAGTCCAACCACTGCCATGCAAGCCTTCTCCTACTCACCCCTGGAGAAGGTATTCCACTATGTTTCGGTCAAAATCAAATGGAGGTTATTAATGTCTTAAATATGCCGCCCCTTTGAGTTTCAAAAAGGGACATTTTCATTTTGTTAAAGAGGGACATTTTCACTTTGGTTTGACAGTTCAAATAATCTCTAGAAAGCTCAATCTGCATAATGGGATAGATGGTTAATGATCAGAAGCAACACCCAACGCATGAACTGCCCACAAAGACTTACTCTCTGCAGGGGGAACAGAAAAACCGGATGCTCACCTTTTCCTACACCGTCTCTTCCAGGAAACTAAAATGACATTCTTTAAACTCATCAATTACCTGTAGCAGTACACAAAGGTGCTCATTGAGAATTTCGGCTGTTTTGTATGCTCGAAAAAGCTGACTGGGAATAATACGCGTGATACCTTTTCCCAATAAAGCCGGTATAGCATTGCGCGCGAGGTCATATCTTTAAGATTCCAGTCTGTCTGGCCATGACGGATAAAATAAAGCAATCCTATAATGAATAGTTATTTATAGTTTCAGGCATTTTTGAAAGATCTAATCTAGAATTAAGCTCATTAAAAATCTCTGTTATTTCGCGTTTTATTGGTACAGATGGCTTGCTAAGTAAAATGGGTATATCTAATCTTTCAGAAATAGTCTCGAGAGCCTCAGTCATTAATTCGATATATTCAGCAATATTTTTTAATGCAATCTTATGAGCTTCATAAAGTTCACGTTGCTTTCCTGGATTAATTGATATTTTTGCGTCCAAATGAGCTCTTCCTAATTTATCTCTAATTATTTTTATTTTCTTATAAGCATCGTGTTCACAAATTTGCTGCAAGATAGCTTCTTCCCTTATAGATTTTTTATCCTTGTTTGCTTGAAGCATCCTGACTATACTCAAAGAATCTCTAGATTTGTCATGTAATTTGCTTACAGTATGAATGAGTTCATTATAAAAAGCGTAGTACACATCATCAAAAAATTTAGAATATTTCTTATAGACTTCAGCATTTAAATTGCGCTGCTTTACAATTTCAGAGATAGCAGCAATCAGAGTGTGGACACGAGCTATTTCTGAACCAAGTACATCGATATTTTTCTCTATTTTTAGCTTGTCCACAACGACCTTTTTCTCTCTCTTCTATAACTTTCAACGTGTTTTGTAACGGCATCCCAATATTTACAATAATCGCATGTTTGTGAAAGATCTGGAAGAACATTATTTATAAGACAGGATTTAATATCATATAAAATATTTTCAACCCATGAACCATCGCCAACATAAGATAACAATGAAACCTTAAACTGCAGCATTCCACTGAATTCAGTTCTAACAGAATCACCGTTGCAATATACAAAATAACCTGTATTAGAAACATCAAAGCCATTTTTTCTAAACAACCACTGATAAATTTCCATTTGACGCTTGTAAGAGTCACGATCGTCCAATGCAACATCTTTTTTTGTGCTGGTTGCTTTATAGTCAACTATTATAAGTTCACCTTTAGAGTTAATCCAAATATCATCAACGGCACCCGTAACAATAAAGTTGGTGGCTTCATGGTAATATTTAATGCCACGTTGATTCATACGCCAATTATCTAACTCCGAGTGTGAAAATGGAATAGCATCAATGCCGTGCTCAATTAAATAGGGATGTGACTTGTTTTCAGACCTATATTGATCAAATTCTCTTTTCAAAAGGGCATCGACTGTATTATTCAAGGTATAAGGAAACATCGGCGGTTGTTCAGTACCACATTTTCTGTCTAAGAAAAAGCAGCGTTGGCACCGAATGAAATTTTCTATTCTTGAACGACTTAACTTGTAAGGTTTTTCATCTGACTCAGAAAAGATATGTCTTTTTCTTTGCGCACGGTATAGCGATTTCACTTGGATATCCAATTCCATTTTTTCATTGAATCCCCTATAGCGGCTTTTAGATTGAATCACTTTAATAAACAAGATTTGATATACTAATAAATTTCCACCATCTAAAAAGATGGCGGCACACATTGGGAACACTTCGAACTTTTCGATGGAGCAAACTCAAACAGCAGATCCATTTATTCGAAAAATAATAATTTTTTTATCTTTTTGTTTTATTATTCATGAACATTAAAAAGATCTACCCCAAGCCCGTAGCATTTGCTCAAATTCAGTAGAATTCTTACCGGCAAATCTTTGGGCCATAACAGCATAAATGTCGTCATTTTGCTGATATGATTTAATATTATTATCCTGCGTTCTTAAAACTTGTAATATGGCTTGGGCGTCTAAATAACCTAATTTCGCAGCAACCTCAAAATCATTAATCATTGCATTTATATTACCCAACTGCAGGTAGGCTAAAGCCCTTTCCATATAATAAAACGCTAAACAACCAGCAGGTGCAAAACTAATTGCTTTTGTATAATCATAAATGGCTTGTTCATAGTCTTTTAAGGAATAATGAGCTGTACCACGCCTATCCCAAAAAACATGGCTCTTATAATCTAATTCTATTCCTAAATTGAAAAAATATATTGCTTCCAAGTTTTTATTTGAACTCATTAATTCAATACCACGAGCAAGATATTTATCCATTTTTATTAAATCATCTAAAAGCCGAAGTGCTACTGGAGTTCCAATTCTCTTAAGATACTGGCTTATATATTCGTCTGATACAGCAGTTCCAATAGAAATCAGATGTTGAGTTAATTGCTTTTTCAGATTTACATATTCAGTATTGTCAGCTTCATTTACATAAGACTTTGCATCAATCGGTTTCTGAACAACTCCATATGTAAACATACTCCAAAAAATACCCATAATAATTAATAATTTGCTCATATTATCCTCAATAAAATTTATAATTCAGACGCGCGTTTTTTAATTCTTATAATAATCTCAAAGCAGCTGGTGAGCCGATAGCTTGTATAACATGCGAATTTCATGACATTTTTGTCTTAAATACGCTTCCTCATCGACTTGATGTTGAGGTACACTTGAAACTGTAATTTTGGTATTAAATGAGGGGTTACCGAAACAATAAATAATGCCCCCAGTATGATAGATTTGCGAAAAAAATATTCATAAAACCCCTATAATACCTAAGTTGTGACCTTAAAAAGCCGCTTTGGTTAGAGCATAAGCCACCACGAAAAGAGTTGATTTCAGAATGAATCCAGCCGTAGTTACAGCATGAATAGATCGTGGTAGCAGCTTTCCTATGCAGCTGAAAGCTGTTTCAATAATTTTTCTTTTTCGCTGTCTTATTTTGGCCAAGTAACCACCGCCTTTACGTGTAGAATTTTTCTTTCTTATAGGCATAAGGTGAATCTGTTTTTCCTGTATTAATCGATCTTCGTAGCAATAATCATTGTAGGCTTTATCGGCATACAAGGCAGAATTTTTGGGTAACTGAAGATCAATTGCACGCAATCCAGCAATATCGCTTGTTGAAGCAGGAAGAAAAAGCATTTGTTTAGGGTGACCGAATACATCGCAGATCATGTGTAGTTTAAAGCCCAAAAAGAATTCCTGCCTTACAGCGCAATAACCAAGATATGATTTATCGGTATATAACTTCGTGCTTCGCTGTCTAACCAATTTACACGCTGGTAACGGAAAACTATCTGCTACAAACTCATTAACCATACCATGATCTTTCGACTCATTAAAAAAACGTTCTAGCACAGCATTCCATGCCTTCAGTGGAATTTTGTGCAATCGTCTATTAAGCTAGCTTTTACTCAACATATTGGGAATATAGCGAGGTGAATGCAAGACCTTGCGGGCTTTTTCGAGGTTCCCAGAATAGTATAGCGCACTTATGACTGCTGTTGTCATAATTTCCGCTACTGACATTTTGCTTTGCTTATCTTCTTTAATACCCAACAATTTTATAGTGTCATCGCTTACAACATATGCTATAATCGCTTCTGCTTCCATGGCTCTCCTTAGAGGTCAAGTTTTTTGGAGATGATTCTATGGAAGCTTTCTCTTTTTGTACACTTCAGCAATTCAAAGGTCACAACTTAGGTCTATAATAGTTAATTGTCCCACAATTCATGATACAGTTTCTCTAGAATACTACAAAAGCCCTCAAAAATAAGTAAAAGCAAGCGCGACCATTTCAATTTGAATAAATTCGTTCATTCTAGAGCTTCGATCATTCGGATTGCTTATCTATTTCGATAAAGGAAAAATTTTATGATTCATCATCTTTGGTATTTTAAAGTCAAGTTAAAACATGCTCCGAAACAACAATGCTCTGAATTTATAACACTAGATTCTTTTGAAATGTTCAGAAACAAAGAGGGCGTCGAATGGTGCAGGAATAAGGTTATTTTAGAAATCCCACGTTACAAGCTTAAGGCATTTTTATTGGATAATTGCTATCTAGTTGAATGCAAAGCAGGCTCCTACAGTATCCCACATGAAAAACAAGCATGTAATTATGGCGGATTTCGTTATTTCTTTCGGTGCCCTGAATGTAATAAAAGAATGCGCATCCTATATTGTAATGAAGGTGTATTCTTGTGTAGAAAATGTCTAAACCTTGGCTATTTCACACAAGTGCTCACACCTGCCCAACGTTGCATTGCAATGGCAAAAAAAATAGAGCGTAGAATCAAAAATAGGGCTGGCACATTAGACAGAAAGCCGCCGTGGCTCAAAAATAAAACCTTTATTGCGTTGAAAGCTAAATATTGGAATTATTACGAAATAAAATACCGTGAAACAAAACAAGCTGAAATTTGGCAATACTGCCGAGATAAATTGGGTTTATAACGCACATTATTTTAAAGCCACGTAACCGTTTTAAACTTCTGGATAGAATTACATAATTTTTTCAACGTAGCACCGGGCATATCCTCGAGAACTCTGCGCTTAGGCCAAAAAATGGCCTTATCAGCTTTTGCCTCACGAATAAATAGCCTTGCAAGCACACCTTTAATACCTATCCTACGTAGATATTCTTTGGCATTTTCATCTAAATCTTCAGATAAGTTTATTTTTATAGATTCGCCCGGGTGATCAAGAAGATCAGCTACAAAACTCCGGCCAATATTAATAGCACTATCTTGAAAAGAATGAATATGACATACCTCAATAACTCCTGGCATCCATTCCACAAATAGGCGCAATTGGTTATGGTCTTCGAGTATTAGTTCAATTGCATATGGTATTGCTATATCACTAGCTTTACTTAGAGTCTGATCACTCGAATGATAAATTTCATGAAGAACCTTTTCTAGATTTTCTTTTACGTGAACGCGATCACAAAACAACGCGTTTCTATTCCGCTTTCGTTTGGGCTCTAGCTTGTTTACCTCAGCTGTTAAATTGCATAGCCCTAAAAGAAAAGCGCTCCGGGCACAATCTTTAGCATCTTTATGACTCAATGTATTTGTTTTTTTTCGTAAATAATCGCGTGAAATATTCCAAGCCCAGTCAATGCGATGTAGCATCTCAACAGCGATCCATATATCATTATCCTCTATATTCTCACAATCTTTATTAAGAAGATCATTTAGATTCTGTAACTCGTGAAATGACGGTGCAAAGTTAAAAGAATTAACATGAGACACATTACAAAGAATTGGATAACGATATATCTCAAAGTGGCTCATTGGACATTTATAGAAGGGACAACAAAAATCTTCAGAAAGTTGATCGAAGGAAATAAATTGGTCATTAGCACCTTTTTTAGCCGTTTTATCATCATAGATATAACCACATGAACATCTATACCCCTGCAATATATTGCCATCTTTTTTTTCAACAAATTTTGTCCCAGGTCTATAGCGTATTTCAACGCGATCTTTAACCAGCTCTCCCATACTTAGAGCTATAATTGTTAAACATAAATTTTTAACCTCAGTGTAAACTCCATAAACATATGAAGGAAAAGTATATAGTCTGTGATCTATTTCTAAGCCATGGCAATTAAGGCATTCCCATTCAAAATCTTTTATATCACTGCTCAAATAAAGCTCTCTTGATTTAGTTTTTCTCCATTTAAAACATCGCTCATTTACTGGATCTATCGATTTTTTAACAAACGTAGCACTTCTATTTTCGCCAAATCTAAGCATTGTTTCGATGATACATATATGTTGTTTTATTTGTATTTCCTTCAAAAGACCTTTTTTTCTAAGCCGTTTCTTCAACAATTTGAAGTACTCAATAGCCTCAGTTAAGACTTTAGCTTCGAGTTCAAGTCGAGTTGTTACATAAGCTTTTTTTTCTTGGTCCCATTTATTATATAACCCAGGAGCTAGAATACGCATTAATGGATTAAGCTTTGTAACTAGAATTCTACAAAAATCATAATCGTTTTTTGCTGCGTAGACTTGCCCCTCATAATATCTCAATATTTTCATCATTACGCTCTGTCATATGTGCACGTTTGATAAATAGCTATCCTATTAATCCTAGAAATAGGATACAAAAGTAATCTAAAAAATAATTGGTTGCAAGAAATAACGACGCGCGAAAACTCGTGAAAACATCGATTCAATAATAGTTGATCTTCTTCTTAAAAATCATGAATTATCAAAATCGCTGGGGTGAGAAAAATAGTGCCATGCTTTTTGTATGGATACCCAAAAGTTACTTAACAATACAAACTCCCGAAAAAAAAATCAGATACAGTGATAATTGAAGTGTGCAATCTAGTTCACTTTTTTGCACTTCTTTATCGAATTAATAGAAGGAATAAACAAGGAAATATCAGCAATAGGTGTGAAAAATAGTTTTAAATAAAAAAAGACCGGAAACGAACCGGTCCATGTATAGAGGATTTACATGACATATTCTAGCAAAAACAATAACTCTGGACAATCTACATCCCTCGAAGAAATTCTTTCTCTTATGGAAAGCAAAACAGGCTATCAACCCAGACGTTGTGGAAATGGTTACATGGCCCGTTGCCCTGTACATGATGACAAAAGCCCAAGTTTGTCTATATCTGAAGGCGATGGCGGTAAAATCTTATTGCATTGCCATGCTGGGTGTAACTACACAGCTATACGCAGCGCAATGGATCTTAACACTACAAGCCCATTTCAACAGCCGCAAATCTATTTGGCAAATCCAGCAACAAAGCCTACGAAGACCGCTACTTATCCCTACATAAATAAAGATGGACAACTTATTTGCTGGAAACAGCGTTTCGAACCCGGGTTTGAAGGCAAAGACAAAAGTTTTATCTGGCAACAATATGGCAAAGATGGTAGACCCATTAACAATAGAACTGGATGCGAAAAGATACTTTATCGTTTACCAGAAATATTAACCGGAATTGAAAAAAATGAGATGATTTTTTTAGTAGAGGGAGAAAAAGATGCAGATATTTTACTCAAAAACATGCTCATCGCTGGCACAGCACCAGAAACTACTGAATGGAATGAGGGATTCACGAACACACTCAAGAATGCTAATGTAGTGCTTCTTTATGATAACGACAAAGCCGGTCTAAAAAGAAAAGATCTAATCACCAACAGTCTTTATGGCAAAGTAAAAAAGCTTCGGGTGATTAACTTACCGGGCATCGAATACAGCGAATCACATGGCAAAGATGTAAGCGATTGGTTAGCAATGGGAAACACCATTGATCAACTACTAGAGCTTGCTGCAAGGACCCCAGAGTATGTGCCCCAAACTACGCAAGAAGAAAAACCAAATACTAATTTTACTTCATTAGGTGGTTTGCTGCGAGCTATGACAATAGATGAACTCTTCACTTTAGAACTTCCCCAAAGAAAAATGCTTCTTGCGCCTTTTTTGCCAACTCAGGGACTAGTTCTATTAGTTGCCAAAAGAGGTGTGGGTAAAACTCATATAGCCTTAGGTATCGCATATGCAGTAGCTAGTGGAGGCACGTTTTTACGATGGACAGCTCCCGAACCAAAAAAAGTTCTGTATATTGACGGTGAAATGCCGGCTGTGTTGATGCAAGAGAGGTTGTACAAAGTTGCTGCTATGAGCAACAAAAAACATATTACTGATTTTTTCGTATTACTAACTCCAGATGTTCAAGAAAATCCAATGCCTGATTTTTCTTGCAAAGAAGGCAGAGACTCTATTGAACCATTACTCGACGGGGTTGATCTGGTTGTTATAGATAACATCTCATGTCTATTTAGAAGCGGTAGTGAAAATGAATCTGAAAGCTGGCAAGAAGCTCAAGAATGGGCGCTCAACTTACGCAGAAAAGGCAAATCGATTCTTTTTGTTCATCATGCAGGAAAAAACGGCGTTCAAAGAGGTACAAGTAAAAGAGAGGACATATTAGATACTGTAATCATGTTAAAGCATTTAGACGATTATAAATCAGAACAAGGTGCTTGTTTTGAAATTAAATTCGACAAAGCACGACATTTTTCTGGTGAGGATGCAAGTTCATTTCAAGTCCAGCTGAAAGAAACTGCTGGCCGATGGTGCTGGGAAATATCAAATGATCCAGAAGAAGAACGTATCAGGAAGGTCGCAACTATGAAAGCAAGCGGTTACACAATTCAAGCGATAGTAGATCAGATGAAAATTACTAAATCTCAAGTTGAGACGCTAACTATTAAAGCTAAAACGCGAGGCTTATTAATCTAACATCAACTAACTGATTTCCGATTTTCCGATTGCCTAAGCAAATAAGAAATCGGAAATCAGATTCTCCGTTAAATGGTGATGTTTGTTAATGTTTAGTAAACTTATAATGTTCTATTAAGGATTCAATCAATGATCAAAATAACTGATTACCTAAAAATTCAAGATGCTGCTAAATTTCTTGGCGTAGCGCCCAACACACTACGAAATTGGGAGCGCGCAAAGAAAATAGACACTTATCGCAACCCGCTTAATCATTATCGTCTCTACAAAAAAGAAGATCTTCAAGAACTCCTCACTAATATCAAACAATCATGAAAGCTATTATATTTGCACGCGTCTCGAGTAAAGAGCAGGAAGACGGTCAATCCATTCCTGCTCAAGTGCGCCGATTAACTGAGTATGCACTTAAGAAGAACTTTAAAATCGATAGCACTTTTCAAGTAACTGAATCATCTTCAAAAGAAACGCGAAAGCAGTTTGAACAAATTATTACTTATGTAAAAAAGGCAAAAGAGCCATTCGCACTTATTACCGATACTGTTGATCGCCTACAACGTAGTTTTAGGGAAACACCTTTGCTTGATGAGCTTCGCAAACAAGGCAAGCTTGAATTACATTTTTTACGAGAAGGACTCATTGTAAATCAACTTTCTAATAGTGCGCAGTTGTTACAATGGGATATTGGCGTATTATTCGCTTCAAGTTATGTCCGCCAGCTTGGAGATAATGTAAAGAGAAGCCAAGAACAATGCATTAAGAATGGACAATGGATTTCTAAAGCACCATATGGCTATAAAAATATTACTCTGCCTTCGGGAACAAAGAATATTGAAATTGATCCAGCGCAAGCACCATGCGTAGTGAAAATATTTGAACTGTATGCAAAAGGGAACAACTCCTTTCAAACAGTTGCTTCAAAAATGCGTGCTCTTGGATTTGCAAAAACATCTCGCGGCAAATCAATAACTGCTCGCACCGTGGAACTCATACTTAAGAACCCTTTTTATATCGGCATGATGCACATCAAAGGCCAACGTCACCCTCATAAATATCCTACCTTAATATCAGAATGGACTTTTAACACAGTCCAAAGCATTATTGCAAACCATCATAAGGCACCTGCGCAATATGCAGGAAAACCAATTTTGTTGCGCGGTTTAATTAATTGTAAAAAATGCGGCAGCATGGTAAGCGGAGACATCAAAAAGCAAAAGTATATATATTACAGTTGCCATAACTCTAAACGAATATGTACCAAGAAATGGGTAAAAGAAGAAGCTTTGCTACGTACACTCGTGAGTCATTTTGACAATATCCAACTGAGCGATGAGCAAATTAACGAAATTGTAAATTACATAGAAGCCGACGAGATACAACAACAAGAAGCCGCGCGATTATCCCAACATCAACTCAATCAAAAATTGAATCTCACTCAAGAGCGAATTTCAAAACTCATCGATATGCATATTGATGGCAAAATTGATGCTCAAACTTATCATTTCAAACTCGAAGAATATAAAGGGGAGCAGCAAAATCTTATACTAGAAATAAAGTCCTACGATCAGGGAAATAAAGCTGAATTAATCGCAGCAAAAGAGATATTATATTTAGCGAAAAATGCTAAGGATCTTTTTATGAGTTCGAAATTAGATGAAAAACAACAGCTTCTAGGGTTTTTCTTTTCGAACTTGGAGCTTAACGATGAAAAGCTCGATGTAGTGCTGCGTGAACCATTTAAGAACATCGCCATAATGCAGGATCAAACATTATGGCGGAGCTGACGAGACTCGAACTCGCGACCNNCGTGACAGGCGGACGCTCTAACCAAACTGAGCTACAGCTCCAAAATCGATGGCTCCTCGGGCAGGACTCGAACCTGCGACCCAACGATTAACAGTCGTTTGCTCTACCAGCTGAGCTACCGAGGAATCCAAATTTGTGATATGTCAAAATTATCCACTTTCAACAACCTAATTTGTTGTTGCTAAAAGTTGGTGGGCGGTACAGGACTCGAACCTGTGACCCCCAGTTTGTAAGACTGATGCTCTACCAACTGAGCTAACCGCCCCTATCTATCAAAGACATCAAAAGTGTAGAGGAAAAAAATATCAAAGTCAAAGCTGTTTTTGATATTTTACCCTTATTTCTTATCCTAATTTCATCAACTTAGTACCTGGATAGTAATACGTTAGAATATTACGATAATCCCATCCATCACGCACCATCGCGCGAGCACCCCATTGACACAATCCAATATGATGGCCAAAGCCACGACCAGAAAAGATGATAGCGCTTCCTTTTCTTTGTACACCAAAACAGTAGCTTTTGATTTCCTTAAACAAAGAATAGAGCTTTCTACCAGTCAATGCCAACGTAGTACGTACTCCTTTAGCACGTGCTTCACAAACAAGTCCAGCCTTATCTTTTTTGGTAATTTTGAATTCTCGCAACGTCGTAAGCTGCGGATAGTCTTTTTGAAGATGTGCAATCAAATCAGATTTGCCCAGGGAAAAGCTCCAGTGATACGAACTGCAATCCCTACAATAAGTACATGCATAATCTCGTGCCAAATAGGGAGCTCGACCAAAATCGAATCCTTCGATATGCGCAGGCACTACACCACCACAACAAATATCAAACATGGCGACAATAGGATTACCTTGATAACCCACAAACAAGCCCTTAGTCGCATCAACTGCCTTTTTTAATATCTGTTGAGCATGGGCACCATGATACGTTTGATGCACATTGGTATTTTTCAAATCATATATACGTTTGTTTTCTCGAGCTCCTTGCATCATCGCTAAGGCATACGTTCGCGAAGTAACCGCGAGCACTTTATTCATCTCCAATGGCCATCCAGGCCAGCCTTCACTTTTAAGAACGGAGCATACATACTCCTCGAGATCAACAACATTGATGAGGTAGCAACGATTAAACTTCTCATGTATGACCAAAAAGAAGCTTCCCCCATACGCTCTATCTTGAAACAGGATGTGCCCATCTTGCGCTTTTAATAAAAATTCTTTTTGTTGTACTTTTTTATCATTTATGTAGAAAAAACCTTCTTTGGCGCATATACGTAACTGCACTTGCGCGCTTTTCATACGATTACTGCCAGTTACACTATCTGCAAGAAAAAACCCTGCAGAACTTTTGAGTTCCCAACACCACGAAACATTATCAACATCAGATGGCTGCTCACTTAAAAGGACTCGAATATTGTACGCCTTTTCTTTGATCTGATCATGCTCCGAAAAATCGGTTACACGTTCTTGTTGTACTGATGGTTGTTCACTGGCAATTGGCGCATCTACGCGCTTGGCTTTTTTTCTACCGAGAAGCGGCTCATGAAAGCCCAGGATGCCGAATGCAACTACGAGTAAATACCATTGATTACGCATACTGTTTTTGCCATGTAAGAAAATCTTGAGGAATTTCGTTCTTTTGATCTATGCCTTGATTGGCAAGCTTATCAGCAATTTTATTGTCTTCACGTAACACATGCATCACATCAACATTCATAGAACTCATCACATGGCGCGCAACGCGATGAAGCGGTATAAGATCGGCATGTTTTACGCGATAGATTCCTTGCAATTGCCTAACAAGCAATTGGGAATCAGATACGATTAGTACGGTATCACGCGGACATAACATGGGTTGCACTAAAAAAAGGCCCAATAATAACGCATAATATTCGGCCTGATTATTGGTTTTAAGACCAAGATAAAATCCCTTTTTTATCATGGGTACGTGCTCTTTCATAATAAAAATGCCCGCACCAGCTGGCCCTGGATTATTCCGCGATGCACCATCAATAAATAGTTTCCAGTGTGCACCCGCAAGCGAAACACATTCATTCGATGATGTTTCAATATGTTCCAAAAAGGATAGTTGTTTCATGATATCACAGTGGGTTAGAGATAATACAAGATGCGATAGCATCCCTTACATTCAAGTAATTTGTGCCGCATGAGAGCTGCAAGATCTTGTTGGGCAATTGGATAAAAACAGGCACTGCAACTTGCATTTTCCACCGGCACTACCGGATTTTCAACACGCGTCAACATCATTGCATATTTTTCACGCCATGCATCAGGAGTTTTTATCTCTTTCTCTACGCGCAAGCGCTGTTTTTTTTCTATTTCTTGTTCAAGCTCAGCAAGATTTTGCTGTAATTCTCTGAGCTTTGTATGTACTGCGTCTCGCTCTACAGATTCAGAACTTTCACGCTGCTTATCAACTTTCTGATGTTCTTCTAAAGCACTCCAAAGTGCAAGAAGTGCATCATCAGCTTTCCGTTTATTCTGTTCAAGGACCTCTATTTCCTGCTGAAGCGACATGTATTCTTTTGGCGTATTGACGAGACTCAATCGACGCTGCTTGTCAGATAATTGTTCATCAAGTTCATGAAGATCACGCTCGAGCTTATCAACTTCTTTTCGTAGGTCAGCCAATCGCGCTTTCGCAAGCACCGCATTTCGCTCCAATAAAGATAAAGTGGATTGTAAATGATTCTGTTCAGATATAAGAGACAAACGTTTTTGTTGAAGAGCTCTCAGTGCTGCATCATAGGTAACTAGATCTATGAAGGTGGTAAATGGATTCTCTACCATGAGCTCCTTTGCGCTTTTAGAAACTTTAATCGTTCATTTCAATATGGTGGGCCCACCAGGATTTGAACCTGGGACCTCTCGGTTATGAGCCGATTGCTCTAACCGCTGAGCTATGGGCCCATATTGAAAAATCAAAGAAATTTCATGATCATATGCACTATACAGTAAAGAATTTTTTGTTTTTTGTGAAGTAAAATTCTGATAATATCCGGATACCATGCAAACTCTATTGTACGAAAAACATAAGGCCATAGAAACTGTAGCTCGACAATTCTATGACCTAAGTACTTTTCTTACTACCCATGCATCTACAACAACTAGAGCATACGATATGCTTCTATTTGCCGCGGAGACACCAGATCCATGCTGCTATACGCAACAGGAACCAGAAACATGCAGACTGCCCACGCAATCGATTCACCAAGAGACATCATAGTAATCCCTTCACTGCTTATTGGGGTTAATGCGCTACTGCTTATTGATCTCTCTATTCACGTGAAGAATCGGTTGTTCAGATCAAACTACGACGGGGCAAAAATGTCAATATGGAAAATTATTTTTTTTAAATATTATTTATTCAGCGAAGTGAAATACATTGCTGCTCTTCATTTTTATAACGCAATGGATACAAGAAAATCTTTTAATCGTGCACTATAGCCCCATTCATTGTCATACCAGCCAAATACCTTTATGCAATTACCCCGAACATCAGTCAATAGAGCATCTATCACTACTGAATATTCAGTACCACCGTAATCAGAAGATACCAGCGGCTCGTTGCTAATCCTCACAATGCCGTGCAAGACCTTACTCTGCGCAGCATTTAGAAATGCATCATTGATAGCATCTCGAGAACACGATGCCGTCACCATTGCGGTTACATCTATAAGAGAGACTTTACCCACCGGCACACGAAGTGCTGAACCGCCAATCTTTCCGGCAAGAGGCGGGTATACTTTATCTAACACTTTCATAGCCCCCGTTGTAGTGGGAACAATATTAAGCGCAGCTGCTCGTGCACGCCGTGGATCCTTGTGCGCAACATCCAACAATACTTGATCATTGGTGTATGCATGAACGGTTGTCATAAAACCAGTAGCTATGTTGAAGGCCTCATGAAGTACTTTAAGCATCGGCACCACGGCATTGGTGGTACAGCTACCCAAAGAAACAATGCGATGTGTTTTAGGATTGTATTCTTGCGCGTTCACTCCAGGAATAATCGTTACATCTTCATCTTTGGCCGGTGCGGTAATTAGAACATGTTTTGCACCTGCATCGAGATGAAGTTGAGCTCCTTCCCGGTGAGTAAATTTACCAGAAGCATCGACTACCCAGTCGATTGAGAATGTGTTCCATGAGATTCGTTGTGGATCTTTTTCAGCCAATATTGCTATAGCTATATCATTAATAATCAATGTTCCTTGGCTGTAAGAAACATCGCCAGCAAACGCACCCATTAACGTGTCGTATTTTAAAAGATGCGCAAGCATGGCTGGATCACTTGGTCCGATATTAATGGCTACTATGTCAAGCTTTTCTAGTGCGCGCTTATCAGACAGTACAACTCGCAAAAAATTACGACCAATTCTACCAAAACCATTAATGGCTATCCGCAGCTTCATAGCTCTACTCTCCCCAGTTACTCATTATGCCATTGCATAATACGTTGTTTAAGCGCACACAATTCTTCTTGATTCAATTCTGGCGGCTCTAGCAGCAGCGGAATTCCTCGAAGACGAGTATCCAAAATTAACTGCCGCAAAGCATCTTCGCCTATTTTGCCATTTCCAGGGGCAGCATGCCGATCGCGCTTGGACCCAAGGCTGTCATAGGTGTCATTTAAGTGTATCAATGCAATTTTCTGGATCGATATAGTTGTCTGAATTTCATTAATAAAACGCTCTCTCCCGTCTGCGCTGGAAAGATCATAGCCATAGGAATAAGCATGTGCGGTATCAATACAAAAAAAGATATGTTCAGGTTTATCTATTTTTTCTAGTACTCGTTTAAAATCCTGAAGATTACCTCCCACTGACATATTGCCATGCGCAACATTCTCTAGTACCAACTTAACTTCAGGTTCATGCTGCAACAACGTATTAAGAACGCGCGCAACAGCATCAATACCTTCTTTTTGGCTTAGTGCGCCTTTTGCCGAGCCTGGGTGCATGACCAGATGAGTAAAACCTAAACGCCGCGCAAGATCTAACTCTTTCATGAGAACACGATGTTTTGTGTGACGTACACTCGCTAGATTGCTCCAATAGGAAGCATGTAAATAACGTTGTGCAAATGACTGCATTTTCGGATAAATTTGAATAATTTCTTCTTCTGATGGATTCAAGAGAAAACCTGAAGGCGATATGAGAAAACACTGAAAAATCGGCAACTGTAGCTCATGAGCCGTATGCAATAATTCAGTAAGAGAACTTTTTAACCGTAAATGAAGTCCTATATCTCTCACGTACCACTTCCTCCACGCCGCTCCATCAACTCTTTTTGTAGCAATGATTCATCTAAATAGGGCGCCATCGCTTTAATAAATACTTCTTTCAATTCCTGTAAATCATGTCTCGTATCTGCCTCAAAACGCATACTCAGCACTGGCTGAGTATTTGATGCCCTCAAAATTCCCATTCCAATCGGGAAGGTAGCTCGAACGCCATCAATGATATTCAGTTGTACATCTGAACGTAATGCCAGAGTTGTTCGCACAGCGCTGATGATTTCATGCTTTTTGTCCTCATCGCATGCCAACCGAAATTCGGGAGAACTCACTTTAACAGGTAACCTATTCACAAGATCATGCAATGTCGTTTGTTGTTCCTGCAGTAGCGATAATAATCTGAGCGCAGCATAAACACCGTCATCATAACCAAAATAGTAATCAGAAAAAAAGAAATGGCCGCTCAACTCACCACCAATTTTCGCATCACATTGTTTCATCGCTCTTTTGATAAGAGAATGACCCGATGGCGATAAAACCGCTCGACCACCCTGTTGCTCAATAACATCCAACAATACTGAAGAGCTCTTGATGTCGCATACAATCGCTGCACCAGGATACTGCCGTATATGCGCAGCACTCAACAGAGCAAGCATCTGATCACCTGCAACGAGATATCCTTGCTTCGTCATTGCAGCCATGCGATCACCGTCTCCATCAAATCCTATACCCACAACAGCATCAGTCTCCTGCAACACTTGTTTTACATCACGCATATTTTCATCAACTACGGGATCCGCATCATGGTTTGGATACGTACCATCAACTTCTGCGCAAAGGACTCGAGCTTTTTTCCACTGCATCGTTTCAATCAGCTCGGGAATAACGACTCCAGTCGCGCCATTACCACAATCAAAAATCATTGACGACGACATGCCTACTAATTGAGGAAAGCATTGTGCTAAATAGCGCACATAATGCGGTATTATAGATTCTTCACGATAGACTCCCCTAGCTGGGGCAAACAACGAAACCTTCTGCTTGTATAACTGTTTTATTTCCTGAAATGCTTCCCCCCACAATGATTCAGTTCCAAGACAAATTTTAAACCCATTATATTCTTTTGGGTTATGCGATGCGGTGATCATAATGCCAGCATCAACAGGGAGTGAGCGTAGTGAAAAATACATAAGCGGCGAATGACAAACGCCCAGGAATATCACATCTAGACCACTATCCAGCAAAGCTCTACATACTTCATCTTTAATCAATGGCGAATGTGTACGACCATCCATCCCAACAACCACTGTTTTGAGCATTGGTTGTTTTTCGACAAGGTAGACTGCTAATGCGCGTATTAAATCGTAGGTTTGGGGTATGAGCAACTCGATGCCAACTTTACCGCGTATATCATACATTCTAAATATGGTATCATGCATACAATTATCCTTTGTTCATACTTACAGAACATGTTTTTAGCATAAATATTTTGGTGAGTTTGGCGAATATTCATAAACGTAACGTATCGTGTTAACATTCTTTCTATAAAAAAATAGTAGTGAATTATGATACCAATTCAATTGTGTATAAAAAATTTCTTAAGCTATGGTCCAGAGATACAATCCATTCATTTCGGCCCTTACCCACTTATCTGTCTTTCAGGAAAAAATGGTCATGGGAAATCAGCACTCTTAGACGCAATAACGTGGGCACTTTGGGGGCAAGCGCGTAAAATTTCAGGAACAACTAAACCCGATCACGGACTTTTACACCTCGGCCAAACACATATGATGGTTATTTTCGACTTTGGATTTAATAACACCAATTATCGTGTGAAGCGCGAATTTGCATTAACCTATGGAAAACCATATACGAATCTTGAATTTGGTACCATACAAGACACTGAAGCATCGTGGATACCTCTCAGCGGAAAAACCATCCGTGCAACACAAGAAATCATAGAGAATACTTTACGACTCAGCTACGATTCTTTTATTAATTCGGCATTTCTGCGCCAAGGACAATCACACGAATTTTCAACTAAATCTCCAAAGGAACGCAAAGAAATCTTAGCCGCAATATTAGGGTTACAAGAATACGAAGCTGTTCGCAAACAAGCAATGGAAAAGGTAAGGGAGCTAACGAGTCACAATACCACATTAAATTTTTATCAAGAGAAATTAGCGGTGGAACTTCAAAAACAACAAGGTCTTTCACTTCGTCGCCAAGAAGTTCTTACCAGTCTTGATGAAATCAACTCACTTGAGCTCAAACAAAAAACAACGCTCGATCTCCTATCCAAGGATTTAGCCGCTACGCGCGAGCAACAAAAACAATCTGACATGATCGTCCTTAAGCTTGAACACATAGCAACACAAGAACATCAAGCACGTACACAGCTTATGGCAGTGCGATCGCTTTGGCGCGAAGTTAATCGCTATCAACATCATCATATACAAAGTGCTGATCTTGAATTACAAAAAAAAGAATTACTCTCATCTCTCGCGCAACACCAACACACCCTACAAACTAACCTCAAGTTGAAAGAAGAAATTCTCCAACATAAAAATCAGCTTCACACGATTGAACGACAATTTTTTGAGGCGCATCAACAGAAATTGCTCGAACGACGCACTATTCGCGATAGATTGCACTTCAACTGCGAACGAATCGCAGATCAGTTTAAACAAACTCAACAATCTTATAACAATGCATTACGCGAATTAGAACAAGTCACGCTTACACTAAAAAAAGAGCAATCACTTGCTACGCCACAACTTAGTATTGAAGATGTATCGAAGATCGAACAGCAATTTGAAAAGAGAAAGAGCTTTTATCATCATTACCGATCACAAGGAATATGGGTAACCAATGAACTTGAACTGCTGCAGCAAAAAAAGAAACTTTCTTATGATGATCATAACCCTAGTTGCCCTCTCTGCGAGCAAAATCTCTCGGTATCACGCAAAAAATTTCTACAGCAAAAATTTCATACACAAGAACGTTTTTTGCAGCATCGCTTACAAAGACTAACTGCATTCGTCGCACGACTTAAAGACTTACTCATTCAGCAGAATGAGCATGTTCAAAGTATACGCAAACATCATGAAAATGATCAGCAACGTTTATATCGTATCGAGGAGCATCAAAAAAAACTTGCTGCCTTACAACAAGAGCTCACCAGTAGACAAGAAGCTATCGATACTCTCAAACAGGAAGAGATTCGCGCATTAGATAACCTTAAACAAGCTGAGATCCAGCTTAATGCTTCGCAAGACAATTACACTCAATTACTTGCGCAGCATCAACCTTATCAACAAACACAATCGGCGCTTTGTACCGCAGAGCAAAATCTGACTCAGAACACTTATGATCAAGAACAACATCAACATATTCAACATCAACTTGATGAACTCAAAACTGTCATCGCACACGCAGAACACATGCAACACCAAATCGCTTTACAAGATGCACGCAAACAAGAAATAACCACTTTGTGTACTCAATTAAAGACGTTAAAACAAGAACGGATTAATCTACAACAGGAATTCGTCAATCTTTCTGAGTTGGTTCATCATCTAAGTACATTGGAACAAAAACATCATGTAGAAAACGAACAACTCAAAAAAATACACAATCAAAAGGAAGAACTGCTACTTTGTAAAGGTAGCCTCGAATTGGAACATCAGCGCCTTGAAAACATCAAAAAAGAATTCGATCTCAATACGCAGCAGATCGCTAAATCCCGTACTCTCATAGAAGATTATCAGGCGATAGCACAAGCAACGAGCAAAGATGGCGTTCAGGCATTGCTGATTGAACAATCCTTACCAGAGATAGAATTTGAAGCCAATAGTCTTCTTGCAAAGCTAACCAATAACCAGGCGCACATTATCATCGAATCACTACGTGATCTTAAAAAAGGTGGAACCAGAGAAACTCTCGATATTAAAATTTCTGATGCAGCAGGTATGCGACCATACGAATTATTCTCTGGTGGAGAAGCTTTTCGTATTGATTTTGCATTGAGAATTGCTATATCAAAATTACTTGCTCGTCGAGCAGGAACGTCTCTACAAACCTTAATCATTGATGAAGGATTCGGTTCACAGGACGAAGAAGGGCTTGCACATATTATGGATGCAATCTATAAAATTCAACATGATTTCTCTAAAGTGATCATCGTATCACATTTAACATCTATGAAAGATAACTTTCCTGTCCATTTTGTGGTTGAAAAAATGCCGCGCGGAAGCATGATACGGATTATAGAGCAAGAATGAATAGTTTAAGGAATTTATATGAATTTTCCCTATAAACTCATTGATCTCACACATACCATCGATGAACACATAAGTACATGGAATGCGAGTTGTGGTTTTGCGCAACACATAACCCTTGATTATCAGGAATGCGACAACTCTGTAAAATTCCGTGTGATGAGTTTCTCCATGAATGCGGGTATCGGAACTCATATAGATGCGCCAAGTCACTGTATTCAAGGCGCTCCTGCTATACATGATTTACTCATTCAAAATTTGTGCATGCCTTGTATTGTTATTAATGTATCAGAACAGGCTCATGAAAATTACCTTGTAACACAGCACGACATCATAGCTTTCGAAAATAAGCACGGCACCATTCCGCAAGATTCATGCGTTATGATCAGAAGTGGTTGGGAACGTTTTTGGTCTGAGCCTGAAAAATATCACAACAATCTTGTCTTTCCATCACTATCGGTTGATGCAATAAACATTCTCCTTCAAAGAAAGGTATATGCTCTAGGAATCGATACGCTTTCACCAGATTTACCTAAAAATGGGTTTAAAATTCACCAATTATGGTTAGAAAAAAACAAAATATTGATAGAAAATGCAGCTCATTTGTATGAGTTACCTCCAGTAGGAAGTTTTGTTATGATATGCCCTCTAAAAATTAAAAATGCTACGGAATCACCCATAAGATTGATTGCTCTTATCCCATCTTCTAGAAAGTAAAAAACCCCGTATGAAAACGGGGTTTTGTTGTATTTCTTCTTGTGCACTTTGCAATAACAAAGTGTTCGTATATTTTGTAGATCAATCTATAACCGGCAACACACCTTTGATATCGGGAAAATCTTTGCGTAGACGATCTTCAATACCACAAGTCAATGTATATAAAGAAGCTGGGCATGTAGCGCATGCACCTTCAAGACGAACAAACACAATATCATCTTCAAATTTTACAAACTGAATCTTCCCGCTATGAGAAGCGACCATAGGTTCAATTTCTACAAGAACTTCTTGAATTTTTTCAATGATATGTATGTTATTCATCATATAATCAACCTCTTATATTTATAAGACCCACTCTAAACGCGCCATAACTGCAGTGTCACTAATGCGCTTACCCATAGGGATGACACGAGTATAACCACCCTGACGACCAACATAGCGTGGAGCTATTTCTTTAAATAAAGAGTTAATCGCTTCTTGTTTATAAGGCAACATAGCTTTGACGCGACGCACCACATTAAAGTGATTACCTTCTCTTGCCAATGTTACTAAGCGTTCAGCTAAACGTTGCGTTTCCTTTGCGCGAGCCTTAGTAGTTACCAAGTGGCCATAGGTGATCAAATGTATAACCTGATTACGCAACAATGCTTGGCGATGTGGGTATTTAAGGTTTAATTTTTTTCTACCATTCTGATGTATCATGATTCTTGTACCTCTTTTATTCTTCTTTATCTTTGAGAGCTTTCTTTAGGTCAGACTCTTTGATATTCATGCCAAATGATAGACCAAAAGCCTTCATGCTATCTTTAACTTCGTTGAGAGATTTACGCCCAAAATTTTTAATCTTCAGAACATCATCATCACTCAAATTAACTAAATCTAAAACGCGCTTTACACCGGCATTAATTAAGCAATTATGCGCACGCACTGAAAGCTCTAGTTCTTCAATTGGTTTGAGTAATAAATCTGCTGAGAGACCTTTCAGTCCAACTTGCTCTTCAACCGGTTCACTGGCAACAAACTCTTGAGGCACCACTGAAATTTCATTAAATGGGATTTCAGCGCTTACCAAAAAATGTTCGAGCTGCGTACGCAAAACAGACACTGCATAGTGCACAACATCGACAGGATTTTCAGAACCATCCGTATGGATTCTCAGGATCAATTTATCGTAGTCAATCTCTTTACCAACACGTGTTTTTTCAACATCAAAAGTGACTTTCTTAATCGGTGAAAACATCGCATCAATATAAATTCTATTATCTTCTTGCAATGCTTGCCCAATTGGCCACTGCGCTGCCTGATATCCTCTACCTGGCTCCACGAAAAATTCGATGTCGAGTTCACCATCCTGAGAGACATGAGCTAGAACATGATCAATATTCACGAGCTCCAAATGTTCGTCCGCTTTGATATCTCCAACACGCGCAACTGTTTGGTCAGAGATTTTTAGATACATTTTACCCGGACGGCCTTCTTTATTGCGCACTACAATTTCTTTGATGTTTAATACCAGCTGCATTGCATCCTCAATTACTCCGGGAATCGAGGAAAACTCATTATTGATGCCTTTAATGATTACCGAAGTAACAGCTGAACCTTCAACAGCTCCTAGTAATGTACGACGCAGGGCGTTACCTAAAGTAGTACCAAAACCCGGTTCTAACGGTTGAGCAACTAATTCGCCATAATTTTCCGTCAGCGATTCTTTTTGCCAACTCAACCGAGGGATAGTCAATACCTTATATTCCCTTTTACTCATTCTCATTGAGTCTCCTGGATAATAACCACCACAATAAAATATATACGTGGACACCTACTGGTATTACTTAGAATACAATTCTACAATTAAGTGTTCTTCGATTGGCGCCTGAATATCGGAACGCACTGGATGACGTAATACTTGTCCCTTGTATTCTGCTTTGTTCAACTCCAACCATTCTGGAACTTTTGCCGCTGTAGCAAGTCTTTTGTTAACAACTTGATTAACAAAACCCTGTTTATCAAAAACAGCCGGCTTCAGGGAAACTATATCATTTATCTCAACGAGATAAGATGCTGTATGCACCTTCTTCCCATTAACATATACATGTCCATGAGAAATAACTTGACGAGCTTGTGCTCTCGTAGTTGCAAGCTTTAACCGGAACATAACATTATCTAAACGACGTTCTAAAAGACTAAGCAATGTTTCGCCGGTTGCACCTTTTTTGCGTGCTGCAATCGAAAAGAAACGACGAAATTGCTTTTCACGCATTCCGTACATTTCTTTTACTTTTTGCTTTTCATATAATTGTTTACCGTACTCCGACATCTTGCGGGCTGGTTTTTTTGATTCTTCCTTCTGTTGCACATGGGTGCGTTTAGAAGATTGCGGAGCAGTACTTACTGATTTCTTTGTCATGATACCCTTATCTCTCTGATCTCTACGTAACTATTTTCTATACGCGACGTTTTTTAGGAGCGCGGCAACCATTATGTGGCAATGGAGTTACATCACGTAACACCGTGACATTAAGACCTGAAGCTTGCAATGATCTAACTACGGAATCTCTTCCTGCACCAGGACCTTGCAGATTGACTTCAACATTTTTTACACCCATAGTAGCCATATCACGGGCTAAGTTGGTGCTAATTTGCGATGCAGCAAACGGCGTACCTTTACGTGATCCCTTAAATCCTAATCTACCCGCGCTTCCTGACAATAATACATCTCCATCCATAGTAGTAATTGTCACGAGGGTATTATTAAAAGATGATTTGACATGCGCGATAACTGAATCCACCTGTCTTTTGACTTTTTTCGTCTTTTTGTAAGCCATTCTATCCTTCACACTCGGCTAAAATACCTTGTAGTCAACTATTATTTTTTGGTTGCTTTTTTCTTAAGTGCAACTGCGCCGCCCGCTTTACGAGGACCTTTACGAGTACGTGCGTTAGTTTTGGTACGCTGTCCACGCACTGGTAATCCTTTTTTATGGCGCAATCCACGATAAGAACCAATTTCTTGCAAGCGACGAATATCTAACGCAACACGTTTACGTAATTCGCCTTCCGTAGCATAATGACTGAGCTCTTTCTGAATCGCGGTAAGCTCTTGCTCCGTAAGGTCTTTGCATCGTGTATCAAAATTTACACCAACCGTCTTCAATACAGCTCTCGATGTTGTAAGACCCACACCATATAGGTAAGTAAGTCCGTATTCAACTCTTTTTTGTTGTGGAAGCATCACGCCTTCTATTCTAGCGGCCATACCAATCCTTATTTAATTTTAACCTTGACGCTGTTTATGTTTTGGGTGCTTCTTACAAATGACACGAACGACTCTATCACGCTTAATGATATGACAGTCATTGCATATTTTCTTTACTGACGTTCTTACTTTCATAAAAACAAATCCTCGACTGATTTTTAATTTTTGTATCTCAACACAATTCTTCCACGGGTCAAGTCATAAGGCGACAACTCCAGAGCAACCTTATCTCCAGGCAAAATTCGAATATAGTTCATACGCATCTTCCCGGAAACATGTCCCAAAACCTCGTGACCGCCTTCTATTTCTACACGAAACATCGCATTAGGTAATGTTTCCTTAACAATACCATCAATACGTATCACATCTTCTTTATTTTTCATATCCACACTCTGTTAAGTTCATGGTCTCGTTATTATCTTAGGCTCAGCATCAGTTATAATTATGGTGTCCTCTACATGCGCAGCCAAACTGCCATCTGCTGTTTTTGCAGTCCATCCATCATCAAGAACAACAATCTTATAACTCCCCATCGTTATCATAGGCTCAAGCGCCAATGCCATACCCGGCCTTAACACAGGGCCATGTCCCGGTTCACCGAAATTGAGAATCTCTGGATCTTCATGCATCATTTTTCCTATACCATGCCCAGCAAAATCACGCACTATTCCGTAACCAGAGGCTTCAATTTCACTCTGTATAGCATAAGAAATATCAGAAAGTCGATTGCCCGCATATGCCTTAGTTATACCCCGATCAAGTGCTTTCTGAGCAACTGCAGCCAATTGCCGCGCTTTTGAATCAGCATTCTCTACAAAGTACATTCTTGCCATATCGGCACAATAACAATTCCAAGCAGCGCATACATCAACTTTAACTAAATCGCCCACTTGCAACTTCTTAGCAGGTGATGGAACGCCATGAACAACCTCATCGTTAACCGAAATGCAGCTTGCATATTTATAGCCCTTATAACCTTTTGATTTAGAAACAAGACCAAGCTGTTGCTGTCTTTTTTCAATCCAGGCATCAATAGCAAATGTTGTTGAACCAACCTCAATTATAGAAGGAAGTTCATCAAAAATTGCGGCTAAACGCTTTCCTGCTTCTTCCATTTTGGCTATAGCAGATTTATTTTTTATAGTAATCATGTAATCTTGCGACGATTTATCAAATACTCAAATTTCTCAAAAACTCGATCTAATGTTTTTGTACCATCAACCTGCGCAATATCATGCTGTCGCCGATGATAATACTTCAATAAATCCTGCTCGTGGGCATAATAGATCTTCAAACGCTCACGAACTGATTCTGCTTCATCATCGCTCCTTCGAACCAACCCATCAGAGCATTCATCACAAGCCAAACCGCTTCTAGGTCTTAGTACTGAATTGATTCTTAATGAGTAAACCGCCTGACACCGATTATTTCTGCAAATATACCTACCGGAAAGCCTATCTACAATTTCTTCGTTAGGCACCACTAGCTTAACCAGGTTCAGACTAACAGAATCAAAGGTAGTAGCTATCAAAGCATCAAGCGCTTCCGCCTGCGCGACAGTTCTTGGAAAGCCATCAAGAATAATTCCTGTGGTCTCATCAAAAATTTCAATAAGCCACTCTTGAACCATAGCCACTACGAGATTATCTGAAATTAGTTTACCAGATTTTATGGCAAAATCTATTTGTTTACCTATCTCAGTCTGCCGTTCAATGTGTTGCCGACACAGATTTCCGGTTGATAACTGATACCAACCGAATTTTTTAATACAAAGTTTCGCAAGCGATCCTTTACCAGAACCTGGTGGTCCCATAAAAACATAAATAGTTTTTTCCTCTTTCAACGCGAGCTCCTACCCCTTAACCGTCCTGATGTCAAAAATCCTTCATATCTGTGCTCAATAAGATATGATTCAATTTGTGCTGCAGTATCTAAAGATACCCCAACCACAATAAGAAGTGAGGTTCCTCCAATCACGAATGGCATGCTAATCAACATTCGCATAATGTTGGGAAACAACGCCAAACTTGCAAGATATATAGCTCCTATCAAGCCAACTCGAGTAAGAATATAATAAAAGAATTCCGCTGTTTTCTTTCCAGGCCTAATACCAGGTATAAAACCACCACTTTTTCTGATATTTTCAGCCAATTCTTCAGGATTATATACCAATGCCGTATAAAAAAATGAAAAGAATATGATTAAACCAAATTCAACAACATTATACAACACGCCAGTTGAGGATAAACTTTCTGAAAGCCATTTAAAAAACGTAAATCTTCCAGCAAGCATAGCTGCAATAAACATAGGCATATTGAGCACTGAATTGGCAAAAATAACTGGCATAACCCCAACAGTGTTGATTTTAAACGGAATATAGCTGCTTTGGCCACCATAAATTCTATGCCCAACTATTCTGCGAGAATATTGAACAGGGATTTTTCGTTCTCCCTTTTCAAGAAATACGATACATGCTGTTATTGCTACAAAAATAGCAACTATAAGCAAAGCAGCCGGCAACTCCATGTGCCCTTGTTGAACGTGATACCACGTCTTAATGAAATAGCTAGGAAAATTGACTACAATACCTGCTGCAATAATCATCGAGCTACCATTTCCAAGGCCAAACAACGATATTTGCTCACTTAACCACATCACAAAGAGTGCACTAACGGATAAAAGCAAAACCAACATGATACGAAAACCCCAGCCTGGCTGCAATACGAGCCCCTGACGCTCAAGTAAAAGAGCAAAACCGAAACTTTGCCCAATACTAACGACTAATGCGAGATATCGCGTATATTGGTTCACGATTTTTCTGCCATATTCACCCTCCTTAAGCAATTGCTCAAGATATGGAACTGCAACACCAAGCATTTGCATGGTAATAGATGCAGTAATGTATGGCATAATACCCAGCGCAAAAAGAGTGCAATGTTGTAACGCACCGCCCGAGAATAAATCTAAATAACCAAGCAACCCCCCAAGCCCCGTTGTTTGGTCAAGTAGATTTTTTAAAGCAGCAACATCAACACCCACCACGGGTATATGACTACCTAAACGATACACAATTAAGACGCCCAAAGTAAAAAACAATTTTTTTCTTAACTCTGGAACAAAGAAAATGTTAATAAAATTTTTTAGTAAAACCACAGGCTCAACTCTCCTGGATTATATGTACCTCACCACCGACATTCTTAATAGCTGCAATTGCCGCTTCACTAAAGGCATCCGCAAAAACTACAAGTTTTTTACTTAAATCCCCTTTTCCCAGAATCTTAAGTGAAAAATTTATATTGCCCTTAATGATCCCTTTTTCAATTAACACTTCTTTGTTAACAGTGGATCCTGCTTCAAAGAAATTGTTAAGTTGCTCAAGATTAATAATTTTTACTTCACCTTGAAATCGAGTGTTATTAAACCCTCTTTTTGGGATACGACGAATAAGTGGCATTTGGCCACCCTCAAATGCTATACCAGCATTTCCGCTAGTGCGAGCTCTTTGTCCCTTATGTCCCCGACCAGATGTACCACCACGATCACCACCGCGACCAACACGTTTTCTTTTTTTCACTAAAGCTGATAGTGTATCCAGTTTAAGCATTTTCATCCTTTACCAGTTGTTTAATAGTTTTGCCACGCAATAAAGCAATTCTTTGAGCAGATCGTAGTTTTGCGAGAGCATTCAACGTAGCTTTCGCCACATTTTGTTGATTTGAAGACCCTAATGATTTTGCAAGAACATCCTTAATACCAACTGCTTCCATAATCGCACGAACTGCACCACCAGCAATAACGCCCGTTCCCTTAGAAGCTGCACGGATGATCACACGACTTGAACCATGACGACCTTCGATATCATAAGGAATGGTATCTCCACGCAAGGCAACCGCAACCATTCTCTTCCTGGCACGATTTGTTGCCTTTGCTATCGCCTGAGAGACCTCACGGCTTTTACCAAGAGCAATACCAATTTTCCCTTCTTTATTACCGGAAACAACCAACGCTGCAAAAGAGAATCGCTTCCCACCTTTGGTCACTTTGGTTACACGGGCAAGATTCAATACGTTATCTATAAAATTTTCTTTATGATCTGCCATTATAAAATCCCAACTAAATAGTCACTTCTAGATGTGAAGTCCACCTTCACGTAGACCTTCTGCCAATGCTTTAACGCGCCCATGATAAAGAAAACTTCCGCGATCAAACACCGCAGCAGTTACTCCTTTTTCTTGCGCTTTTTTTGCGAGCTCAACGCCAACGGCATGTGCAACAGCCTTCTTATCGCCGGTAATTGTTTTCATTTCTAATGACGAACAACTTGATATTGTTTTACCAACGGCATCATCAATGATCTGTGCATAAATATGATTTAAGCTACGAAACACTGAAACTCTCAATAAATTTGAACTGGTTTTAATTTTAGTTCGCGTTCTACGAGCTCTACGCTCTGCTTTCTTTATAATTTTTTTTTGTACCGACACGATTGATTTCCTTTAAACTCTATCAGGAAGATTTAGTCTTACCAGCCTTGCGAAGGATTGTTTCTGTTTTCAACTTGACGCCCGTACCCTTATAAGGTTCTGGCGGCCTCAATGCCCTAATATTGCTACAAGCCTGCCCTATTTGTTCTCTATCTGGAGACTTCAAGGTCAACAATTGACCAGTTTTATCTGTCTCGGCGGAAACGCCATCAGGCAAAATAAAATCAATCTTATGACTATAGCCCAAAGAAAACTGTATTTTTTTCCCTGAAACAGCTGCCTTAAACCCTAATCCAATAATCTCAAGTTGCCGTTCAAAAGGAGTGCCACTCCCCTTAATACAGTTCGACAGCAAAGCCCTGTGCAAGCCCCAAATTCTATTAATTTCTCTTAAACGAGCACCCTGCGATGATGGCTGAATAAATAAAAAAGAATCTTTAACTTCTGCGCTTAAAGTCTCTGGTAACTCATACACACCAGCTGCGCTATTCCCTTTGTATGTCACTTTATGACCGGCTACAGAGACTTGTATGCCACGAATACTTATGGGCTTTCTTCCAATCTTTGACATGTCTATACCTTAGCTTTTACCAAACAGTGCATACCACTTCACCACCAACATTGAGCTGCTTTGCTTTCTTATGAGTAACAACGCCACGATTTGTTGACAGAATAGAAATCCCAAGCCCATCAATGACCGGCTTAACTTGTTTAATCGATGAATAATGTCGACAACCTGGCTTACTAATGCGAGTAATTTCATGAATTGATGATTCGCCGTCAACATATTTCAACAAAATTTTAATTTCTCGACGTGGTACCTGTGCATCAATCACCACTGCGTCTCTAATAAATCCTTCATCTTTCAGAATTTGCACCAAATTCCAATTCATCCTAGAATGAGGAGCTACAACAAAAGACTTAGACGCCATTACGCCGTTTCTAATGATAGTTAAAAAATTACCGATAGCATCAATTGACATTGCTATCCTTCCTATACAAAATAATTACCAACTTGTTTTTTTCACACCTGGCAGTAAACCATTGAGAGCATTTTTTCTGAAACACAATCGACACATCATAAAAATACGCATGTATCCTCGTGCTCTACCACAAAGTTCACACCGATTATGTACTCTCGAGGAAAACTTTGGTACTCTTTTTGATTTTTCTATCATCGCTTTTCTAGCCATATCTCAATTACCTTGCTTTATGCTTTACGGAATGGCATGCCAAACTTTTTTAACAACTCAAATCCATGCTTGTCATTCTTAGCGCTCGTTTGAATAGTTATATTCAAACCATACACTTTATCGCCAACACTGTATTCGATCTCAGGAAAGATAATCCACTCTTTGATACCGAGATTATAATTTCCTTTACCGTCAAATTTAACAGATACACCTTGGAAATCACGAACGCGAGGAAGAGCCAAATTAATAAGTCGATCTAAAAATTCATACATTTTTCGACCACGCAACGTGACCATAGTTCCAATTGCTACACCTTCTCGCAATTTAAAACCTGCAATGGATTTTTTTGCTAATGTTCTTACCGGTGCCTGTCCAGATATTTTTGCAAGCACATCGGCAGCTATTTGCAAAACCTTGCTATCCGCCACAGCATCCTTGGACCCTATATTCAGAACAATTTTAGAAATCTTTGGAACTTCCATAACATTTTTCAATTCCAAATCATTCAATAATTGAGGCCGAATAGTCGTATGATATAATTCTTCTAAATGCGCTCTATTCATATTAAATCCTCAATTACTCACAGAATAGCTGAACATCGATGACATGCACGCGATTTTTTGCCGCTATCATCAACATTTTTTGCTCTAACACGACACGGCTTATTACAAGAGGAACAAACAGGCATCACTTTTGAAAGCGAAATCAAACTTTCTTCTCTCTTTATTCCCGCGATATCGCCTTGTTTACGCTGCTTCACATGTCGCACAACAATGCCAATACCCTGCACTACCACTTTGTTTATATCAGGAACGACCTGAAGAACAGTTCCCTTCTTCCCCTTATCTTTTCCTGATAAAACAATAACTTGATCATTTTTTTTAACTCGAGACATACTAACTATTCCTATAAAACTTCTGGAGCCAATGATATAATTTTTGTATATCCACGACCGCGTAACTCACGTGCAATAGGGCCAAAAATACGGGAAGCCAACGGCTCTCGCAAGTCTTGTTCTTTAACAATAACTGCAGCATTTTCACCAAAACGAATATAACTTCCATCTTCTCGTCGAACTTCTTTTTTTGTTCGAACGATTACCGCTCTTACAACATCTCCCTTTTTAACCTGCCCTCCTGGCACTGCGCTTTTCACCGCGCATACAATCAAATCACCTACCATAGCGGATTGTTTATGAGTGCTCCCCATAACGTGAATACACTGCAAGCTCCGCGCTCCAGAATTATCTGCAACTTCTAAATATGTCTGTTTACGAATCATCTAACACCTCGTTCGAATTACATAGAGCCGGGTTTAACAACACGAATCAGATACATATATTTAGTTTTTGATACAGGACGTCCTTCGCAAAATTCTACAAGATCGCCTAATTTTGCAGACTCAGACTCATCGTGCACTTTGTATCGTTTGGTTGCACGCATAACCTTGCCAAATGTTGGATGTCGAAAAGTTCTATTTTCAGCAACCACTATTGTTTTATCCATCGCGTCGGATATAACCGTTCCCAGATGAATTCGTGTTGAATTTTTTTGTGTCTTTTCCATGTATACCTTTTACACGCTATAAATAGTAAGTATAGCAATCATGCACATAACATTACGATTCATGAAGCAACGTTAAAACACGTGCTATACTCTTTTTTATCTTCTTGAACTGCGAATAATCTTTAACATGCGCCGTTGCTGAATTTAACTGAAGACTAAAACGCATTCTACGTAATCCATCGAGCTTTTCGAGTAATTCGGCTGCCGATAATCCACGAAGCTCTTCATTTTCTTTTATTTTTTTCATATGTCTAAACTCTTATCCTTGGTACACACCGGCATTATTTCACTGTTAAGCAGAAAGGCCTTGCGTATCCTTTTTGATGAACTTGGTTTTCATGGGCAATTTATATGCGGCTTGCTTGAAAATCTCACGCGCTGTTGTCTCATCAACATCAGCTATTTCGCAGATAATGCGATCTCTTTTGATAACGGCAACCCAAGTTTCTGGATTTCCTTTCCCCTTACCCATACGTGTTTCAGCAGGTTTTTTGGTTATAGGTTTATCTGGAAATACGCGCAGAAACAACCGACCAACTTTTTTTAGTCGACGTGAAACTGTCACACGCATTGCCTCAATTTGCTGAGCAGTAAGCCATTTTGGCTCAAGAGCAACAATCGCATAATCTCCAAATTCCATCGTACGAGCACCCTTGGAGCGCCCGGACATAGTACCTCGTTGCATTTTTCTGAATTTAGTCTTTTTTGGCATCAACATATTGCTTATCTTTCATCTTATCCTGGTTAACTATGCTGATACTCGCCTCTACAAATCCATACCTTGACGCCAATTACACCGTAGGTAGTTTGAGCTTCTGCCAAAGCATAATCAACATCAGAACGCAATGTATGTAACGGGATCGATCCAACCCTAGTCCATTCAGAGCGCGCTATTTCAGCACCGCCCAAACGACCTGAGCAACAAATTTTAATTCCCTTGGCACCTGCACGCATCGTTTCAGTTGCTGCTTTTTTCATTGCTCTTTTAAATCCGACACGACCTTCAAGTTGCTCTGCTATATTCTTTGCGACCAACATGGCATCCAGCAATGGATTCTTAACTTCTTGAACCGATACCTCAACATTATACTTGCTATCTAATTCTCTTATCAGCGCGGTACGCAGGGCATCTATTTCTTGTCCCTTTCTACCGATAATTGCGCCCGGTCTACCTGAAAACAGAATAACCCTGACATTGTTTCCTGCTTTTTCTATTTCAACACGAGCGATATCCGCCTTGCTCAAAGCTGTATCAATAAAACGTCGAATCTTCAAATCTTCTATGATTTGCTTGCCATAAGAATCTCGTGCAAACCAACGAGCAAGCCAATCGCGATAAATACCTAAACGAAATCCTACTGGATGTACTTTTTGACCCACCTTAGACCTCTTTCTGATTACGAACTGGTTCTAATATAATACTAATGTGGCTAAATCTCTTACGATACACATTAGCACGTCCCATCGCCCCAGGTTTAAAATAACGGAACATAGGACCCTGATCAACACGAATCTCTTTGACAATCAGCTGATCAGCAGAAACATTGCCTAAATGTTTGGCATTCGCAACCGCTGATTCTAACGTTTTTTGTACAGGCTTAACGCGTTGCGTCGCAGAAGTAGCAAGCCAATTAAGAGCATATACTACATTTTTTCCACGAATAACATCTGCGTAGGGCCTCAGTTTATAAGGCGAATAATGAGCGTAGCGTGTATGAGCAACGTACTTATTCCTTTGATTTTCTTGCATGTAACACCTTAAACTAAGCCATTAATTTATTGATATAATGTACATTAATCATTGCATATCTGCAAACTTTAATCTTTATTTTTGCCCGCTATGCGCTCTAAATGTTCTCGTTGGAGCAAACTCACCGAGATAATGCCCCACCATGTTTTCTGTAATAAAAACAGAAACATGCTTTTTGCCATTATGAACAGCAATCGTAAGTCCTACAAACTCAGGTATGACCATACTTCTTCTGGACCACGTCTTGATTACTTCTCTTTTACCGGATTCTCTAACCTTATTTACTTTTGCCATCAGTGAGGCATCCACATAAGGCCCTTTACTCGTCGATCTAGCCATATTTATCTATCCTCATTAATTATTTACGGCGTTTTAAGATCAGAGTACTTTGGCGCGTTCGCGTTCGCGTACCCTTACAACCCTTACCCCATGGAGTCATTGGGTGAGATCCTGATTTAGACCGACCTTCACCTCCACCATGAGGATGGTCAACAGGGTTCATCGCCATACCACGCACAGTTGGACGAATTCCTCTGTGCCGCGTACGACCGGCTTTACCCCAATTGATGTTCTTATAATCAGCATTTCCTAAAACACCTACTGTTGCCCAACAATCCAACAAAACCATGCGAATCTCGCCTGAAGGCATTTTTAGCGTAGCGTGTTCTTCCGTTTTCGCCATCAATTGTACCGATGTGCCCGCACTACGAGCAAATGTTCCACCTGAATTAGGAGTCACTTCAACGTTATGCAACATAAAACCAACAGGAATATTACGTAATGGCAAGCTATTACCAACTTTAGCTTCTGCATCAAGCCCTGCATAAACAGAACTTCCTATGCCCAAACCATCAGGCATCAACATATACTGTTTGCTGCCATTGCCATATACAATAAGTCCGATACGCACATTGCGATTTGGGTCATATTCAACTGATGTAACGCGCCCAGGAATATTACGTTCAGAGCGCTTAAAATCAATAATACGATATTTTTTTGCGGCACCGCCACCACGATGACGAACCGTTATTCTTCCATACGCGTTTCGACCACCTTTGCGCTTTAAACAGCTCACCAGACTCTTTTCCGGCTTACCTTTACTCAAATCCGAAGTTTCAACGAACTGCTGAAACCGCAGAGATGCGTTTCGAGGTCTTCTACTTACAATAGCCATGCTATACCTTTAATCCTTCGCTGAGATAATCAATCTCTGTGCATTGCATCTTCTGCTGAAGATACCGTTGCTTGAGATTGATCAAACATATCAATGTCATAACCCTCTTTTAAGGTAATAATAGCCTTTTTCGTTAAAGGCTTGTGGGAAATAATTCTCTTAAAAGAAGTTGTTTTACCCTTGCGTACTATAACGCTCACTTTATCAACTTTAACGTTAAATAACTTTTCTAAAGCTTCTTTAACAAGCGGCTTATTGGCACTTGGATGCACCTTAACAACCAATTTTTTAAGCTTTTTATTAAGCTTGAACGCCTTATCAGTTATAACAGGGCCCTTAATTATGTCGTAAATCGTTAAATCCATTTGGACACCATTTCTTTAAATACGCCAAAATCTTTTTTGAAAAAGACCCAATATTCTGCATTAGCAAGATCAAATGCGTTAGCCTGATCAAATAACATAAGTTTCACGGTTGGAATATTTGCAAATGATGCTTGCGTCACAAAATCATCCATAGAAACAAATACGTTGATTTTCTTGTTTTGCAACTGTGCCATCATCAAAGCTTTGTAAGCTTTTGATGTTTTTGGATCATTGCCTGTCATCTGCCAATCTAAACAAACGATACGATTATTATGCGCAAATTCACGCATCAAATCACCCAATACTCTTTTCTTCACTTTTTTGGTGACTTCAAGTTCCCGTACGCGAGGCTGAGGTCCAAAAATAAGCCCCCCACCTCTCCACAATGGCGAGCGGGCCGATCCAGCGCGAGCTCTACCGGTACCTTTTTGCTTCCAAGGTTTTTTATTTGTACGATTCACTTCGCTACGCGTTTTACATCCAAGCGTTCCTTGACGCCAATTCTGTCTCAGGGCACGAATATAAGTAGAAAAACCAAGTTCACATACTGGAATCTGCATTGACTCGAAACCAAGCTCATCAAGCGTTATAACACTTGCAGCAACATCACGTGCATCTATTGTTTTTTGATTGCTCATAATTCACCTATGCCTTGCGAACGAATACAAGTGACCCAGATTTTCCAGAAATGGAACCCTTGATAAATACCACTAACGAATCTGCTTCGACTTTAACAACGGACAAATTTTTGGTAGTACGTTGCACTGTTCCCAAATGACCCGGCATTTTTTTACCTTTTATAACTCTACCTTGAGAGCGCATAAAACTCAAAGATCCGGTTCGTCTACCCATTTTAGAACCATGACTTGCTCGAGCTCCCGTAAAACCATGTCGTTTTACCACGCCTGCAAAGCCGCAACCTTTAGTTGTTCCAACAACATCAACATTCTGCCCCTCAGTGAATTGAGAGATAAATGCATTCGCTGATTGACCAATCTCAATGGCTGATGATTCTGCCGATATTTTAATTTCTCGTATAAATATAAAATATTTATTTGATTTTTTTAACCAATCTAACGAGAACGGAACGTTGGAAAAACGCTTACGTAATAATCCGACTTGAATCGCATCATACCCATCACGCACTTGAGTCTTAATTCCGGTAACATGCCAACCAGAAAGTTCTATGGCTGTAACTGGAACAACTTTTTCCTCATTGAACAATTGGGTCATTCCTATTTTTTTGCCCCATAATCCTGTAATCATCCGAATGACTCCCGTTATCGAATTTCAACATCAACACCCGATGAAATATTCAATTTCATCAAGGCATCCATAGTTTGGTCTGATGGAGAAACAATATCCAATATGCGCCTATGCGTAGTTAATTCAAATTGCTCTCTTGACTTTTTATCAATGTGAGGAGAACGAAGTACAGTGAAACAACGTTTTTTATTTGGGAGAGGAACAGGCCCAACTACTTGAGAGCCTGTTCTTTTCACCGTCAACGCTATTTGCTTTACCGCTTTATCCAACAATTGATGATCGTATGATTTCAAAGTCAAACGTATTTTTTGCTTTTTCATCGATCGCCTAATCCTATTTATTCGATAATTTCGGTTACAACACCAGAACCAACGGTTCTTCCACCTTCACGAATTGCAAAACGCAAATCTTTTTCCATAGCGATAGGTGCGATCAATTCAACATTCAGGTTTACGTTATCCCCAGGCATAACCATTTCTCGACCAGCTTCCAGTGTTACTACACCGGTAACGTCAGTTGTTCTGAAATAGAACTGTGGCTTGTATCCATTAAAGAATGGCGAATGACGACCACCTTCTTCTTTGGATAAGATATAAACTTGGCATTTGAATTTTTTATGCGGTGTGATTGAGCCTGGCTTAGCTGCAACCATACCTCGTTCAATATCTTCTTTCTTTACACCGCGTAGCAGAAGACCAACGTTATCACCAGCTTGACCTTCATTTAATGTTTTTCTAAACATTTCAACGCCGGTAACGATACTCTTAAGCACCTTGCCAAAACCAACGATTTCAACTTCTTCGCCTGTCTTCACGATACCACGTTCAATTCTACCAGTAGCGACGGTACCACGGCCAGAAATAGAGAATACACCTTCGACTGGCATCAAGAATGGCTTGTCGATCTCACGGGCTGGTAGCGGAATATAGTTATCGACTGCTTCCATTAATTTTTGAATTGCTTGCGTCCCTATTTCACTTGAATCACCTTCAAGAGCCTTAAGCGCAGAACCTCTGACAACCGGTATCTTATCACCAGGAAAATCATACTTACTCAACAATTCACGAATTTCTTCTTCGACCATGTCAACCATCTCTTGGTCATCAACCATGTCTACTTTATTCAGGAAAACAACCAGCGCTGGAACACCTACGTTTCGTGCTAACACGATATGTTCTCGTGTTTGTGGCATTGGACCATCTGAAGCAGATACCACAAGAATTGCACCATCCATCTGTGCAGCACCAGTTATCATGTTTTTAACATAGTCAGCGTGACCAGGGCAATCAACGTGAGCATAGTGACGATTCTTGGTTTCATATTCTACGTGAGAAGTAGAAATCGTAATCCCACGCGCCTTTTCTTCAGGAGCATTGTCAATTTGATCATAACCTCTAGCTTGAGCAAGCCCTTCTTTTGCAAGAGTGCTTGTAATCGCTGCGGTCAACGTAGTCTTACCATGATCAACGTGACCAATGGTGCCTATATTAACATGAGGCTTTTTGCGCTCATACACACTTCGTGACATTTTTCAGTCTCCCAACAACTTAAATAAACAATTATTTACTATATTATTTCTTGGCTACTAATGCCTCTTGTACATTTCGCGGCACTTCGCGATAACACTCGAATTCCATGGAATAGCTTGCACGCCCCTTGGTCATAGAACGCAATTCAGTAGCATAACCAAACATTTCTCCCAGAGGAACTTCTGCGGTAATGATTTGTTTATCATGCTTATTTTCCATCCCAAGAATGCGACCTCTACGAGCATTTAAGTCTCCCATAACTTCGCCCATATGCTCTTCGGGCGTATCAACTTCGACTTTCATAATCGGTTCGAGAAGTACCGGATTACCCTTTGCCATCCCAGATTTAAACGCCATAGATGCTGCAACTTTAAAGGCAACTTCGGACGAGTCAACATCGTGATAGGAACCATCATACAAAGTTGCCTTAACATCAACTACTGGATATCCACCAAGAATTCCTGAGGTTAATGCTTCTTCGAGACCCTTTTGAACAGCAGGAATGTATTCTTTTGGAATAGTTCCTCCCACAATGCCATTCACAAATTCAAAGCCTGCGCCGCGTTCACGAGGCTCAAATTTAATCCAGACATGCCCGTACTGTCCGCGACCACCGGATTGACGTACAAACTTTCCTTCAACATCTGCTAATGCTTGAATAGTTTCTTTATAGGCAACTTGCACTTTACCTTGTGCAACTTCAACCTTATGCTCACGCTTCAAACGATCTACGATAATTTCTAAATGCAATTCACCCATTCCACTGATGGTGGTTTGTCCAGTTTCTTCATTATAGGAAAAGGTAAATGAAGGGTCTTCTTGCATCATTTTTCGCAGAGCTATGCCCATTTTTTCATAATCAACTTTACTTTTTGGCTCGACTGAAGCAGAAATTACTGAATTAGGAAGCCTAATCCGCTCAAGAAGAATAAGCTTTCCTTCCTCGGCAACAGTATCACCTGTTATAGCGTCCCTAAAACCTACGATAGCAGCGATATCTCCTGCATGTACGGTAGGAACTTCTTCTCGTTTATTTGCATGCATTTTGACTAGACGGCTTACACGCTCTTTCTTTTCAGTACGAACGTTAATAACATATGAACCAGCCTGCAACTGCCCCGAATACACACGTACGAAAGTAACGGCACCCACAAAAGGATCTGTCATAATCTTAAAAACAAGAGCACAAAACGGTTCAGAAACATCAGTTTTTCTGATAAGTGGCTCATTTGTTCTAGGATCAATGCCTTCAATAGCAGGAACATCTAATGGAGAGGGAAGATAATCGACCACTGCATCAAGAAGTAACTGTACTCCCTTATTTTTGAAGGCAGTTCCACAAAATGCTAACGTAATTTTACGATTAACAACTCCTTTGCGCAGTGCAGCCTTAATTTCAGGTATAGAAATTTCTTCTTCATTCAAGAATTTCTCAGCAAGATCATCACTAAAATCACATGCTGCCTCGATAATTTTACCACGCATCGTCTTGATACGATCAGCATATTCAGCAGGAGCATCATGCCAAGTAACAAGAGCGCCCATATTTTCTTCGCTGAACGTCGCCATTTTACCGGTCAAAACATCAATGATCGCTTTAAATTCTTCAGACATGCCAACGGGAATCTGCATCGCGACCGCACGAGCATTTAATTTTTTATTTACATCATCAACAACACGGAAGTAATCCGCACCAGTTCTATCAAGCTTATTGACAAATAAAATTCTTGGAACTTTGTATCGATCAGCCTGACGCCATACTGTTTCTGATTGCGGCTGAACACCAGCAACACCACAGAAAACCCCAACCACACCATCAAGCACACGCAATGAACGCTCAACTTCAATGGTAAAATCTACGTGACCTGGAGTATCAATAAGATTAATCTGATAATCTTTCCAATAACAGGTTGTAGCCGCAGATTGAATCGTAATACCACGCTCTTTTTCCTGCTCCATCCAGTCCATAGTAGCGCCACCTTCATGGACTTCACCAATTTTGTGGGTAACCCCGGTATAAAAGAGAATTCTTTCACTAACCGTTGTTTTTCCAGCATCAATATGTGCTGCGATACCTATATTTCTATATTTTTCTAAATTGTAGCTCATTATGCTCCTTACCACTACCAAGCATAATGGGAGAATGCCCTATTAGCCTCTGCCATCCTGTGAACATCAATCTTTTTCTTGAATGCACTACCACGGCCTTCGCTTGCATCAAGCAATTCATATGCCAATCGCTCTGCCATGGTTTTATTACCTCGACCTTGTGCTGAACTTATAATCCAGCGCATTGCTAGGGAGCGCGCTCTATCAGTTGGAACTTCGGTTGGAATCTGATATACACTACCACCGACACGACGTGGGCGAACTTCTACGGCCGGAATAATTTGATCGAAGGCCTTAAAGAAAATATCAAGCGCCTTATCTTTGTCGCCGTTATTTTTTTTGATAAGAATATCAATTGCACCGTACACGATATCGCGCGCGACATTTTTTTTGCCCCGCTCCATGATCACATTAATAAACTTCTGAATTAAACCAGAACCATAAATGCGATCAACGCCTATATCTCTTTTGAAACTTACCGCTTTACGCCTTGGCATAGAATCTTACCTTCCTATATTTACTGTTTTGGACGCTTTGCGCCATATAATGAACGCGACTGCCTTCTTTTTTCTACTCCAGCCGCATCAAGAGCGCCTCGAACGATGTGGTATTTAACACCTGGCAAATCCTTCACCCTACCACCGCGCACGAGCACAACCGAGTGCTCCTGTAAATTATGACCTTCACCTGGAATATAGGCAGTCACTTCGATACCTGTGGAGAGCTTCACACGTGCGACTTTACGCAAAGCTGAGTTTGGCTTTTTTGGAGTCTGGGTAAAGACACGCACACAAACACCACGAGCTTGAGGACCTCCCTTAAGAGCAGGACTCTTTGACTTGTATTTGGTTCGCGTTCTTGGCGAACGAGCAAGTTGGTTAACCGTAGGCATATTAAAAAATTCCCGAAAATATATGGTTAAAATTTATTACAAAAGCGCCAATTAACTACTTTTAAGCTACACGACGGGCAAAATAACACGAAGCCTACGTGTATTTTACCTTTTTTGATAATTTTTTCAATACTACATGAACCATAAAATACAAATTTTGAAAAACTCTTTTGGCATTACTCTCCAAATAGAGTCCGGCATTTTTGCCTGAACGATAGAATATGGACTTAAGAATCTACGCATGCTACGTTATGTAGCATTATTGATATCAGCTTACTCAAATAAAAAACAATTGTGAAATTTTGTAGCTACAAGAACAGCAACCCCCCCTCAAGGAGTCGTTATATGGCCTTTATTTCTGGCGTTTATGAATATATTTTGACCGTTCCGCTTCGTGTATTGTATTTAGGCATAGGATTGTTAGGCATAGGCTTCTTGATAGGCTTTCACGAACTCGGTCATTTCGTTTTTTGTAAATTATTTCGAATTAGAACTCCCTCATTTTCTATAGGGTTTGGCCCTCGTATTATTAGAAAAAAAATTGGCGAAACAACATTTGCTCTCTCCGCAATACCCCTAGGAGGATATGTCGAAATAGCCGGGTCAGCAGAAATTGGTCAAGGTGATCAACAAGAGGCTCTCAGCGCTGATCGCCATTCGTTTGCCGCTAAACCCTACTGGCAGAAAATGCTAGTCATGGGAGGCGGTATTTTTTTTAATTTTCTGTTTGCTTATTTTGCCTTTGCGCTCGTTTTTATGATCGGCTTACCAAAATCAGAAATTATGTATCCAGCCAATGCAAAGCCAGTCATAGAAAGTATTGCCTCCGGATCGGCCGCAGAAAAATTTCAGTTGCAACCTGGTGACGAAATCACTGCAGTGAACAATATTGCGGTGGAAAATGACGTAAGCAAACTTATTGCACTTATAAAACCCCATGCCAATCAACAAGTAACACTAGATATTCGACGCAACGGCACACACCAAAGCTTACCAATTACCCTTGATACCAAAGATTTCCTAGGAAATACGGTCGGATCACTTGGTGTTATGTTCACTATCGTCCAGACACCGGGGCTTCCACTAGTGGAATCGATAAAGCATGGAATCAATTACACAAATACTGTTGTATCTCACACCTTTAGCGCGTTTAAATATATTTTCGGCAAACGAGACGTAAGCCAGATGGCTGGTCCTGTCATGCTCATCTCAGCAACCGCCAAAGGAGCCGGCAAGGGATTCCGCATCTTTCTTGTCTTCCTGGCGATCATTAGTATTAATCTTGCTATTCTTAACCTTTTGCCATTACCTATTCTTGATGGCGGCCAAGCACTTTTTTATACCATTGAAGCCATCATAGGAAAGCCTATGCCAACTCGTATAAAAGAATATATTCACCTTGGAAGCTGGCTTTTGATTCTCGTACTTGTACTTTATCTCAGTTATAAGGACATTTTACGTATATTACCATTCAAATTCTTTAACTCCTGATAACTGAATCAACAATTAACAAAGAAAGCGGGATCATACGATTCCGCTTTCTTTATTTAACACGCTTTTTAGCTTTTACTAACTTATTTTTTGAGCTTCAGGCGCTTGAGCAACATGTGGATGTTCAGAGCCTGCATATACTTTCAACTTTCTTAGAATATGCCGACGTATCTTATTTTTTGGCATCATTCCTCCCACTGCAAGTTCAATCAAATGTGTTGGATGTTTTTTAAGCAAATCTTTTGCAGTTGTTTCTTTGAGACCACCCATCCAACCAGTATAACGCTGATAAATTTTCGTGTGCATTTTTTTGCCAGTCAAGACAATTTTTTCTGCATTAATAATCACCACATAATCACCAGCATCAGCATGTGGTGTGTAGTATGGCTTATCTTTACCACGTAGCATATCCGCTACGACAGTTGCCAAACGTCCTAAAACCATACCTTGAGCATCAATAACACGCCATTGTGGTTTGCGCTGCTCTTGCTTTAAATAAAAAACTCTGTTCATGTCCATGAATAAAACCTTTGCATGTGCCACCTATAATGGCTTTTACTAGTAGTTACCAATTAACAAAACGAACGGATTATCTTCAGAGTAAATAAAAAAAAATACACGGTCAAATAAAAGGTATGCCTGCTTGGTCAGACAATTGACAAAATGTAGTAAATAATGATACTAATTTGGGTTCAATCTGCATGATAACCTTATTCATATCTGCCACACCAAACCTCACTTTTCAAGGAATTTTATGCTCTACACTTGGTTTGCGATTGTACCTCCTGTTATCGTTTTAGGTGCGGTCTTAATTACACATCGCCTTATCCCGGCGCTCATCGTCGGACTCATATGCGCCGCGGCCCTCGCATCAGATTTTAACATTTTTGATACATCGCATCTTCTTCTTCAACGGCTTCTTCTTCAAGCAACCGATCTTGATACCATTTATAATTTTTCTTTTTTGCTTTGCATAGGAGTCATAATCTCTTTGCTCAATGCAACAGGGGGTGCGGCAGCATTTTCTCGCACATTTACTAAACACCTAAAAACTAGCCGCATGGTCGAATCATCATCACTTCTATTTTCCCTTACACTGTTTATTGATGATTATCTGAGTAATCTCACTATGGGACACGTTATGCGACCATTAACTGATAGATTTAACATTCCACGCGCCAAACTCGCCTATCTCGTACATAGCATGACAGGCCCACTGGTCATACTCGCCCCAATATCAAGTTGGGCTGCCATGATTACTGGACAACTTGAACAAGCCGGTATCTCGACCACCCAAAATATTCAAATCAAAATTTTTACGGACCCATTTTTCGTTTATCTAAAATCAATACCTTTCATTTTTTATTCACTTATTCTTATCAGTTCTATTTGGTTTATCGTACGATCACGCATATCGTTTGGGCCCATGCATAGACATGAAATAATTGCTCAAACACAGAAAAATTTATTTGGTGGCAAGGAGCCACTCAGTAATCCTCTACACCAAGGCGTTGACCAACTAGGAACACTTTCAAGCCTTTTGGTTCCCTTAATAACATTGGTAGGGTCGGTTTTAGTTGGCATACCGTACGCAGGCGGGTACTGGCTTTTTGGAGGCACACGCTCTCTTTTAGATTCGTTTAAAAACAACAATCAAACATTTTTTGTTTTGTTTATGGCGGGAGTCATAACGCTCATTGTGGGATTTGGCTATGCTCTTTGGCGCAATCACATTAGGTTAAAACAGGTACCCACAATTATTCAACGTGGCCTTCTACTTATGTATTCTCCTATTGTCATGGTTTTCCTAGCATCAAGCCTAGGGACCATTCTTCGCGTCGATTTACAAACAGGACCATACCTTGCGTCACTTCTTCTGGGAACCATCAGTATGTATCTACTTCCATTCATGTTTTTTATCGTTTCTCTTATTACTGCTATCACGACTGGATCGGCATGGGGCACCATTGCACTTATGTTGCCAATCGCAATACCTATGCTCATGACATTCGCACACGTACAAGCTCCTGCCACACTCTTCCAGCTTCCTCTCCTACTACCTACATTAGGGGCTATATTTTCTGGTGCGGTATGCGGAGATCATATTTCACCGGTTTCTGAAACAACGATCATGGCAGCTTCAAGCTCTGGCGCCTATCCTGTCGATCATGCTATCACTCAATTTCCTTATGCCGTACCAGCAATAGTGGGGGCAAGCTGCGCATTCATCGTGTCAGGATATTATAACGAACTAACTCCTTGGATAAACGCACTCTTCTCATTTGGCCTAGGACTTTCTGTCTGCCTTCTCATACTTTACTTGCTTAACACAAGAAATCGG
Organism: Candidatus Dependentiae bacterium UBA6230; assembly: GCA_002441565.1. Lineage (GTDB taxonomy): Bacteria > Babelota > Babeliae > Babelales > Vermiphilaceae > UBA6230. Next base: position 172,604 of record DJWM01000003.1, read on the forward strand.
AGAATGCTGCATGAAAAATAAGTTTTTATTCAGATTTCGACCAGCACTATGCCTACTTATAAGCGTACAGATGATTTTTTGTGCAGGTAATGAAACCACAGAACGTGAAATCATCGACTATATGCCGAATGTTGTCGCACATATTACAGAAGCATCACAAAAGTCTCTTCATCAAGCGTTCAAGGATTTCGCGACCAACGCTCAAGTTAGTATTCATCTTGATGCTCAGACCCATGAACGACTCCTGCAGCTTTGCAAATTTGTCGCAGCTCTTGGGCTTATGTTTGCGGGAATATCAATGATAAATAATGGCATCAAAAAGTTACATAAAAAAGAACGCCGCGTTTCTTCAACGACCCACATTATTTCTGGACTTATCCTCTCATTTGGCAGTCTGGTATATATGGTGAAACAGACTTACAGCTAAAGGAAAATTATGTCACAAAGACAAAATTACATACTATGCATCTTAGGAATACTTTGCAATTCATATAGCATATACACTGCGCCAGTACAACCTCCTGCAGGATTTATACCAGGAGAAATAAGAATCTCTCCGCAGACTTGGGCTGATATCCAAAAAACGTTTGCATCGCTAATCATTACCACACAAAAGGCTGGTGAGGAAACTGTCACCCATAGTGCCACTGAAGCTATTAAACTTACCGATCACATCGAAACGAGCTGCAATCGCGTTATACATACCACAATCAAAGATCTGTCTGAAATCATCAAAGAAGCAAGTGAAGAAGTTGCGAACAACCTACAGATAACACATGAGCAAACCACAAATACTGTGCTGCGTGTTTCCCTCATCGTTGCTGGGGTTGTATGCGCATATTATGGCTTACAAGATATAAGCAATAGCATTTCTTCAAAAGAAGCATCCGTACTTCTTAAGCAAGGTTGCTTCAAACTTCTTACTGGAACTGGCATTACGGCCACAGGATATAATTTAAATGGATTACTCAACTTGATTAAGAAGCGTAAAAAAAGCACTACCTAATTCTTTATTTGCTATTCTTCAACCATCATTTTGGCTTCCGCCATAAAACGTTCAATATCATCAGGCTTCTTTGGCAAATCTTCGCTCAAACAGACGTTACCATTTTCGACAATCCAATAATTATCCTCTATGCGTACACCAAGCCCCTCATGTGGTAAATAGATACCAGGTTCAATAGTGATAACATCGCCTTCTTGTAGAGGAATTTCATAATCACCAACATCATGCACTTCCAATCCCAGAAAATGACCTATGTTATGAGGGAAATACTTATCATATCCATATTTCTGTAAGAATTTACGCGCAAGATGGTTCAAGGACCTATCTTCATGCTGCTTCGATGAAAGCCAATAACCTGGCTGTGCAATACTTGCTATATATTCTTGAGTATCAAGAACCATTTGATAGATCTCTTTTTGACGTGCGGTGAATATTCCTGACACAGGATATGTTCTAGTCAAATCGGCAGCATAGTAATGATACTCCGCACCAATATCAACAACAACAAGATCACCATTTTTCATGGTTTCAGTATTCACATTATAGTGCAACGTGGTACTACGCTTACCGCTTCCAATAATACTAGGGAATGCATGCTGTGCTCCAGAAGAAGCATAGACGTAATCTATGGCCGCCTGCACATTAGATTCCTGAACACCACTGCCAATCATACGTGCTGCTGCTTCATGTGCCATCATTGTAATATTGACAGCCTTATAGAGTGTCTCAATTTCATACATATCTTTGCATCGTCGCAATTGAGCTACAACATCAGAAACATCTACCAATGATGTTTTTAATTGAGGAAGAAAACTCATCAGACGCTCAAGTATCAACCGCTGGTATACATATCCTGATGAAGATGAGGGCTTGATGGTAAAAATAGTCCCACCACCAGCTATAATCTTCTCCAAGCGCTCTAGAAGAGCGGTATAGTGTTCTTTATCAAAAAAGGGTTGCGGTTGATAGCCAGCACATGGATGTCCAAGCACAGAAACTTCATGAAACCCAAATTGTTTTATGGTTTCCTGATCTAATGGATGCGGCGAATAAATCCAATGTTCTCTATCGCCTGCCAACTGTGGCAACAATAACGTTGCAGTACCACTAAGATCAATCATCGCTGCCGCACCAGCTTCCTGAATGCCAGTAAAATAATAGAAAGAACTATCTTGCCTGAAAAGATACCGTTCTTCTTCAAAATTACCGAAAAGCACTACTGCTCCACGAGTAATATCGGGATACTCTACTTTGATATCATCTATGAGTTGTCGCATACGTAGTGTATAAGCCGCTATGTTCTGTTCTTGCAAATTGACTACCATACTTAACGTCTCCCTTACTAAAATAATCGTCGCTCGGAAAGAGCCTTATACACCGTAAGACGATCCATAAATTCTAAGGACGAACCCACGGGCACACCGCGAGCTAAACATGAAATCTTCACAGGCAAATTTTTGAGCTTGCTCGCAATATAGGCGGCTGTCGCCTCACCCTCTGGTGTTTGATTAGTAGCTAAAATAACTTCTTGAATACCATCATTTTTCGCGCGCAAAATGAGTGGGTCGATAGCCAAATCTTCTGGACCTATACCCTCGAGAGGGCATATAGCCCCACCCAGCACATGATATACACCAGAGTAACCTCCGGTCTTTTCGATCGCAAAGACTTCTTGCCACTGCTCAACAACACATACTGTCGATTGGTCTCGCTTCGCTGAATTACAGAACAAACATTCTTGATCTTTTTCCTTCCAACAGCAACAAACTTCACATTGCTTCAAGTAGTTTTTCGCGTGTAATAATACTGCGCAAAATTCCTCTACATTGCTCTCATTCATAGTGAGAAAATGAAGTGCCACTCGATACAAATTTTTAGAAGCCAAATAAGGAACTTGCTGTAAATGCTTAAGCAGTTTCGTGAACGAGGGAAGATCATTTATCATTACAATTCCTACCTAGCGACGGCGTTGTAAGGCCGATTGACCAACACTTAACAACGTACTTACTAAGATATAGAGGGACAATCCGGAAGCAAAATTGATCGAAACTGCTCCAAAAATAAGTGCCATCACAATTACCGTAGCACGTTTTTGTGCATCCATAAACATTCCCTGTAGTAACATAGTCACCACCAACAATGCTGGTAATACATAGTATGGATCGGTTGCCGACAAATCGTTAATCCATCCGACAAAAGGAGCCTTATAAAGCTCTATCGAACTTGAAAGCACTCTATTTAACGCAAAAAACAAAGGAATTTGCACTAACATAGGTAGAAAACTTGACAAGCCTGGCATGCCATGTTTTTTGAACAGTTCCATTTTTTCCTGTGCGAGAAGTTCTGAATCATGCTTATATTTTTGCTGTAGATACTGAAGTTTCTTTTTGTATTCAGCAGCTTTTTTTTCTCCTTCTTGAGCTCGCCAACTGAACGGTATCAGTACCAATCGCATTAACACCGTAAGTACCACGATTGCCCAGCCATAATTTTTTAAATATCCATATAACCAGTTGAGCAATCCAAGAGCGATCTTAGCAATTGGAGCAAGCCATCCTGAATAGTCTAAAACCTTATCCAGTCGCTGATCGACCGTATTCAGAGCGCTATACTCCTTGGGTCCAAGATAGAAGGAAAGGTTCCAGACAGTTTTTTCAGCGATTGGTTTACTTTCAAGATAACTTATTAATCTTGGCTGATTATCGGCATAATAACCACGCTGCACCATTCCCTGCACATCTGCAATCATAGCGTGCGCGAAATATTTGCTATCGGTACCAAAAATTGCCGGTGTAAACCATGCCTCTTGAGGTTTGATCTTGCCTACAGGAATTTTTTTAAGACTACCTTGTGCTCCTGCGACTATACCATGAATAGATTCACTAGATATGATATCTGGCATCAACGGAGATGGGAAAACAAGGCGTAACGTTTCGGAGTTGTTTGCTTTTGGCTCAATGGTTGTTTCCAAATCTACACGATATGAATCAGTAAAAATCGTATATTTTTTTATTATCGCAATATCATCTGCATCATAACCATAGGTAACTGAAGACAATCCTGCTTCTTCTTGTACATCAAGTAATCGATAATAGTAGGGAGTTTTTTCATTACGCGCTAGTAAAAAACAACGTGTCTCTTTTTCTGATTCAGGTAGGGGGAAAATCGTAGTTAAACTACTTGCTTTGCCGCTTATTTCTCTTTTAACTTCAAAACGATGCAAACATGCGCCATCGGATGAAAACACATACGTTGCCAACGGTGTTTCGAAAGTTGTTAATTCTTTTTTACTTGTACGCCTCGCATCAACAAAATCAATTTCTCGTATTAAAGGCTTATATTCAGCCGATGAAACCGGTGCGACAAATGACTGTCCGGATTTCACCGCTTGCATTGATCCTTGATCCCTATTTCCGAAGAAAAAATACTGAATCGCCCATGTTGTTAATAACGCCATACCAAATGGCACCAAAAGCTGTCTAATATTCATAAAAATCAACCTTCCCACGATAACGTGCACTATGCTTTGCAGATAGCTCAAAAAGCAAAAAAGCTATTGAGTCAAATGTTTATTACGGATAAGACTTATGATAGCAAAGGTGATCAGATTAGACTAGGTGTTTTGTATCGAACTCCCTATAAAACGCTCACACAGTACCGCGTGAAAACGCACGACTATTTTACATAAGTCTTAAGATGCGCTATAACAATGTGTGATATAACACTTAACATTTTCAATTATAGTATAAAAAAGGAACAGTATGAAAATGCGAAAAAAGCAATTTCGTATCGGAGAACTCGCTACCAAACTAGGTGTAGAGAGATTTGTAATTAGGTTTTGGGAAAAAGAATTCAATATTAATTCATATCGGTCACAAGGTGGACAACGATTCTACGATGAAAGAGATGAAAAAAAATTTTTCAGAATTAAAGAGCTCCTTTATGACAAAGGCTTCACTATCTCTGGTGCAAAAAAGCAACTCACTCTCGAAAAAGATAAACATTACCCTGCATCAGTTATAGCACACGAACAAACAAAATTTGAACCAGCACACGTTAATAAATCACCACATGACACAACAGTTGAATCACTTGAAGAACAAATTATGGTGTTGCAAAAACAACTCCTGAAGCTTCGAGAATTGCTATAACGGATACACATGTATAACAAGAAAACACACGTTCACTTTGTTGGTATTGGCGGTATCGGTATGAGCGGTATCGCCAACGTTCTTAGAACTCAAGGATACGCTATTTCTGGCTGCGATATTGATCTTCAACAACAAAGCGTGCAAGATCTCATGCAAAATGGCTGCCATGTTTACCAAGGAAACAACACCGTACATTGCCATGATAACTCAATAGACATATTGGTATACACATCAATGATTCAGTCATCTCACCCCGAAGTACTCGCAGCTCAACAACGCGGCATTCCAACAATTCCACGTGCTCTTATGCTTGCCGAACTCATGCGCACAAAATACAGCATCGCTATCGCAGGCGCTCATGGAAAAACAACTACAACCTCACTTATTTCTCATATCCTTATTGAAGCAAAAAAAGATCCTACCGTTATCATCGGAGGACATCTTAAAAATATCTCTACCAATGCTCGTATGGGGTCAGGTGATTTTCTTGTAGCAGAAGCCGATGAAAGCGATCGCTCATTACTCAAATTGCAAGCAACACTTGCTGTTGTCACCAACATAGATTATGAGCATGTAGAAACGTACAGAGATCTTGATGACGTCAAAAACACTTTTAAACAATTTCTTGAAAATCTCCCTTTTTATGGCAAAGCATTCGTCTGCGTGGATGATGAACATGTACGTTCACTACTACCCATGCCACACATTAAAATGATAAAATATGGCCTCAATCAAAATTTTGATGCCGATATCTGGACAGAAGATATCGAATTACAGGCCGACCGCTCAACCTTTGCGGTATGGCGCAAGGGAGACTTACAGCCACTCGGTACGATCATTACGCCAATGCCAGGAAGGCATAATGCACTAAATACGCTCGCGGCAATTGCTGTTGCTCTAGATCTAGAAATACCATTCACAACTATCGCGCAAGCACTTATTAATTTCAAAGGTATTGCTCGGCGTTTTTCATTTAATGGCATCTTTAATGGCGCCGAATTATTCGATGATTATGGACATCATCCAAAAGAAATCATGAATACACTCAACGTTGCATGTCGTCGTACCAAGGGCAAATTGCATGTCATTTTTCAACCACATCGCTACCATCGTACTCATAAACTATGGAATGATTTTATTGAAACTTTTACACACAGCGATATAGACAATCTCATTATCACTGATATTTATCCAGCGGGTGAACGACCAATCGAGCATGTTACAAGCAAGCGTCTTGTAGAAGAAATAAAGATCAAGAATCCAAAATTTAGTATCACCTATCTGCCTTATGAATCCAATTTCTTACAGATAAGAAATAATTTAATAGCCACTGTTGATCCAAATGATCTTGTACTCCTTCTAGGTGCGGGAAAAATTAATCAATTATCTAAATATCTTCTATCCGAACAATAGAACAAAATCTTCTTAAAAACCGGCTCATTTGCATAGTACAAAATCAAGAGCACTTGTTTCTATCTCCATATACCCTAATAAATTACTTTATTGTTGCTTTTGTTCTTTAAAATAAACTACTATTACTAATAGTAAATAGTTATTATTTGAAGATAAAAAGTAATAAGGAGCTACGTTATGAAACGCACCCTATCATTGAGTTTGGCAATGTTAAGCTGCTTACCATTTGTATCAATAACTGCTCGCGATCGGGCTCTAAAAGGCGGTCTCATCGGCGGAGCTCTAGGTGGCTTGATAGGCGGAGCAGCTGGAGGTGGCAAAGGCGCTGGCATAGGTTTAGGTATCGGAGCTGTTACCGGCGCGGTTGCTGGTGCAGCTAGTGAAGGCCATCATAGAAGACGCCACCATGAAGTTATCTACGTTACTGAAGAAGAGCCAACCGAAGTCGTCTATACAAAAAGACCAACTAAGAGACGTAAAAAGGCTGATACAGTAAAAGTAATGGCTCCATCCAAAACAGAAGCACCTACAATTCGCCGCGCACCATCAAATAAGTATACCGAGCAACTCGAAGACGAAAATACTTTACTCAAAAAACGAAACAAGGAGCTAGAAGAAACACTTATCCAACAAGACATCAAACAAACCGATACGCATACACAATCAATAAAATAAAGAAGGCATGGAATCTACAATGCATACAAATACTACGCATAGAAGATTTGCGAGCATTCTAGGATTGTTGGTAACATCAAGTATTATTTTTGGCACAGTTCATGGAATAGCGTGTGATTTCGGTCGGCGCTATGGGGCGAGTAGTCGCTTATTGCAACGCCCTTTCTATTTTCAAAATCGCCGTACTAGCGCGACAGAATCGCAGTATTGCGTAGAAACTTCGTGCGCTCCTCGACCTTACCAAAAAAAGAAATCTTGCCTGTGTTTTTACGGCTAAAGCGTAGCTGTGTTCGCTTGCTTAATAACCACTCTTATTGCTTCATCTCGTCGCCAAAATGAGCTCTCGGCCGAATGTAGCGATACTGCAAGCCAGCGATCAGGTTTTTTAAAAATGAATATTGGATCACTTTGTAAGAAACAAACCTGCTCAATCCATCCAAGACGCTCCATTTCGCGTCGATAGAACACGATCAATTCATCTCGATTGAGTGGCGTGGTAAAAATTAATAATCCATCATGTGATTCAGCATCATGTAGCTCACTGCGCAATGGAATAGGAACATCGATTAATCGAGCCTCTTTTAGACTTGGAGAAGGTACTGCGCGATATGCCACATCGCCACTTGAATTTTCGGTGGCTAATGACTCTTGTCCATGAAAGGCTTTAAAAAGTGCAAAGTCAGCCTTCTCTGACTGACTTTGCACATGTTTTTTACTTATTTTTCGGCCCGAGCATCCTGCTAACACTAAGCACCCAAATAAAAAACTTAAAAGTTTTTCTTTAGGAATCATAGGATACTCCTAGACCAAGATGATTACAGGGTTGCCTGTGACCGGCTAGCCTTTTGCGCCATTTGTTCTTTTTGCTCTTTGGTGAGCACCATTTCGGTAACTCGTGCGGCTTTACCTACACGCCCTCTAATATAATACAACTTAGCGCGACGCACTTTACCTCGGCGGACCAATTTAATTGACTCAATTTTTGGTGATTGGTATGGGAAAATTCGTTCAACCGCAACCGAATTTGCACCTATTTTACGCACCGTGAAGGTACTTGCAACACCATTATTACGAATCGCAATTACATCACCTTCAAATACCTGCAAACGTTGTTTATCGCCTTCAACAATACGCTGTGAAACTGCTACGGTATCACCTATATTGAATTCAGGGAAATTGAGCACTTTTACGCCAAATTGACGAATTGTCTCGCGCGTTAGACCTTTAGCCTTCATGGTATTATTCCTCTAGAGTTTTATAGCCATCTTTAAGCCCATATATTCACGTATGATTTACTATACGTGAAAATGTGCCTTCTGCCAATTATTCTCGAATAAATTTTATATTACTACCCAACCAGCGATCAAAGATGATTGCCGCTGCAGATCGTACTGATAAATGATTAAAATCAGTAAATCCTTCCAATGGAACAAGCAAATAATCACACCGTGCAACAAAATCGCGCGTCAAACCCTGTCCTGTACCCAACACGAGAATTACCGGCCTTTCTTGCTGCCAAATAAGATCCTGATCATGATACGTTATTACACACTCTGGCTTAATCGCATCACGATCAACTGCACGCGCCGATGTAGCAACAACAAGAGGCTTTTGTCCCTCCTGTTCCTCTACCAAATCAACTACCTGCTCAAACGAATTTAACAGTCTAAATGACTCAAGCGACCGGTGCCTATGCTCATTATAAGCAATTCCAGCACCTTGCATCCAAAAATCAGTTAGCTGCTGAACTATTCTCTGCTGATCCAACAGTGGTGTTACAATACAGTAATTTTTGATGCCATAGGTACACGACGAACGGGCAATGTCATGGATATCCAGCGAAGTTACCGATGTGGTTCCCTTAATTGGCTCACGACCACCCACAAGTACCTCATCATGCATCAAGACCGCATAATGCGGTGGAATATGCTTGGTGACTAATTTCTTGTATTCTTGTGGCATAGAAATAGTACGCAACCAATCAAAACGGCTCATCACCGTCTTGCGAGCAGCTTGATCAAGACGCCACTCCCTCAATCTACCGTGATCACCTGACCTCACAACCTCGGGCACTTCCTTTTCATGCCACACGACGGGAGCAGTATATTCTGGATAATCAAAGAATGGGCCTGTGAATGAATCTTCTTGAACCGACTCCTGCCTACCAACCACACCAGGAATGTGTCTTAAAAGCCCTTCAAGCACCATCATAGCAGGGATATCCCCCCCCATGAGCACAAAATCTCCAACCGATACTAAAGCATCTGCATAGTGTTCCTCAACACGTGCATCCATTCCCTCATACCGCGCTGCTACCAACATCAAGTGCTTTCCCTCCTGAAGTTTTTGTGCAAATCGCTTCACATCATATTGCGTAAGCGGTTTGCCTTGCGGAGAGAAAAATATCTTGAATGATGGGCCATGACCATCTTCAGCATGCTGGACAGCACGATCCACCACCTCTGGTCGAATTAACATGCCTGCACCGTGACCAAATGTTGGCGCATCAATACGCTCTTTCGGTGCACATACCGAATGAAACGGCACAACCTCGTAAGAGACGAGGCCATTTTCCTGTGCTCGACGCACAAGACTAGTTTGCAAAAATGGAGTATAAAGTTCAGGAAATACTGAAAGGATTGATATATGCATTTACTGTACGACTTCTATCGCTATTTCGTAACCTTTCTGCGCAGCGACTAGTGAAGCAACCGCTCGGATCGATCTAATAGTAGCGCCACCTTTACCAATCACTTTGCCTAGATCCTGCGAAGCAACACGTACTTCAATGAAATACCGCTCGCCCTCTTGACGCTGGGTAACTGCTACGGCATTTTTATCATCAACAAGATGCTCGATGATATAGGTAACAAATTCTTTTAACATGCTTTGACCTTATCCATGCGCCTTAAGCTCTTAAGCTTGTTTTTGTTGATAAAGTTTTTGCAATTTTTTAACCGCATCAGAAACGATTGCACCTTGAGAAACCCAATAAGCAATACGTTCATCATGAAATTGCACAAGCTTCCCTTTACGTGGATCATATGCACCTAAATTTTCAAGTGCTGCTCCATCGCGCTTTTTACGCTCATCGACAGCCACTATACGATAATGGGGAGCATTTTTGGTACCCGTGCGAGACAAACGAATTTTTACTGCCATGAAAGTATCCTTTTTCTCTTATAGAGATTGTTACGATAAAAACTTACTAAATCGATTAAATTTCTTAAAAAGTTTAACATATTGTTGACTTTGTTCAAAGCGATCGAGCAAGACATTAACATCGGCCACATCAACTCCAGCTCCGCGAGCAATCCGCTGCTTTCGGGGCCCATTCAATAATCGATGGTCTAATCGTTCTTTTGGAGTCATTGAGCTGATAATTGCTTTGAACTTAACCAGTTCTTTTTCACCTCGATCTAAATCGTCTGGCGACATTTTGGTGGCAACGCCCCCTGGTAAATAGTTCATAAGTTGAGAAAGCGATCCTAATTTACCCATAATTTCGAGTTGTTGAGCAAAATCTTGCAGCGTCATGCGCCCCTTGGCAAAGGATTGCTGCGCGCTTTCTTGCTCTTGAAGACTAATCGCGTTTTCAACCTTCTCTACTAAACTTACCACATCACCCATTCCCAGGATACGACTTGCCGCACGCTCTGGGAAAAATTGCTCGAGATCAGCAATTTTTTCACCAACTCCCACGAATATAATCGGCTTTTTCATCACATATCTGAAAGCAAATGCCGCACCACCACGAGAATCACTATCCATTTTGGTAAGAATTGCGCCCTGAAAACCTATTGCTTGGTCAAAGGCTTGCGCAACATTAAGTGATTCTTGACCCGTCATCGCATCAAGCACCAAAAACTTATATTTGGGTTTAAGTGCCACATCTATGCGCTTTATTTCTTCGAGCATCGCGCCATCTATGTGCAATCGTCCCGCAGTGTCCAATAGAAGTAATTCAAATTGATGCTCCTTGCTGTATGCGTAAATTTCTTTGGCCGCTGCTATGGGATCATGTTGTGAAGCACGATAGAAGCCACACCCAACCTGACCAGCAAGAATTTCAAGCTGATCTATGGCGGCAGGTCGATAGAAATCTACAGAAGCAAGAAGAATCGAGCGTGATTTTCCACGTGACTGCGCTTGTTGTTTGACAAAATGAGCTAATTTCGCCGTAATAGTCGTTTTTCCTGCACCCTGCAAACCAAGAACCATTACCACTGCAGGAATTTGAAAAGAAAAAGCTGGCGAACTACTCATCGTTGTCTGGCCACCCAAAAAGACAACTAATCGCTCATGCACAATTTTGATGAATTGTTCACCAGGACGGACTGATTTGAGTACCTTTTTGCCTACGGCTTCATGAGCAACTTCATCAATAAATTGCTCAACAACGTTCAAAGGCACATCCGCATCAAGCAGCGCATCCCTGACCTTGCCAAGGGAATCCTGAATATTTTTCTCATTCAGACTGCCAGAACCAGTAATACGAGAAAAAACAGAAGAAAATTTTTCTGATAAAAAATCAAACATGTCGCAAAGCCTTAACGATAAGAGTGCCATGCCAAAAATCACGGTAATGCCTATTACTATAACACCAAACAGACGGTTCGTGAATCTCAGGTCTCACTCAAAAATTATCCTGGTTTATGACATGTTACTTGACCCCAATCTCCTTTCTATTAGAATTTACTTATAAAGCCCCCATTGCAACCAACCCTATTTAACAGGCAACCGATCATTATGGCAAAAAAAGAATTCTACGTAACCTCTGAGCAATCCCGCTTGCTCGCAGTTGGTATCCATGCACCGTACAACAAAACTTCTCATATCGAATCATACTATGAGGAATTTTTAAACCTACTCAGAACCAATGGCCTTACTCCCAACGCAACGCACTTTATGAAGTTACGAGATATTGATAAGTCATATTTTGTTACACAAGGCAAATTACATGAACTTCAAAAAGTATGTGAAGAACATAATATTGAGGAAATAGTTTTTTCAGAGCCACTTACTCCGCAACAAGAACGAAATTTAGAAGACCTACTCCATTGCCGCGTATTTGATCGCACACGCTTAATCTTAGAAATATTCGAAAAACATGCACATTCCGCAGAAGGTAAGGCCCAGGTAGCCATAGCAATGCTCAAGCACCAAAAAACACGCTTGGCCGGTAAAGGGGTGCATTTATCTCAACAGGCAGGGAAAATAGGCAATAAGGGACCTGGTGAAACTCAAAAAGAAAAACAAGCGCGCTTAATTGAAAGCACCATGCATCGGACTAAAAGACAACTCGAGCAGCTCCAAAAAGTACGCGCAACACAACGCAAAACCCGCATTTCCAGCGGTATATCACACATCTGTTTAATCGGTTATACCAATGCCGGCAAATCAAGCGTCATGAACGCACTTACCAAAAGTGATGTACTCGCTGAAGACAAACTATTTGCAACGCTCGACACCACCACACGTGCGCTCTTTATACACAGCACCAAGATCGGCGTGCTTTCGGACACCGTAGGATTTATTCAAAATCTTCCTCACAATCTTATTGAAGCATTTAAATCCACTTTAGCTGAACTTCAATATGCAGATCTCCTACTACATGTTATTGATGCGTCAGATCCTAATTGGGAGCTCCATGTAAAAGTAGTCCATGACATTTTACAAGAACTCGATGTCACCAGCCCTATGGTGTATGTATTCAACAAAATTGATAAATTAAGCAATGTAGACGAATTTGCACTTACCACCGAACGCTATCAACCACATCTCTTTATCTCTACGGTACTTACAGATGGCATGCAACCACTTATAGACCATCTTCATCAATGGCATAATCAACAAAAAGCTACTCCTACAGAGGATATGCCAAGCTCATAAATCATTCGTTGTATTTCACTCTTTTTTGCAGTATAACCAGAGCATAGTGAGATAGTCGGATAGTTTACGAGGAGTCTCTATGAAATATATGTCACATGCACTCTCATTGGCATTGCTTCTATCTGCCAATGATATGGTAATCACTGGACCAGACACTCAGCTGGCAACTGCAAGTTCCGACACCAAATCTACTTCGGCCACATTACATGATTTCAGTGTACTTATTGGAACTATTAACTCATACAACCAGACACTTAGCATTCAAATAGACCAAGCTCTCATCTTTAAGAAAAATAACCATCATGGCGCAGATTTTGAACAACTAAAACAAGATGGCAAAAAAACGATAGAAAATTTAAGAATAAAAATACAAGAAGCGACAGACTTATCCAAACAACTCGCCCAGCCCACGTCGACACACAATATTTCGCTGCATAAGGATCTAACAGAACTTCAAACCGCAAGATTCAACGCTGAACAAGACGAAATTACTCAACGATTCGATGAATTGAAGAATGTATTGCAGGCTGTTAATACCAATATGTATCGCGCAGGTATTAAAAAACAGATCGCTGCTTTCATCCCACAAAGCAACGCAACCCAACCTGAATCACATATCGATATCGAAAAATTACAGGATACCGTAATAATTGATCCACAAATTTTGCCATCATCACCCATAGGAACACAAAACGCAAAGCGTTCATGGCTAAATTTTTGGAGTTTTGGGCTTTTCGGTAAAAATAGTTAATTTTGATATTCAGGTAATCAGTCGTGAAATGCTTGTTGCTGATAGCATTATTGCTTAGCGCACCCTTTACGCCCACAATCACTGGCCTTGACAATATAACAAACAGCAGCAACTTCGCTAAGGAAGATGCGATCAAGCAGTGGCTACAAACGACAAAATTACCCAAAAGATCGCTAGAATTGTTACAAGCATCAATAACAACTGATCCGACATGGATCGCATTATTAACAAAAAAAAGCGATACTCTATCTTCTCAAGTACGTATCAACACTAATCAATTAAGCGCTCCTTCCAGCACACACGGCGCAGAAATTTCTTCAAACACAACCCCTCTTTTGGATATTGAAGACATCATCGAAGTATTACGTGTAGAGGACGATGAACAACAAAAAAATGCTACAACCGATGATCGAGAGCTTGAAGAAGATGATTTTGTCACGATTAGCCACCAAGATATATGGGATACAAAAAGCGCTCATGGTTCAGAAGATTCATTGGAAATAATTAATAAAGAAGATGTACGATCTCTAACAGAAATACCATCATCAGAACCAGGCGATTCTTTACTGCAAACAGTTTTGCAATTGGCTCATTATTATTTACAGCAATAATACCACCTCAATGTGTATCTCAAAAACCATTTTTTGGGCTTTCTGTCTTTCATTTACAATGTCACCGATCTGTAGTACTAACTAAGCAACTATTTTTTGTTCAAAATATCATCTAGAAAAGGAAGATACCATGCAGACAAGATCGCTTTATTTCATACCGTTACTTCTCCATTTGAGCGCTACCATATTCAGCATGGATATACCAGCAACTATACCGCTTACCTCAACCGAAATATCTTTATCACACTCTCATCTCGCACAGCGCTTTACACGGGATGGCAGACGTGAACAAAAAGAGGGTAATTATGAACAAGCACTAGAAAAACTCCATCTTGCTCTTCTTGCTGATCCATATGCCATTGATCCCTGGCGTTATTGTGGTGAGATCGCACTTAAAATTGATCGCCCACACGATGCAATTACGTATCTCGGACACGCAATCACCCTAGATCCAAATCATACTCAAACGTTATTTGCGCTCGCCAACGCTTATCACGAAATAGGAAACTTAACTAAAGCGATCTCACTGTATCAACAGCTTTACGACCAACATCCAAATCATCCAGTGATCATCTACAACTATGCGTACGTTCTGAAAAAGCACGATCAAGTAAGCCAAGCTATCCCCTATTATTTAAAAAGTCTCGATCTCAAACCAGACTATGCTGATGCCCACTTCGGCCTATCACTTGCATACCTTGCACTCGGAGATTTCAAGAAAGGCTGGAAGGAATATGAGTGGCGTTGGGCTGCATATCATGAACAGCCTAAGACTTTTCATCAACCAGTCTGGGATGGATCAGAAATCAGCGGAAAGAGGATTTTCGTTTACGCCGAACAGGGACTTGGAGACACCTTCCAGTTCATGCGTTATCTCAAACTTCTCAAAGATCGCGGTGCTTATGTAATTTTTCAAGCCCAAAAACCACTCAAAACTCTTCTTACGTTGTGCCCCTATATTGATGTGCTCATCACCGAAGATAGTGAAATTCCACCATTCGACACCTACTGTGCGCTCATGAGTTTACCATATGCCTTTGGCACACATCTGGAATCGGTACCTGCTGACATCCCCTATGTTTACGCACGTGAATCGTTAGTTAATCACTGGAAAGAATGCCTTGCGTGCGACAACGCCATAAAAATTGGCATATGTTGGCAAGGAAATGCTTTTTATACAAATCAATCAATACGGCGCGCAGTAGCTGCTAAATCGTTACCGGTAACAACTCTTGCTCCACTCACTCAAGTGCCAGGAGTACATTTTTATAGCCTCCAAAAAATGAATGGCGAAGAACAGCTCGCAAATCTTCCCCAGGAGTTTCAAGTCACCACATTTAATAACATTGATGAAGAACATGGACGCTTCATGGATACTGCCGCAATCATCAAAAATCTTGATCTCGTCATCACGGTGGACACTTCCATTGCACACTGTGCAGCGGCGCTTGGCACTCCAGTATGGATTCTATTACCAAAACCTGCCGATTGGCGCTGGATACTTGAACGAACGGACACCCCATGGTATCCAGATATGCGTCTTTTTAAACAAAAAGACTCTGGAAATTGGAACCATGTAATCGACGATATTCAACAAGCACTCAGAGAATTCGTTGCACAAAAAAAGGAACAACAATAATGAAAACATATTATTTCGCCATCATGCTTGGTTGTGCCACCTGGGCCATGGCCTCAGAAAATAACTTTTTTATTCACTTTAATGCCGGCAATGAACACATGCGAAGTGGCAATTATCAACAGGCACATCATGAATACGATCAAGCTCTCGACGCCAATCCCGCCTCAGCCATCACGTACTTTAACAACGGCATTGCATACCTATGTCAAAATGACACCACCTCCGCACTTACGTGCTTTCAGCACAGCATTTCACTTGAACCAACCTATACAAAAGCCCATTTACAAATGGGGAAAATATATCAAGAACGCAATGAGTATAAACATGCATTGCTTCATTTTACTAAGGTTCTCGCAATTGATCCCAAGAATGTCGATGCATTAGAACGTTGCGGCAAAATATGCATGGAGCAAAACAATGTTGTAGAAGCACTTGCATATTTTCAACGAGCTACTACGTTATACCCACATGAATCATCATTAGCCATTAGCTACGCAAATGCTTTGGTTGCAAACCATCGCTCCTCGGAAGCTTTTGCAAAATATCAAGATCTGTTACAACAATTTCCTCATAATGAAACCATACTCTACAACATTGGCTATCTCTATAAATGCATGGGTAAAATCGACACCGCACTACATTATTATCGGCAGATTCTCGAACACAATCCTAACCACGTAGAAGCGCACTTTGGACTTGCCATGGCTTATTTATTAACCGGCTCACTGCTCGAAGGCTGGAAGGAGTATGAATATCGCTGGCAACGCAACAACATGACTCCGCGAGTCCTTGCAAAACCACAATGGTCTGGTGAGGCCTTGCAAGGGAAAACACTGTTTATTCATGCAGAGCAAGGACTCGGTGATACGTTACAATTCATCCGCTACGCAAGAGTCGCAAAAACCGCTGGCGCAACCGTCATCGCTGCCGTACAAAAACCGCTCGTAACACTGCTATCTCGCTGCCCATACCTTGATCGGGTTATATCTCTAGAACAAAAGATCACCAATTTTGATTATCATATTCCCCTCATGAGTATGCCTCTCGTATACCAGACAGAGCTCGAGTCAATCCCTACCGACATCCCTTATCTCTATGCAGATGAACAACTCATACAGTATTGGGGAGAAGTTTTAAAAAAGGAGCAGACTTTCAATATCGGTATTTGCTGGCAAGGAAATCCCAATTATAGTACCGCATCACTACGCAGAACAGTTGCAGCTAAGTCAATGCCCCTTCATCTCTTTGCTCCTCTTGCCAACATTCCTGGTGTACGCCTATATAGCTTGCAAAGAACATCTGGTACTGAGCAACTTGCTGAAATTAACGATCTTTTTGAATTACACACGTTTGACGATTCCTTTGACGTTGAGCACGGCCGATTTATGGATACCGCAGCAGTCATGAAACGCCTTGATCTTGTGATAACGGTTGACACCGCCACCTGCCATCTTGCTGGTGGCCTCGGAATACCGGTCTGGCTTATGTTGCCAAATCCTCCTGATTGGCGTTGGATGCTTGAACGTTCCGATACGCCTTGGTATCCTACGATGCAATTATTCCGACAACCAGAATCTGGTGATTGGGAAAGTGTTATCAATGAAATAACCCAGAAAGTTAAGTGGTTACTTGACTTACCCAGGGAACCTTTTACCATGAGAGCTAATAATTAATTTTCATGTTACTTAAAGGATTTTTATGAAAAAATTAATGATAGGTGCTTTGGCTATATTGAGCCTTAATCTACTCGCCCAGCCATCGGATATCAATGAAGATCTTATGAATTACATAACAAATGAATACAATAGTGCGGATTTTCGCGAAGATACGTTTTCAGGACCTATCGATGAAGTAGCAAGCAATCTTGTTGGCTATACGCATTACCAAAAGATGGGAAAAGCTGCTGATCTACTCGAAGAAATGGCCAAAGATCCGGACTACGTACAACATGAAACAGAATGGGTACAAAAACTTCGGGATAAAAGCCCAGATTCCTCTAAAGAAACCTTAAGTACTTGGTACCATGCAATGCTGAACGGAATCGAAGCTCAACCACAAAATGCGGAAGAAAAAATATTAGAGTTGCAAAGTCGAGTTATGAAACGCTGTATTGCGCGTCACTGGAGTCTTGATGGTATTAAAGGCATAAATATCATGGAAGAGTGCTCTGATTTCGCCAACAATATCGCAAGGCAGTATCGCGCTGCGGCAACGGTTGCGGAAAAAGTTGAAACCGCAAAAAACATGCCGCACGAAGAAGCTCAAGAGCAATTGATAGAATTATCTCTAGCTGAGCAAACAACCGACATCACACAGGAAGAAGCCCAAACAATCTTATCTGAAGAAACACAAGAACAAGTACAAGTAGCCGAACAACAAGAAGATCAAACTCTTTAAAAGGGCAATAAAAAAGGGGTTGAGTCTTGTTATGCTCAATCCCTTTTTTATTAGTTTTCTACGTAGTTACTAAACCTGGTGTTGCGTCTTTCTTGTCTTTCATCATAAGCCCATATAACGTTATGCCTAGTTGAAACACACTCACTACACCTGTTAAACAGCTCGAAACAATCCCTACACGCAAACTCCATCGTTGTAATACACTATCCATATTACCCTGTTGTTCTGAGATGTTTTCATCAAATTTCTTACGCATCTGCGCAAGCACTTTAAGCACTTCGAATTCGTCAATAGTTGCTTCTCCATCAGGCCTGCTCAACGCAATATCGCACACCAAATCTTCAAGACATCGCGCACTTAATCCATCACTTTTTCGCGCTACAAGCCGAATCAGCTCTGAACTCATGGGCACCTGATAGCGAGCGCTGTAATACGCTAAAATCTTCTCTCGCTTTGCTGCATCAGGATTTTTTACTTCTAATGCGTTACTGCCCAAGCGATCTAAAAATGTCTTATTCAATTTATTAAAATAATTGGTCGCAAAGATAACAAAAATCTGCACATCGTTTTTGCACGCATCAAGTTCAAGCCACAATTGTTGCAGCGCCGCCTGATGCTCGCCACGAAATTCCGTATTGTTGCTAACCGCTATGGCATCAATTTCATCAATAAAAATCACCACACACTTATGTTCCGTACGCGCAATCTCGTATGCCTTTCTAAACGAATCCAAAACTTCTCGCGCACCCTGTCCCACATAGCTACCCACAATGCTCGGACCAGCAAGAAGCAAAAACTCGCTCCCAGAGATCTCTGCAATGTTACGTGCTAAGGTAGTTTTTCCATTTCCCGGAGGCCCATATAATATAAGTCGATTTTTAAATACAGGGACACGTTGAACCATGTTGTCATCCTCAGATTGCCTGGCGGCATATTCATTTACCTTCTTAAGATATGCGATGATGCGAGCCACTTTGTCAGGAACTCCTCCCACCATGCCATGCTGTACCGCATCACTTGCTTCGCCAGCACTACCAGCGAACCAATAAGTCATCATTATTACCACCAGAAAAAATCTCATTCCTCTACGCATACTTTCATATCCTTCAATCAATCACTAACACAACAAAGGTTGAATACAACATTATAATTATATGGATTTTAGGCACCCTTGACGAGAAAGATCACCCGTATGCTAAAGTTATAGTCAAGATCTTTTCATGAAAGGAGTGATCTCGTATGAAGAGTAGATATATTATGCATTGCTACGGGTTCATGCAAACAAGTGGTCGATCATGGCTACCATTTTTCACCATCGTATTATTTGTTACTCTCGTTAGTCTTGCCATCGTACGATTTGCATATTATCGTACCGAATCGGACGAAATTATCTCCCAAGAGGTAGTTCGACTTGCACTTATCATGGAGCAAATTGACCGAGAATGTAAAATTATAGATTTCGACGAACAGCGAATTCCTATTAATTTTCTTAATGTAACTAAGTTCGCTGGTTCAGAAGTTGGTGCCATGAATTTGACCTATCCAGAAAATTGGACCGGTCCCTACCTTACCAATAACCCAACAATTCAAGGAAAAGAATTTCAGGTCGTCACTACAAAACAAGGTTTTTTTGTAACACCGGGAGACGGCATTGTACTCAGTAATAAAAAAGTGGTGGGACGCGATATTATTCTTGATGAAGACGCTGACATCAAGGCACTCATGTCCGATCCTCAAGGGCTATCTTTCCAAGGGAAACCGCTTGCAGCACGCATACGTATCCAACGTGGTGCCATAAAAGAATTGATGCTTAAAGAAGCGATTAGAAATTATGGCTGGTAATTACCTAAAAAACTATCACGCCGGTCAGGAAAAACTCATGTAAACGCGGTACATTTTTCCCGGCAATAATATGCTGCGAACCAATACTCAGTTCAACATGGTTCCTCGTTTGCAGGGTAAAATTCCACCCAAGACGGTGTGCATGGCTTTCGCTAAAATCGGTAATCGTTTTAGTGTCATACTGCTGCGGAACTCCAAAAAATTTTGTTTTGCCGGTTCTTAAATAATCATAAAAAATACCAAGCCGTGAATCCATACCAAAAAGACGATGGATGTAATTGCCACATCCTACAAATAGTTTATTCCCACGACGCATACGCACCTCACTTACCGCATCGGCAAAAAAAGGAATGGTGCTGTCAATTTCAACAAACGGTTCTGTATAATATTCTCTAAAAACGGGAACACGTAGCGTTGGATTTTCGCGCAACAATCCTTTTTCAGATTGTACTTTTGTTTGCGAGATTCGCTGTGAAGATCTAAAGGCATTGAGCCCAATTTCACAACCAGCCTGAACGGTAGGGTTAAAAAATCGGCTTACAGAACTAAATAGTACATTACCAAACACATCCAGCAAAAAACCGCCACCGTTTCCGAGTTCAATCTCATATAATGTTGTGGCATGTACTTTTTTTGCGGTTGGCGTCACCAACGTTATACCACACTGCACATCATCAACGTAGCTTAGGTGAGGAACAACATCAAAAATACCAAAAAACGATAGGTCTCCTACGCCTAATGTACGTTGTACCGGAACATATTCAAGTCCCTTTGAACCCAAGACAGCGCGAATAAAAAAATCTTCCACACTTTCAAAATCTTTAAAAAATTGTGTGATAGTGGTCTCACGAGCTCCTGCATTAGCAACATAACCAACACGATATAATTTTCCGTCATATAAAGAAAGATCGAGTTTATGTTCTTTGTATTTAAGGGGAATCTGAAAACCCAAGGTAAGCGAAAGTTCTTGCCAACACACTCCGTCAATACGATACATACCGGTTATGTCAGTATTTATCGCCTGCTGATTAAGCTCCATTCCCACAATCATGGGCGCTAAGAAATTAAGATATTGCTGCTCCTTGATGTAGCCAAATTTGGGGTTTGCGGGAATAGCTCCAAGATAGAGCCCTAACTTTCCTTGCTCAGAAAGTCGCGCTAACAGAAAAATATCGCGCAACCGTATATCCTCACCAGAAGTACCTAGTGCTGCCAGATTCATGGTGTTACCATCAGGACCAAATGCCTTAGTACTCACATCACAATGTACCGCCACCGAAAAAAGCCAGTTACGCTCCAGTGCTTTAGCAAGCAGGGTTTGATAATACTCCCTACCTGGAGCCAACATTTTTTTGCTCAACCTACTTCGTCGCCCTGCACGGTTCACTCTTTCTTCATTTTGCTTTGCATGCGCAATCATGGCATCAATTTCGTGCTCATAAAACACTCTTCCATGAGCAAGCGGAGCAGAATCACTTTCCTGCGCCACAGACCACCATGTGATGAACATACAACCAAGTACAACTATATGCTTGTTATCATATCTATCTTTCATAAGCACCTTACGCTTTGCGCTTAAATATCACTGGCGATTGTTATGCGCGTTCCACCTTGTCCATTACTATCATATCCCGTTATTTCAAATTGATTTCCCTCAATATCGCTACCAATAATCTTAAGATCATCATAACTTACATCATGATCCCCATTCTGCAATGGAACAGCTGAACCATTACGCAATGGGCTCAAGGCGGCAAGATCACCATCAACCGATGCATCAGTTGACCCCAAGCGTACCAATATATCTACATCAGATGGAGCAATAATCGCTGGACCACTTTCAAGAATCAACGCAAGTTCCATGAAGATATCAGAGATTGGTCTGGTGAGAGCAAAATAATTATCTTGGATAAGAAGCTTGGTGTTAATATTTGGTGATGTATCAAAATTGATATATTGAATATGTCCATTGCCACGATGTTCGCCACCATAGACAATACCCGTCCTGTTGTCAAACATAACCGGAATATCATCGAGATTTGGACTCATACGAATCAAGCCCGATTCAAGAAGATTTACGCCAACGCTAACCTTGCGTAATTGTATGCTCGATCCTTCAGTAAATCTTAGCGCGTTGAGAACACCAGCATTTGGAATATCATCAGTTGTTGGTTGCCCATTGTTCATATTAAATTCAACGATACCGCGCATAACACTGAGATTGCTTGACTGATTAAACAGCACATCATAACGACCACGTTGGAACGTAAGCAATGCGTCTGAGTGGTCAAGAATAAATGCACCAAGACCATCCGCCCTTATAGAAAGACAATCAAAAATATCATCGCCAAATATAAGCTGTGATGCCTTATCAAGCAGCACATAACCAGCATCACGCACCTGGAATATACCATGCCCACTTACCGTAATTATCGCATCCTCCTCTAAGTGGAACTGTGCGCGCTCTTCAATAATCAATTGTGGCCAATCATCACCGCTAAGACCGGTCGGTGTCTCTTGACAATCCTGGCCATCCAAATAGAAACTAGCGCCCACTTTAACCTCAACAATGCCTTCTCCAGTAAAGAGCACTCGGGAACGCTCTGCTAACGACACGGTACCATTATTCAAATTCAATGGGTCGTACACAGCAGGATCAAAAATGACTCGCGGTAGATTCATATCACCAAAACATGGGCAAAATTCAAATACTACCGCAGTATTGGCTGGTGGTAACATGGAATAGTCAAAATAGAGATCACCATCAACCACAATGAAGCAATCTCGACATTCCGGACAACACTCGTCAATCTGCGACTGTAAATACCCGGTGCTTGTCTCAAGCGCATCAATCTGCGATTGTAATGCTTCACAACACGTTGGTGTCTCTATTTCGTCAATCTGTGATTGCAGGTAACCGGTACTCGTTTCAAGTGCATCAATTTGCGATTGCAATGCTTCACAGCACGTTGGTGTTTCTATCTCGTCAATCTGTGACTGCAGATACCCAGTGCTCGTTTCAAGTGCATCAATCTGCGATTGTAATGCTTCACAACACGTTGGTGTCTCTATTTCGTCAATCTGTGACTGCAGATACCCAGTGCTCGTTTCAAGTGCATCAATCTGCGATTGCAATGCTTCACAGCACGTTGGTGTTTCTATCTCGTCAATCTGCGACTGTAGATACCCAGTGCTCGTCTCAAGCGCATCAATCTGCGATTGTAATGCTTCACAACACGTTGGTGTTTCTATCTCGTCAATCTGTGACTGTAGATACCCGGTGCTCGTTTCAAGTGCATCAATCTGCGACTGCAATGCTTCACAGCACGTTGGTGTTTCTATCGCATCAATTTGCGACTGTAGATACCCGGTACTCGTTTCGAGTTCATCTATCTGTGACTGCAACGCTTCACAACACGTTGGTGTTTCTATCTCGTCAATCTGTGACTGTAAATACCCGGTACTTGTTCCAAGTGCATCAATTTGCGATTGCAATGCCTCACAACACGTTGGTGTTTCTATCTCATCAATCTGTGACTGCAGATACCCGGTACTTGTTTCAAGTTCATCAATTTGTGATTGCAA
>DJWM01000004.1 GCA_002441565.1 Candidatus Dependentiae bacterium UBA6230
ACAGCACCGTGAATACCATTAACAGTACGGTAAACACGATTAGCAGTGATGTTACTACTATGAACAACACGATGATCAGTGACTTTCAACAAACATGGACCATATTACAATGTGAACCGATTGCCATTAATAGTTCTACTACCATCAATCAATCGGGATCATATTGTTTAGCAAATAATATTACAGGTCAAATTATTATTGATGCTGAAAATGTATTTTTAGATCTTAATGGGTATGCGATAACAAATCCTAATGATAGTTGTGTAGTCATTTCTGGTACTGGTATTGTGGTGCATAGCGGCTCACTGTATACGGCTAGTAATTTTGATAGTATCCACGGATGTGTAGCTTTTGATTCTAGCTATAGCACTAAATGTTTGAATTTATCATGTTTAGTGGGAGGAAGTACGCCCGGTATCAATGTTGTTTCTAGCAAAAATATATTTATTACGCATTGCCAAATTTTTCATGAAACAATCTCAGGTCTTAGTGGAGTATCTTGTCAAGATGTTGAAGATGTGACTATAGAGAAATGTCAGATATATGGATTTTTTAATGGAATTGTAACCTCAGCAGTGTCGACTTCAACTTCTGTTGCAATTGTAAATAATGTTATTGCCGGTGGTAATCATGCCATAAGATTATGGAGTAGCTCTGGATGCGTGATTCGCAATAATATAATGAAAAATAATGTTCAAGGGATTACATTATTCAGTAGTGCGGTAAATACATTGATTTTTGGTAACATCATTAAGGATTGCAGCGGCACCGATTCCTCTAACCGTGCAATTCAAGATGGAGGAACTTCGAGCAAAATTTATGGTAATTTTGCAGAAAATAATGCTGGAGGGTTTAATTATAGCGCTGGTATTCCTTTGCAGACTGCAGCTATTTTAGCTGATACCGGTCCCTACGCCAATATTAGTTTATAGCACGCGCGATAGCATATTGTATTTTGTATTTTTTTATGGTTATGTTTGACCATAGTTATGTTGCACATTTATAAGGATATATAACTGAGAGTGATTAAGCTGAGAGGATAAGTATGAAGCATTCTGAGCAAGTAATTTTGTCGCTAGCTTGCATGTTATTTTCTACGTATACAACGTATATGATTGCAGACGATTTGAATAATAATATATGTCATATAGAAATCGCTGAGCAAGGCGATGAAATGGTATCACTCGTTGATACCGATTCATTCGGAAATATTTCATCTGATAGATCTGTGGCAATTACAGGGCCGATTACTATTACACAATCTGGTTCTTACTATCTTGACAATGACGTAACTGGTAAAATTACTATTTCTGCAACAAGAGTTATGTTGGATCTTAAGGGTCATACCGTAGCAAGTACCAGTGATAGCGGCATAGAAATTTCTTCAGCATCATGCGTGGTGATCAAAAATGGATTTATAGCGAGTGGAAGCTATTATAGTCATCATGGATGTGTTAGGTGCGTAGCGAGCTCGAATGTGATGTGCTCAGAATTGATGTGCATTCCAAGTTTGAGTGCGAACGGTTTTGTAGTAAGTGATAGCAGTGATATTATACTGACTAAATGCAAAATTTCAGCGCAGGGACCAAGCAATTTATCTGGTATATCGTTAGAAAAAGTATACAAAGTTACCATTGACCATTGTGATATTCATGGATTTTACAATGGTATTTATTTTTCACCAGTACCATCTTCTTCGCATGTATCTATTCAGCATAACCACATATTCAATTCTGGATTTTATGGAATACAAATGCGTGCATCTACAGGTTCAGTAGTGCGGTACAATCTTATAAAAAATAATGTAAAAGGTATTTGGATTGTTTCTGGATCAACTAAGACATTGGTATTTGGAAACGTAATTAAAGATTGTACGGGGACTGCCTCATCAGAACCAGCGCTTTATGATCAAGGAACATTAAGTAAGATTTATGGCAATATAGCGCAGGATAATGTTGGTGGATACAATTATAGCGCGTCTATACCTTTGCAAATAGCAGAGATGAGTGTTGGTGCTGGAATATATGCTAATATCAATTGGTAGCAAAGAATAAGAGTTAATGTCGGTAAATATTTACAATACTATAAGGAGTTTTTATGAAGCGTACGATGTTCGCTAAGGTGAATCTTATAGGAGGGCTTGCTCTCCTAAGTTCGAGTTTTCTACAGGCATTTATTCCTTCCATACCAGCAACTGAAGGGTCTAGACAAATTTTAGTTACCAGGATTGCTCCACAGGAAAATGCCTTAGAAACTAAAGTTGATACACTATCCAGTGGTATTAATACGGGATTGAGCACCAAGATCGATATTATAGATACTAATGTTGATGACATAAAAACGTCAGTTGGCGTTGGACTAAGCACCAAGGTGGACAGAATTAATAATAACATGAGGACTCCGATAACAGCTACGACAACAATTGCTACGTCAGGATCCTATAGGCTTGCCAATAATTTTACCGGTAGTATTACTGTTACTGCTCCTGATGTTGATATAGATTTTAATGGATTTAAAATTTTAGGAACGCTAACTATTTCCAGTGACAAGGTATTTGTTCATGATGGCATTGTCGAAGGATCTGGTGGATTTGCATTGGTTTTTGGTAACGGCGCAGGTTATGTTGTTATAGAAAATATGAAGTTAAGTCACATAACAGCAACTCCAGGAGATCCCGTTGTTGATATTCCTGGAATTGTGGCTGGTCGTCCGGATATTTATTTTAAACATTGTTTTATAGTGCGAGAGCAAAGCGCTGGACCATTAGGAGGGTTACGTTGTAATTCATCAAGCACAAGATTATATATTCAAGATTGTAGCTTTTTGAATATTTCTTATGAAGCCTGTCTTATTAGCGCTGTATCAGTAGTGGTGATCGAAAATTGTATATTTGATAACTGTGGCACATTAGCTGGTCCATTTGCATTAACGCTAAGCGCCGGCACAAACAATATTGTGCGTAATAATCTCATTAGAAGATGTTATCGTGGAATATATATAGCGACAGCGTCAACAAGCAATCAAATTATGTTTAATACGATTATTGGATGTGTAAATAACGGCTATGAAGGATGTGCTATTGAGCATCAAAGTTCATCTGCTGACAATATAACATATAGCAATATCTCGATAGATAATTTTCCGATAGGCGGAGGAGGACCAACGGATCTTTTAAAAAGTTATCTAAATGTTCCTCTAGTTTCCAACTTGATTGGTAACATAGGAGCAACTGAAAGCATATATTCTAATCTTGCGTTAGAATAATTTATTGTCAATTTTAATCTAAACGATAAGGCTCCGATTTATTTTTCGGAGCCTCGCTATTTTTGATATGTATTGGCAATAAGGGGTCGTGTGGTCTTTTACAACCCTAGTCGTTGACCATGCTTATTCTGCCATGCTGCAAGTGATATCGGAAACGCCGGTAGAGCGAGTGTTAATAATGCTTTAGCATATTGTTGTATTTCCCACTGCGCACCCTTGTGTAACCGTAATCGTAAAAAATGTGTGAGTGAGTGCAGGTTGCAGGTAAACATAAATTGTGTGTACGTACACACAGGCAGTACACCACGTGCAAGCTCACGACAAACACCTTTTGCAAGTAAGGTTTCATACGCTTGTATGGCAGTCTGCAGTGCGTGCTGGTACGTCTGATCAACTTCTGAATCTTGGAACGCACCATACGATGCTTGTCTATTTACTGCATCCTGGAAACGCCACTGTTGGGGTTGATAAAATTCTAGCGGTGCTTTGACGTAGCGATAACTTATTTCATTATAAGAATTCATGCGGTGCCGCATCCATTGCCGTGTCACAAAAATAGGTGCCTTGATGCGGAATGATAATTGATTATGTTCGAATGGGCTGGTGTGGTCGTGTTCCATTAAATAGGCGATTAATTTTTTGTCTTGCTCAGAAAGTTCTGTGACTGTTTTGCCGAATGATACGCGAGCGGCATTGACAACATCCACGTCTGAGCCAGAAACGCGTACGAGTTCAACGGAGCTTATGCCATCACCAAGAGGATCGATGAGTTGTGTGGTTGTTGGCTCATGTAATGATTGTGTAGAAGGCGTGATAGTGTGATCTTGCATGGGGGCTCCTTATAGATTGATGGCTGAATTAACGATGCTGAATAGCATAGCATAGGCGAGTGATTTTTTAAGGAGTGGCTATGTCGATACTTACCCTGATTATAATTATGCAACAGCTGCTGCGTAAATTACCTGGGGCTATAAAATATCGCCTACTTTCATTGCAAAAATAGATAAATCGAGATAAAAAATGTTCGATGTGCCATATTATGCTGTACGATGCAAAAACGATTTTTTAATCTCTTTTCGCGTGGCATAGCGCTAAGGTGAGTAAATTTTGTTAAAATCGCACCTTGTGTTTTGCCTTATTTTGTTTAATGCTATCAGGCCAAGTAATAAAGCAAAAAACTGCTATAAGCAGTTGATGATACTTTTTGAGGTCTGATGAAATCTTTACCACCCTCGTTGTACACTCGATCAAAAATTATTTTTTTATCTCTTATTTCATTCATAGTGATCATATGGTGTAGTTGGCACTATGGATTAGTAGGTATAGCTCCTGCAGTTGCCTATGTGGCTGCAATTAGTGTGCAGATTCTGCAGCATACGGTTGTCTTGGCTGGCACGCTGTTATTGTACGCAAGTCGTTATAAAGACGATTCTTTACTTGGCTTACAGATTGCTCAGACAGGGCAGCAACAAATAGAGATGGTGCATGATCAAGCAAAATCTGTAGATGTTGGTGCTAAATCACAAGAAAATATTATCGCGGTCATCGAGACAATTGATGCAGCACGTCAGATGGTTGATCTTGAACAGAAGCTTGAGGCTGCTGAGCCGATTGTGCCGACACTGGGTTATACCTTGCCGTTGGTACAAATTGGCGAACATATTGAAACAATACATTGTCGTCCTGGCGTAAACGAATCATTGCAACGGTTAATAAAGCAGCAGCCCCAGGCTTCTACGACAGCGGCAAACAATATAACAAAAATAGCAAGCGCATCAGAAATTTCCCAAGCGATCGAGCGAGTATTAGGATCAAATTCATCACGTGCTATTGCTCGACATATTGAGCAGCGCATGACGCTCCAATCTCGACTCGGACTTATGAATTTTCACGGGGTGGTACTATCTGCAGGAGAATCAGCCAATGGGCACGTTACGTATTACGTTGGCCTAAAAGAAAAGCGTTCAAGCGAACTGCACGCCAATGTACAAACGGCACGATGGTTGGCAAGACGGCAGGTCGAAGAATTATTGGCAACTGATCATGAATATCGCTCATATGTGTATCAGCAGTATTGCTCATCAATAAATACGATGCTGGCGACGAATGATGAAAATCCCATTAAACGCATTCGTGCACGATTGATGCTTCCCGCATTAATTTTTGAGGGTAATAATTACGAAGAGTTTTACAAGACCGCGCACAAGATACAAACCCACTTCTTCACGCGAGACGGCGCGCTCTGTCCAGTTGGTCGCACTAATGTGGTACAACCACTGATGAAAGATCTGTTGGGCACAGTACGCAAGTCGTGGCCAGAAATCTACAGCGGTATTGATGTGGACAAGTTACGTCCGATTAGCGAAAGACATGCAGAAGATGTGTGGGCGCTATGGTTCGCTCCTGATGCCACAGAATTCAGCGAGCGGTGTATTAAGAATCCTGAAAATAAATTGGTATTAAAAGCACTTGATGCATGTGAACAAGGTGATTTGAAGCTTGCACAATCATTATATGATCAGACAGTTAAACTACACATGTCACATGCTCCTATCCTTATTCAGGACATTATCAAAGAAACGCGCAATCTCTTATTTGATGAGTGGGGCATCTACAAAATAGCACAACAAGATCCACTGTATAAACGGATCAATTCGTATGAAAAAGAGTATTTGCGAAAAAATCAACAGGGATTGGAAAAGTTTAACGAAACGCTTCTTTTACGACATCATCTTGTTGCGAAATGCAAACAAGCGTGGGGTATACCAGATACCGCTGCACCAGCGGTGCACGATGCACTCTACGCGATGCTCGATGATAATGCTCTTGCGCTCACCAATGTTCCGCTGCTTATAGACAAGGCAATGTCGCTTACATCAGATTATCAACAACCACAACACAAACAGCTTCTTGATGCTCTATTCTTGCCTAATGGAGTGTTCAAAGATTTTGCGCATTATCCACGCGCCAAGTTGCTCAACATTCCTTCTGAAATTTTCAAAGTAGAACATATAATGATGCGGCGTATGCTCAATAATGCTCTGTACATTGAGCATACTATGCCAAACACTGAGCATGCGCGTGCCGCTGCAGGAATTATACAGGCTATAGAATATCGCTTTACGGTTCCTGATACGCAACAGAAATCTTGTGATCGTTTTATACACAGAGCATACAAAGATTTGACGCAGCAAATGCCAGCAAAAGCGCTTGTAGTGTTGCAAGAGATATTTGGTGGTGGCGATCAAACTGCGCAGAATCAAGGCTGTGTGCATATGCCGATGCCTGACCCCAATGATCCAGAGCATATAAAAACCATAAATAAATACCTGCGGTTATTGGAGCAATCTAAAGAGCTTAAAGAGCTCAATAAGATTACTGCCGAGCTTGAAAAGAAGCTCGATGATACCAAAGTAAGCACAAAAAATCCGAATACCATAAGTGCCAATGAATTCTTTAGATTAGAAGAGAAGGCTAAAATTATTTATGAACAGCATAGAGCAATGATAACTGATGTTGACAACATTGCGGCCAATACAGGGATTCCACGAGGAATGATTCAGAGGATTAAAAATCATGTATTTTATGAAGATCATATTTTGCATGATGGACAACGTTCTGTCATTAAAAAATTCGATCCCGATATTGATATGGCTGAGGCATGGCAACGACTTGCGGATGGAGGCTTTAAAAAAGCTGATCTGATGATGTTGAAGCATGAATATGCTGAAAGTTTGGTCATGAGGGGTGTTCAAGTGCCTTATGAAGAGGCACATAATTTTATTAATAACATCTATAATTGGAAAAATTTGTTGGTTCGATAGGAATTCGATGGCTATCTGCATACATATAACAAAGTGTTATGAAACCGAGGAACTGCATATTTATCATGTACGAGAGATTGATTCTTTAGGTTTATGTGAATTTTATGTGGCACTGTCAGCTGGGAAAAAAATTATCTCATTCTACAGTGATCCAAAATTGAAAAATTTTCTTGGAGTTCTTGATATGAGTAATCTTGATGAAAAAATTTACGTTCCTGGGCTTGATACAAAAACAGTTTGTTGTGTACTACGCAAGTGTTTGGAAGCAATTGATAATAATTATTTTCCAGAAAGTATGGGATATTATGCGTGAACAAAAACAAGATAATACAACGGTAAGGTCGTCATGAAAAATAAGAAAATAGCATGGGTAGGTCTGATGGTATGCATGGCTGCTATATCTTATTCCATGTGTAGTTATAGTATGATGACAACTAAATTGTTGGTTAGGACCCACGATAGTGAAAATCCGGTAAGATCATTAGCTAGTTGTCACATTGAAAAACTCTTACAGCAACATGTTATCAGGGCCAATAGTTATTCTCTCAAATCCATGCATCCAATTGTACTTTCTGATTATTATGCAAGAATATTGCCGCATCATTTTGAGCGATTCATTTTGGATATTAGCACGATGGCTCAGAGAGCTACGCGAAGATTACAGCATCCAGCATGGTATGTTTTAGTTACCAAAGATACGCATGATGCAAGGACAACCATTCAAAAACTATCCACACAAAGTGGTGTTGACTATTTATCCGTGAATCCTGTGTATGATTTAAGTAATTGTGGCAAGGAAGAAATTAACCAACTTTTTTCAGGTCTATGTACTGAGGCAAAAAAAACAGGGCGTCCCGCAGTTCTCTTTATAGAGGAAGCTGATTTTCTACTGAATAATAGTAGGGAAATTGTACCGGGTGTAGATGTACCGGCACTATTGTACGCGATTGCAAATCATAGAGACGGCGAACATCTTACCATAGTGATTCATATACGATCGTCACAGAATATCAGTAAATCACGTGAAAGATACTTGGATTGCTCTTGGTTATTTTTATCGCTCATTGATCTTGACGTTCGTAGAAAGATGGCAGTAGAGCTATTCGATCAACATGAAGTTACTATTGACGATGAAGGATTAGATTTACTGGCTGCGCGTACCGAAGGATATACGGTAACAGAAGTGCGTGACGTTATTACTCAAATTACTGCATGGTGTACTTGTATTGATAATCAATCAGTCCGTGTAGAAGATATACGCAAATATTTTTCGCAAGTTGTGCGCCCTAAAAAATGGAATGATCTTCGTGCTAAACTACTAAATCTTCATGCATCGTATTATGTTGCACTAGTAGGTGGCACGTGTTATGTGAGTGTGCTAGGCATTATTGGCGTGAAATATGTGTTAAATAAGGTTGCTGAGAAAAAGAAAAAAAATAACATCAAATCCATGAGATGTGGCAAACTAAACAATCATGCTGTGCGATGAAAAAACGACTTTTTAATCTCTTTTCGCGCAGCATAGGCACTGTTGACAATAACTCCTACCATAAAAAGATTACAAATTAATGCCGTGTTGCCATAACTGACAAATGGCAGCCCGACGCCTTTAGTTGGTGCGAGGCCTGTAGCGACTGCAAGGTTGATGATCACTTGTAATGTGGTCATGATCGTAAATCCCAGGGTAGTGTAGGTACAAAATTGATTATGCAGTTGCCAGGCAATTTTAATTCCCAGATATAAAAGTGTGGCATAGAGGCCGATAAGGATTGTGCTACCAATAAATCCTGTTTCTTCTGCGATGATCGAAAAAATAAAATCAGTGTGTTGCATCGGCAAATAAAAAAATTTCTGCTGTGAGCGCGCAATACCTACACCCCACACGCCTCCTGAACCAATGGCGATGAGCGATTGAATGATCTGAAAGCCAGAGCCCTGCGGATCTGACCAGGGATTTAAGAAGGTCAAAATTCTTTTTAGGCGATAGGGTTTGTATACAACCAGAGCGATGACTACCGGAATAAATGCACCCAGTGTGTACCCAAGATAGGGCAAGGGAATGTGCGCGATAAACATGAGTATGAACGCGGTAAGCGCCAGCGTGACCGCCATGCCGAAATCAGGCTGTCGAAGCAGGATTACACTGGTGATGCCCATGATACAAAGCAGGGGGAGATAGGTACGCGTGAGCGAGCGAATATGCGATTCTTTTTTAGCAAGCAGATACGCAAGGTACATGACAAAAGCAATTTTGAGTAACTCACTCGGTTGAAATACAAAGCCGGCTAAGTTTAGCCAGCGACTTGATCCGTGAATGCGTACTGCAAAAGGCGAGAACATGGTAAGGCCAGTAAGTACGAGCGTTGTAACAAAAAATATTGGTGATCCATGCTGTATCATGCGCAGTGGAAGTAACCGCCCGACTAACAGAGCTCCAAGGCCAAGAATGATTCCATATCCATGTTTTCTAAGAAAAAAATGTGCGTTATGAAATCGCTCAAGTGCGTAAACGGCACTTGATGAGTAAATAAAAACAAGACCAATAATAACAAGTATGGCAATGATGCCAGTAAAAACGTGTATGTCGTATTTAAGAGTTTTTTGTTGCGGTATCATACTGCTATTTGTAGCGCGTTGGTGTGCAGGTTTGCAAGATTATTTTGCGTACGAACAGTGGTGATTAAGGTAAGAGAGACTGGCTTGGATGGGGTGGTATACGTTGTGCATACCTAGTAAGTTCCGGTGATGAGGCGTTTAAAATACGTGCCGCGTTCTTGATAATCCTTAAATAGATCAAAGCTGGATCCTGCAGGTGAAAAAAGAACATGCGTTGGTGATTGCAGGTCGTGCAAGGCTGCAGGTACCGCATCATCAAGGGTGGTATAATCTTGCGCAGGAATATCGGCTTGATCACACCAATGTTTAAGTTGTTGAGCCTCTTTGCCAAAGCATATAATTTTTTGTACCCGTTGGCGCAAATTCATGATGAGTGGTTGTCGATCAATGCCTTTACTTAGGCCTCCGAGCAGCAGAATAATGGGTTTATCAGAAAGTGCTTGCACGGCAGCAAGAGTTGATGCTGGTGTTGTGGCTTTTGAATCATTATAAATAGTGATGCCGTTGAAGTTAGCGACAAGTTCAAGACGATGTTCTGGCATTACTAGGGTGTGTGCAGTATTCACCAATGTTGCCATATAATCAGGAAGAGAGAGTTGTGTGTGCATGATGTGCAATGCGCTGACGATGATCAGCCAATTTTGTACAAAAGTGATAGGGGGCAGCTGAGCGCTATCAAGCAAAACGGTTTCACGACCATGTTCACGCATCATAATCATGGTACCGCGTAGAAAAAAGAGTCGTTTTGCTACGTTGATAGCGTGTGTTAAGACGTGTTCATCGGAAGTATCTACAAAAACATTGAGTGTCGCATTACAGGAGCGTTTGGCGATATAGGGTACTATACTTGCAGGGACCAGTGCTTGTTGGTGAGAATTTTGGTGTGCAAGGAGTTGAAATTTTGCATCAAAGTAGGCGTCTAGAGATCCGTGCCGATCAAGATGATTTGGGCAGAAGGTGGTCCAGATTGCCAGATCAGGAGCTGCAGACATGGTGTGTTCGAGCTGAAAACTTGAAAGTTCAAGAAGAGCCGCATCATAAGAAGTATTGTCCGTGAGCATATCAAGCATGCCAGCTCCGATATTACCACCGGTATACATACGTGCAGTTGCGTGATGCTTTGTGACCTGACTTAGTATGCTGGTAATAGTGGTTTTTCCGACTGATCCGGTAATGCCGATTAACGTTCCGGCAAAGTTGTTTCGCAAGAGATCAAGCTCAGTAAGCCATTTATGATGATACGCCGCATAGGGTCGCAGATCGATACCTGGGCTTGCGACAATATAATCGTTGAAGTGCAAAAAAGATTCGGTATCAGTGTTTTGGTATAAAAGGGGTACACCGTGCCGTTCAAGAAGTTGTTGATCTTGCACAGAAAGCGGAGTGGAGGTGAGCACCTGAATATGCGCAGTATGGCGCAGGAGATACTTAAGTGCTGATTTACCAACGATGCCGAATCCCCAGATACCAATCTTGTTATTTGCAATCATAATGAACATAGTTTGAGTGGTGAAGGTATTGTCAATGATCAGTATAGCCGCGTGTAGCCGTGAAGTTAAGAAACTAATAAGAAAAGTTTTTGGTGCGATTCTGACTAGGTGAACAAACTGTGGTATGCTATGATTCATAAGGTAATGCGTCTGATGACCATGTGTGATTTGATCGTATAGGTACTTTTAAAATACTATCGGTGGCGCATAACGCTAAGTTTATTGGTAAACATATTCGCACAGAAAAGGAATGCACATGACAGATAAGAGATCTGGTGCTGAACAAAAAATAAGTTTTAAAGATACATTAAATTTACCTACCACTGATTTTCCTATTCGTCCGAATGCCAAAGTAGACGATCCAGCGATGATTGCCCGCTGGGAACAAGAAAATCTTTTTTATCAGTCATTTGTGCACAATAAAGGAAATAAAAAATTTATTCTGCATGATGGTCCCCCCTATGCCAATGGCCATTTACACTTGGGGCATGCGTATAACAAAATCCTTAAAGATATCGTGACCAAATCACAGCGCATGCTGGGCAATCATGTACCGGTGACACCGGGGTGGGATTGTCATGGTCTGCCGATTGAGTTAAGGGTCTCTCAAGAAAATCCTGGCGCAACGCCTCTGGAGCTTAAGAAAAAATGCCGCGCATATGCACAACACTGGATCGACGTGCAGAGGACAGAGTTCAAGCGACTTGGCGTGCTCATGGATTGGGGCAATCCTTACATCACCATGAATTTTTCCTATGAAGCATGGATTATGCGTGCATTTGGCGACTTTGTGCATCAAGGATATATCGAAAGAAAAAATAAAACGGTGCCATGGTGCGCGTCGTGTCAGACGGTGCTTGCCTCTGCAGAAATTGAATATCAAGAACGGAAAGATCCTTCCATCTACGTATTGTTTACGTTAACACAAGAAGCTGCTACTCGCATCGCACCGCATCAAGCACAACATCCCATCCATTTATTAATCTGGACAACAACACCCTGGACGTTGCCGTTAAATCGGGCAGTGCTTATGCGTCCAGATACTCAGTATGCGGTTGTCCATGTACAAGACATGTATGTGGTTGTTGCGCGTGATTTAGTCGCTCGCCTAGAACATCTGCTTGGTGCAAAAGCATCGATTGTCGCTGAATTCAATGCCAATGCACTGCGTGGCGCCAAAGTTAGTCATCCATTTGTGCGTGATCTTTTAGTGCCTGTTATTTTGGATCAATCGGTGTCTTTAGAAGATGGAACGGCATGTGTTCACTGTGCTCCTGGATGCGGTCCTGAAGATTATGAAGTCGGTATCAAAAATAATTTAGAAATTTTTTCACCACTCACTCCTGATGGTAAATATACTTCTGGTGTTCAGCCACAGGAATTACAGGGTATGTCTATTGCCGACGGACAGATTTGGGTACTCAAGACGTTAACAGAACGTGGTGCGTTGTTCTTTAAAACAAGCATTCGTCACTCATTCCCGCACTGCTGGCGTTGCCGCAACGGTCTTATGTTCCGTGCAACCAAGCAATGGTTTTGTGATCTTGCAAAGGGCGGTTTAAAACAGCAGGTACTGATAGCAATTGATGGTATAAAAACACTTCCGGAAAAATCAGTAAATCGTCTTAAAGCGACGGTTGAAGGAAGATTAGAGTGGTGCCTTTCACGCCAACGTGTGTGGGGCGTACCAATACCCGCACTCATCTGCACTACGTGTGATCATTATCTTACCGACAAAAAATTCATAGATTCGGTTGCACAGCATGTCGAGCAACGTGGCATAGAGTATTGGGACGATGCAACACTTGCAGAGCTTGGTATGCGCAATGTGTCATGTACAGCTTGTGGAGGCACTGATCTAGTAAAAGAAAAAGATATTTTAGATGTATGGTTCGATTCTGGGGTAAGTCATTATGCGGTGCTACGGCAGCGACCTGAACTTGCATTTCCTGCGGATATGTATCTTGAAGGAAAAGATCAACACCGTGGTTGGTTCCAAAGTTCTTTGCTAACCAGTATGGTGCTCTATGACCAAGCATGCATGAAAACCATTGTGACACACGGATTTACCGTTGATGACAAGGGCAGAAAAATGTCCAAATCGTTGGGTAACGTGATATCACCACAGGAGATTATTGATCGTCTTGGTACTGATGGTTTACGGCTATGGGTCTCGAGCATCGATTGTGAAGGCGAGGCAGTAGTTTCTGAGGTACTGTTGCAAAATGTGCAAGAAGTGTATCGCAAAATTCGCAATACCTGTCGATTCTTGCTTTCCAATATATATGATTATCAGCATGATGAGCATGCAGTGCCTTTAGAGAATCTTGGATTGTTGGATCGGTACGCACTTGAGCAACTTTACAAGATTAATCAGAAAGTGATCAAAAATTATCAGGAGTATGACTTCACCAAGGTATTTCATGCATTGGCTGATTATTGTACCAATGAGCTGAGTTCATTTTACCTTGATATTATCAAGGATCGATTATATACAGAAAAAGCTGATGGGCATGCACGTCGTTCTGCGCAGACAGTGTGTTGGTATATTCTTGATACGCTCACACGTCTGATAGCACCGATTATGTCATTTACTGCGGAACAGCTTTCTGATTGTTATCAAAAAAACAAAGCGCAGTCGATTCACTTGCAGAATTTTGCCATTTTACCGAATGTCTGGGGACTTTTGGGAAGCGAACAAGCTCCATCGCAACTTGCCGTATCATTGAATTATCCGCTTATCCATGATGTGAGCCAATTAGTTAAGACCGACGCTAACATGTTTGTTATGGAACGAGAAACGCAGTGGATGGTGCTTAAAGAAATTCGTTCAGCATTACTCAGAGCTATCGAGATGCAGCGTGAGCGTGGTGTGATTAAGCATTCGCTTGAGGCGCGCTTGACGATTTATCTCGATCCAGAGCAGGATTCCTTGTCAACGATGCATGAGTTCATGAAGAACCTTGCACAAGAAGGTCAAATACGTGAAGAATTTTTTAAAGAATTTTTGATTGTTTCTCAAGTAGTATATGCGCCACATGCTGCGGGACTTGAGTCCTCAGGGCTTGCTGGCTTGTGGGTATCTGTTGAACATGCTCACGGGGTAAAATGCCCACGGTGCTGGCAGTGGCAAGAAACAAACAATCAGTATCAACTTTGTGCGCGATGTGCAGCGATTGTGGAAGAACGTGCACAATAATTAGAACGCGTTATTGAGCATTGTTACGATGTATTAAAAAAAGGCGGGACTGTTGTTTTAACAGTTCCGCCTTTTTGATTCTATGAACAGTTTATGATTTTTTAATGGCCATAAGTGCTTGCAACATAGTAACGATTTCTTCAAATTTTTTCTTGAGAGCAGGAATATTTGCAGGGTCCTTGATGGTAGAAACCTCTGGAGTTAATGTAGTGCGATCAAGAGATGTGTCTGCAAAATATGCAAATTTAATGTCGGCGTTATAGTCCTTTGGATCTTTAACTGCACGCAGCGCATCGAATATATTTTTGGTATCTGTGGTAAAAATCTTATGCCACTCTTTAAATGCTTCTTGATATTCTACAAGAGCGCTGTGAGGCTGCTTGGTGATACCCGCATTAATTTTTTGAAGATGTTCTTTGAGGCGGTCAAGATCTTTTCCTAATTGTGCAACTCGTTTAACGGTTACCAATGTTGGAGTTTGTGCAGAGAGCTCTTTGTTAAGGTTTTGATGAACATCAGATTGCAAGATAGGTAGAATGTGCTGTTCTACGAGATCATCAACCTTTTCAACTAACTGTGTCATAGTGCGTACACTGCGTTTCATTTCTGGGGTCATATCTTCTGGTGCAGCAGAAAGAGCTGCGTCTTCTTCTTGTTTTTTAGTTGCAGATGCTGGAGCATCTGATTTTGGCATACCTGTACTGGTACCTATGCGTGAAGGAACTTCTTGCGAAGGTGTTGATTGACTTTCTTCACTGGTTGGACTGCCAAATCCACGCGCCGTGTGAGGTGCTGTTGTTGGTGCCGGAACATAGCCACCACCCATACTGCCATATCCACCATTGCCTCCTGTAGGCCGTTGATAAGGTGTTGGGGGTGTTGGTGTGCGTCCGTATACACGAGCGGGTTCAGGTTGAGGCGAACGACGTCCCGCTTCAAGCGCACGTTTTTCGCGTTGTTCTTCGGCCTCTTTGAGTGTCTTGGCGACTGGCTCATATTTAGCAAAGATGGCATTAATTTGTTCATC
Source organism: Candidatus Dependentiae bacterium UBA6230 (assembly GCA_002441565.1). Classification (GTDB taxonomy): domain Bacteria; phylum Babelota; class Babeliae; order Babelales; family Vermiphilaceae; genus UBA6230. Next base: position 15,421 of record DJWM01000004.1, read on the forward strand.
GATTTTTTGTGTTTGTAATGCGCGGAAGATTGTTTCAATCACTTTAATAATAAAGGTGCGATTATTGCTGCTAATTTGATGTGCTCCAGGAGCCGATGGCAGAATGATATTTTGTTCATAGGTTGCCAGTTCGCCTTTTAAGATGCTGAGATCTTCATAGAGCTTTTTGTCTTCTATAAGATCGTTGAGATAGCGGAATTCACGCGTTTTAGGATCCTTGTCCTTGAGCTTGAGGAGCTGCTGCTTAAATTGCTCGACAGCACTTACTAGGTGTCCCCATTCATTAATAGATTTGTTTGTTACGAGCTTGCCCTTGGTCTGCCAGCTCTTGAATTTTTGGTCGATATCGGTGATGGCACTTACTTTGACGGTAAAATTATTGATGTGTTTTACAATATCATCAATGAGTTGTTCGGCTGGACGTGTATCACCCTTTTTAACCGGTGCAATTTTGGCTGGTTCAGGTTGAGGTAACGATGGCGTAGGTGTTGGAGCAGGGCGCGGTTCTTCAGGTATCTTGGGAAGCATGTTTTCATCGAGTGTTGCGAGCTGATTAAAGAATTCTTGTAATTCTTGTTCAGACATGGATTCAAGTGCTTTGGTGAATTCTTGTACGTCTTGATCAAATTTTTTACGTTCTTCTTCTGACAAGCTTGCACGGAAAGCTTCAATTTCTTCTTCAGCCTTACGCAAATCTTCTTCAGTAATTTCTGGGAATGGCTCTTGCATAGCTGATTTTGCGGTAGGTGCGGGAGCTGCAGGCTGTAGTGTTACAAAGGGTATTAAGCTGATGGTGAGACCAAGAATGATATATAGGTTTCGCATATTCATACCATAATCCTCTTGCATGTGTGGCTATAATTTTAGCTATTTCAGTACTGTAGTATACACCGTTGAGTATATACTTTATGTCAAATATAGCTATTGCCCCTACCGCGTACCTATACTTTGAGTCTGATAGAAATAACCTACTTACGATATCCCTGATATTTGATTTTAATTATGCATGTAATAGCTACAAAAGGTTTTATTCTTATTGACGCGCTCATGGCGGTGTTGCTTTTGGCGCTCGCTATTGTCGTTGTGCTTAACTACCAGGCTAAACAGACAACCGTTGGATTTCTTTTGATACGTCAAATTGATTTACAACAGCGTGTGCAGCGCTATCATGAAGAGCGCATCATTGCTCGACATGCCATCTCTTATCCAGAAGATTGGCGTGTCAGGGAGTCTTCTGTCATTGTCTCGGTGAAAAAATGTGGTTTTCCGGTGCGGGAAGTTAAAAATTTTTGTTGGCAACAGCTATATGTGCCGTGGCCAGAGGTGAATGGTATTCGCGAGCGTTATGTGGTGAGTGGTTATGCGCAGGAATAGTGTAGGGAGCTTGATGCTGGAGTATGCGATATACAGTGGCATAGTAAGTTTCTTGGCGCTTGCAGCAACACATGGCGCGTGGCTTATGTTACGTAATGTACGTGCGCACCAAGCACGGCAGCAAATAGCCCTAGAAGCGGTGACGCTTGTTAACGTTTTTACCCATGATATTTGGCAAGCGCTCCCAGAGCGATGGGGTGAGCGAAAAATTGAGAAAAACGCTGCACGCTGGTCATGTAACAATTATGAGGTTGGTTGGGTACTCAAGGGTACCGATTTATTCCGTGTCATAGGGAATTATGATCGAGTTCGAGGTCGATGGCACGCATCACATCGATCATTAATTGTTCGCTATATAGAGAGTTTTGCAGTCCATGAGCATATGCATGGGTTTTCAAAAGAACGTGGCGGTGTCAGTTGTGTGGTTGTTTTTCACCATGCCTATGGTAAAAAGGAGATCTCGTGGACTGTTGCCAATAGGATAGGCCTATGCTAATACGCCATTCATCCTGCAAAGGGAGTGTATTATTATTGATGGTAGGCTTGATAGCGTTTTTCACCGTGATATTACTCAAGATAGATCGGCAGATACTGGTTGCTCACGAGACGGTACAGGATGCTATTCAGGTTGGGTTTAAAAAAATCATGATTGATTCCTGTATGCGCCACACACTTTTGTTTTGTCAGCAGCACTCGCAGGAACTTGTTACGCATAAAAATCTTGGTGTGGTGGAACTTGAGTATCGGTTAGATGCTTCTTACACCGGTAGCACTACGATTCTGATGGATGCTGAGCCGCCTATTATTAAGACGACGCTCTATCAGAACGGGGTAATTTTAGCAGAAGGAGAAATTCTGTTGGCTGTTCAACCAGGTATTCAAAAGCAGGAAAAAGTCCTTAAGGCACAGTCATATATAATTCACTAGGGCGATAAGTGTTCATTTCCAAGCGTTTCTTTTTGGGGTATACTGACCATACTTTTTATTCATGTGTTTGTGGGAAGGAAATGTCATGAAAGTATTGCTTACAAAAGATATCGTACAAGTTGGTATGGCCGGGGACATCGTAACGGTAACTGAGGGGTATTTTCGTAACTATTTGTTGCCTCATAAATTTGCCATGGAAGTCAATGAGCGTAATGAGGCGTTCATCAAAAATAAGATGAAAGTAGTTGAGCGCAAGAAAGAGGCTATAGAAACTCAAACATCAATGCTTGCCGAGCGTATAAAAGCTACACAATTAGTGCTGAAACGCAAAATACATGATGATGGAAAACTCTACGGAGCGGTAAACGCGCACGAAATAGTTGATCTTCTTGCGGAAAAAGGCATTAAGGTGGGCAAGAGTCAGATTGAATTTCCTAAGACTATCAAAGAAAAAGGGATGTTTGACGTCATCATCAAATTATCGTCTCGCTTAAAGCCAACATTGACACTTAAAATCATAGCCGAAGCCTTGTAAATATATCGAAATTTGGGAGGGGGCAGTCCACTTATGAGAACCAGCGAACAACAGTCACCTGCTTTGCGTACAGCATTTGATGCTGAGCGAATGCTTGGCAAAAATTTGCCAGCAAACATTGACGCGGAGAGGTCAGTCCTGGGCGCCCTTCTATTAAATGATGATAATATTGGGTTAGTTGCTGAGACCTTGACGCCAGATGATTTTTATAGTCCAGCACATCGTATTTTGTACGAAACCATGCTTGAATTAGTACGCAATATGAAGCGTATTGATGTGGTAACTTTACAAGACGAGCTGATCAAACGCGGAGCTTTAGAAGCTATTGGCGGGGTTGTGTATTTGTTATCGCTGCAAGAAGATATCCCTGCACTGGGCATGGTCAATCAACACGCAAAGCTTATCAAAGAAAAGGCAATATTGCGTGAGCTTATTGCATCTGCAACTGGTATTATTTCTTCGTGTTATCAACAGGACGAAAAACACATAGAGATCGTTCTAGATCATGCAGAAAAAACTATTTTTCAGATATCACACAAACGCACAAATCAAACATTCGTTCAGCTGAATATTTGGCTCAAAAAAACATTTCAACATCTTTCAGAAATTAAGAGCCACAGCAAAGGGATAACAGGGGTTCCTGCTGGGTTTAAAAAACTTGATGAAATGACATCAGGATTTCAGTCAGGAGATCTTATTGTGTTGGCCGCAAGGCCATCGATGGGTAAAACTGCATTGGCACTTAGTCTTGCAAGTCATGCGGCTGCGACAAGCGGTGCAGTTGGCATTTTTTCGCTTGAAATGGCCGCAGAGCAGCTAACTCTTCGTTTACTTTCAAGTGAATCGGGCATTGCACATCATCACATTAGAAATGCTACCATTAGTTCGCAAGAGTGGATTGAGCTTACCAATGTAGCGGCTCGCTTAGCTGAGCGTAAGCTTTTTATCGATGATACGGCATTATTGAGTATCATGGATTTACGAACTAAAGTACGAAAATTAAAAGCAGAGCATGATATTAAATTGCTCGTTATAGATTATTTACAACTTCTTCACTCTACAAGACGTCACGAAAATAGGCATCAGGAAGTATCTGATATATCACGTTCGTTAAAAGCGTTGGCAAAGGAAATGGGAATTCCTATAGTTGCATTGTCTCAGCTTTCACGGGCAGTTGATAGTCGTATGGATAAGCGTCCTATGCTGTCTGACCTACGCGAATCAGGTGCTATCGAGCAGGATGCCGACCTGATTATGTTTTTGTATCGTGATGTCGTCTATAATCCAGAAACTGAAAACCCAGCTGTTGCAGAGCTCATCATAGGCAAGCAACGTAATGGGCCGACAGGAACTGTCTTTTTACATTTTGCTCGAGATCTCACACGGTTTGAAGAATTAGAGCATGATTATAAGTAATTTCTGATATATTGAGTGTTACCATAAGGAATATTGGTGAATACGCGAGTTCTCTCATTAAAAAAAGGAGAGGTGGTATTGGGTTTTTCTTTGATCCTTGTCATGTTGGGATTGATTTCGCAAGGAATGCAAGATTTACGCACTCATCATCCACGTATATTAAGCAGCCGCGTGAGCTCTACAGAGTGAGACGGTGTGAATGAAGATGTGAAAAGGAGAGCAATGATTATTTTAGGAGTTGATCCTGGATTACAGGTAAGTGGTTTTGGCATCATAAAGCAGGAGCATCATAAAACGTGGCTATTGGATTGTGGTTATCTTAAAATGTCTTCGCAGAAGCCTATCTCAGAACGAGTGGCGATTTTGCATGATTTTTTTTCTCAAAAAATTATACAGTGGTCTGTTACTGAGCTCGCACTTGAAACACCATTTTTAGGTAAAAATGCACAAAATTTTTTAAAACTTGGCTATGTACGCGGTATTTTATATCTTTTGGCACATCGTCACAGCCTTGCTCTTCATGAATTTTCTCCGCGTGAAATCAAACAGTCAGTCACTGGATTCGGTGCAGCGCAGAAGGATCAAGTAGCACGCGTTGTCTTGCAGCTATTTCCGAAGTTGCCAATACAAGACAAATATGACGTGACGGATGCTATCGCCATTACCTTGTGTGGACTGTGGCATGCAGAGCTCAATCGGGCTGGACTAGGTCGTTAAATTGTTGTTTTGATGCCCCAAATTTAGGTATTATCTCTCTGGTAAAGGGTGAACAGGGAATATTCTAAAGCAAGGGAGGGGATGTCGTGAGCAAGCATTTGTCTATGCTGAAACGCTATGATCCTCGTAATATAATGTTTTACATGAGCGCTGGATCAGCAGCAGAAAAAAATTCAACAAACATGATATCTAATGATCTTACTGAAGATGATATTATCATTTTACAAGAAGGTTTTTTGGTAAATGGATTACATCATATTCAGGTGCCAGATACACATAATGGTAGGTCGTTAGTGGGTATGTTTTTGGAATCACTCGATTGTTACCACAATGTGGCCTGCTTGACTGCTGGTGTGGTTCCTGATAAGCACAAAATTACTGATCTTCGTCAGGATTTACATGAATATGCGCATGGAAGAGACCTTATAGCATGCTTGGATGAGTTCCTTGTAGAACGGTTTTATTATGACTTTTTGTGGATAGAACACTCCGATCGACTTATAAAAGAAATAGATCCAGACGCATTCCTACAAAAATTAGACAACTTAAACCTTATTGAAACTTTGCCGATTATGCTTTTGCACTATACGACCGTACAATCAAATTGTTAACATCAATAAAGAGATAAAATTGTTTAAAAAAAGAGAGGAAACATGAAGCTATCCTATGATATCAAGCATATGTTATGCATTTTGGGGTGTGCAGCAGGTGCACTTGGTTTTTTAACTTCGTGTGAACGCACCAAGGATAAACAGGATGATAAGTTAGTGTGTTCGATAGAAGGACTTCGTGGCACTAACAACATGATACATATTGCGGTGATAGGTGGGGGTTCTGCCGGATTAAGCGCGGGCATAGGAGCTGCGCGCATGGGTTTTCCGACGGTAATTTTTGCGGGTAATGGTGAGGGAAGTTTATTGTATCAAGCAACATTGATTGAAAATTGGCCTGGAGTTGCCAAGTGCGCGGGTATGGATATTTTGAATACCTTGCAAGAACAGGCAACAAATTTTGGAGCCTCGTTCATACCAAAATCCATTACTGATATCGATTTTTCTCGATGGCCATTTACGCTTACCATGGATGATGGAGAAATTGTACATGCTCTTGCAGTAATTATAGCCACAGGTGCGGCGCCGAAAAAATTAGGAATCAAAGGTGAGGATGAATATTGGGGCAAGGGAGTAGCGAATTGCTCAAAGTGCGATGCGCCGTTGACGAAGGATCAGCGAGTGATTATTGTGGGCGAGGATCATAAGGCTCTTGATCATGCCATTCTGATAGCGCAGTATACCCGTGATGTAACCGTACTCGTGCGAGATAAAGATATGATGATTCCAGATGAGAAAAAAGATTCTCTTAATGAATATCCTTTTATCAAAATTGCCTACCAAACGCAGCTCGAAGAAATCATGGGAGATGATAAAGTGGTAACTGGCGCTAAGATACGTAATTTGGCAAATAATCGTGTTGAAAATATTCCGGTAGAATGGGTATTCGAAGTGCTTGGCAACGTGCCCAATACAAGATTATTTGAACATAAAGTTCCGTTACGAGAAAGCGGTCACATTGTACTGGCACAGGGAACTCAGCAGACAGAAATTCCAGGAGTTTTTGCGGCAGGTCTTGTTGCCGATACACGCTATAAACAAGCGGCTATAGCATCAGGAGATGGTAGTAAAGCAGCGCATGATGCCGTTAATTTTCTCCAAAAATTTGATAACGAATTAGAACAGATAACAACCGCGCAGTTGTATGGTGCAAAAAGTTAAAAATGCCCAAAATCTAATCAAAAAAGCTCTTTTAAATTGATCTGTTCGGCGTTTTCAAAAACACGAAAGAAAATGGCTTAAGACAAACGTTTGACAGATCGATTGATACTTTGATCAACAAAGCTATGCCGCTCTTTAAAAATGGGCGGCATAGCTTTTCTAAAAACTGTGTCCGATAATGTATATTATGTAAAAGTATTTCCATTCCTGGGATGTTTTTTGAGCGGATAAGAATTGGAACTTTTAAAAGATAAGAGAAAAGGATTTCAAACAAAATTGTATACGAGAAAAATTCTCAAAGCAAGATTTTTTGTAATCGGTTGAATAATTATGTTAAAACGGGTCCGGAAATCTCTGGACCCGTAGTTATTGCTATTCGGTGATTAGATCTAAGCCTGGAGTGTTTGTAAAAAAACATCAAGATTAATAAGCTGATCAAGATCTATAAAGGTAAAATTAGTTTTTTTTGCAAGCTGATCTTCCCACATAGATTCTTGCGCATATCCTTGCTCTGAAAGAAATTTTTTAGTTGCTTCAGTATGTAGGGCTCCAGCACAGATAAAAATTGTCTCAGTATTTTGATGTGTATGAAGAGTGCTCAAAATTTTGGTATCAACAAGCCATCCGGAAAACAACAAAGCTAAATTGAAGCCAGGTTGTTTGTATAAGATTTTAGTAAAATCAATATGTCTTACCATATCTTGGTGGAAGGCAATTTCATTATTACATTGCGTATGTTCATGGTATGCTGAATACATGAGTGGAATGTTAGCAAGAAGCGGGAACATGCTTGCTAGAATCAATTTCCATTTATGCTTATTAATCAAATGATTAAAAGATCCTATCCATGGAATAATTACGACAAAATAAAACAGAATCCTACAAACAATAAAAAATATCCATTCACTTATAAAAGCGTGAGGGCGCGTTTCTAGGTTTACAGCAGGAATGTTTTTTTCTTGGCAATGAGTTGTTAAATCACTTAAAAATGTGCAGCTGTTTGCCGATTTTTTAATAAGAGTAAGAACACCTTGTTTAACACCATCTAATTTGATTGCAGCAAAATCCTCAGCAAGTACTAACGCCCCACATTTCTTAGCCCAATCTAGAACCGTGGTATGCTCAGATGCGGCAGTAATACGTAACTTCTCTTTATTGGATTCAGGTTCATTCTTAAGGCTTATGTGCCGATCACCCAATAAAACAATACGCTGTGTTTTACCATTTGGTATTTCTTTTGACATGATTGCTGCAGTGACGATAATTGGAAAAAGTGTCTGATTAGCAACACACAGTGTTAAAAAGAATGCGAGGCGATGAATGTTATTCATGGTTGTTCTCTCTATAAAAAGTTATTGTTACTATTTAGTACAAGTATTCCTGAAGAAAATAATTAAGTAAACGCATCACAAAACTAATTCGTATCGACGCCACTTTCTGATTCAGAGCTTATTCGAAAATTAAATGGATACCGCATATTTATTTCTTGCTATTTGCTAGTTTGAATCTTCGGACAAGCTCTTAGACCTTCAATAATAATTAGTCTCTTTTGTTGCCATTTTTTCAGAGATCAAATTTAAAAAATCAAAATTGTACTTCACAGAGGTTTTAATTTTTACAAAATCCGCTATTTTTTGGTTATTATGACTATAAATAAAAATAAGATTATTGATAAATTCATTGGCATTATTGGAACACTTTTTTTTGTTTTTTATGGTGAACAATTATTTAAAAATGCATCCAAGAGCCTATATGGCTTTCTTACATGCACGATTATGCTGAGCATCGTCTTTTTTTGTTCTTATTTTTCATCGGGGCATACATCATTATTTAAGTTTCCCTCACAAAGTCATGCTGTAGTATTTCTATGGATATTTGTTGTGGTACAGTTCACTATTTTTTTAATTTTTCTTCGCTAAGTGCAAATTATAGAAGATAGTATGTTGTCAAAATCAAGTATCTATACCTTTCGAAATTTTTCCACAATGATTGTTTCTGAGGTAGTGATGCTTTAATATCGTAGCAGTGGTTATCATTGTTCTTTATACGCTCCGCGAATGGGATAAAGACGAATAAGCAAGATAACGTTCGCTTCTATCTATATGATATGTACTCCGAGGCCGACACGGTCTCGGTTTTATTTTTCAATACGAGCATGAAATGAGTCAAAAAAATAAAGGTGAATTATGCGGTGTCCGATAACGCCTTGGAATTTTTACCCTTTCATAATTACCCCGTAAAATCATTCGCCCTCTTACCAAATCGCAACCCAACTAAACTATATCGGAAAAACAACTAATCGATTGAAACACTCGGAAGCTTAAAGCAAACGTCTCCTTCTTCATCAAGCCACATCATAGGTAAGCGATCATCACGATCAGAAATTTGCCCGCCAAAATACAGAGTATTCTGTACTAAAAGCGGAGAAAAGAAAAATTGCCCATGATGCGCGTGAGATAGCTTATTTTTTGTACCAAGCTCCATATCATACACATAGATATCAATGTTTGCAGCTTTGCGGCGTACCATGCTCACATCACTTGTATCGCAAAAAAAGACTAATCCGTCGTGATAAATTGGTATAAGTCGTAACAGTGTTTCATGTAATACTGAGTCCTGATGATGTGGAAATAATAATGTGGTTGGTAAAGTAAAATCAAAAAGTTTTTCTGCTTCCCATACCCCACGATGATACCAAACATGGTAATAACTGCAGGGTAGCAACGAATGATGTTCATAAACTAATGCAGGGTGTTCAACAAAAAAACCCTCATGTTCGGAAATCATATGCAAAAATACTATAGGATTACTGCCATGCTTATACAAAACAGTTGGATGGGTGCCGGATGCTGAAAAATCATAATTGCCTTTTATAATACTATATTCCGGTGTATCATTCTCGACATTTCTACGAATAGCGTACAATGTATGCTGAATTTTTTGTGGATAGAGATAATCAATGCCTTCATGCGCCAACAATGGTGAAACATGACCATCGGTATCACAATAAAAAATAGCAAAACGTTCTACACGTTGTGCACTACAATAGAAGGAACGATCATCAATCCAATTAATGATTGAGATATTATAGATTGGCTCATCAAGTGCTATAGTTTGAAGGGTTCGCTGCGCAAAATGCTTTACACGAATTCTTCCATTATCTATGAAACTCAACCCACTACCCCCAGGCAAAATACGCAACCCTGCCGGCACATACGTTGATAATAATAATCTGGTTCCTTTAGTGGTAACTGGATCCCAAAGCCATAATTCAAGATGTTCAGATGTTCGTTGGTAGATAAGATACAGTTTAAGTACACCAGGCTGTTGGTGCATGGCAACTGGATATACATATTCAGCGGGGAGCACTCGTCCTAAAACTCCACACAGCGTCATATATACGAAAAAAATAGATAGTTTTTTCATGACTCAGCCCTTTTTAGCAAATATTTGATGGCATAGCTATGTCAATGGTGTGCATCACGAAGTCTAACGTAATTACGAAACACAGAGAAGTAAACAAACAAAAGGGCTCAAAAAAATCCACCGCATTGACCGAGGTCAATACGGTGGAAAAAAGGAGAGTAGTAATGAAGCCTAAATCAAAATAGTTATCATTTCCAAATGATGACTATTGTTAGTTATCGATTATATAGTTGATTGCAGAAATGTCAATCGACTTTTTTTAAAGATATGTTTATCTGGCGATCTATTTTTTCTTATATTATCAATCAGAATAATATATTTTTCTATCTTGTCAACCGCCTCAGGGCTTCTTCTGATTTAGTGTCTAGCTGGAATTAGTCCGATAAGGTATAAAAGGCGGCCCCTGATGTCTTCAGAACCCCTTCTAGGACTTCATGGCACATCGGAGAAGTGAAGATCAATTGGGTATTAAGCTGGGCAAGAAGGTTTACCAATGTCTCAATACGCTGTTCATCAAAATCGGTCATAAAATCATCTAAAATAAAAAGTGTTTTTCCACGGTTTTGAGTTAACTGCTCTAACAGTGCTACCTTTAATACTATTACCACAAGCTTCTGTTGTCCTCGAGACACAAAAGCTCGAGTGTTTTTATTAGTATAGGTGATCATAATATCGTCTAAATGAGCCCCAAACATAGATCTGCCAAACCGCAACTCTGTGGTCAATAGTGCATCCATACGTCGCTCAAAAAGCGTAAAATCCTCTTTATCCAATTCATATTTAGCAGAATAAGTAAGTCCAATGGTTAATTCTTGAGCAAAATTGCTCAAAAGCTCATTTATTTTACCTTCTAAAATCGCAAGAAGTTCCTTACGTACCCGTATTACCTCCAGTGATATATTCCAAAGCTGTAAGGTCCATATGCGATAGGAAGCCATATCAGCCAGAGGCCGCCCCTGATATTTTTTAAGTAACGCATTACGATTATCTAAAATATGCCTAAACTCACGGAAAAGAGCCAATTTGTCCGGATTAAGCAGCAGTAATGCTTGATCAATAAAAATGCGTCGCACTTCTGGTCCATCTTTCACCAATGCAAGATCATCTTCAAACAACGCTATTACTCGATAATGATCCATAAGACTCTTGAATGACGTGATGGCTTGTCCATCAAGCTTAACTAATTTTTTATCCCTCGCATTTCCTATGCGTAAATCATGCTCTTGGGTTGTTGATGTATTCGTTGCGATACGGGCGCGAATAAAAAATTCATGTTCACCCAGCGCAATCATATCACGTGCGTTGTGCGTTCTAAACGAGCGCAAATAACACGCATAATACAATGCTTCCAAAATAGATGTTTTTCCGCTTCCGTTTTCTCCCTTGATAAGGGTGATAGGAGCGGAAAAATCTATTTTTTTTTGCTTAAAACAACGAAAGTTTTTCAAATGCAGCTGAGTTACAATCACGAGATTACGCAGACAATGCTGTTGGAGAGACTGGCATTACCAAATAGGTAAAGTTACTCTCTTCAGTTTCTGATTCAAAAATAATGGGACGAGCAGCGCTTTTCAGATAAAAAGTAATTTTTTCTTCAGGTAGAACCTGTAAGCCACTCAGCAGATAGGGTGAGTAAAAACGAATGTCGAGCGTCGCTCCAGAATAATTTCCCAGCGGCACTTCCTCATGCAATGTCCCAACTTCTTTGTTTTGCATGGTCATATTAATGCGTTCAGGAGCAAAATCAAACTTAGTTGCGATAAATTGTCCCGTCAGTAAACATGCTGAACGACGCAAGGCTTTAACCAAATGACCACGATCTACTGTTGCAGCAATAAATCCATCCTTATTAAGAATCGCACTATATTGTGGAAAGTGATCAACTAATAATTTGGTGAAAAAATTGAACGAGTCACCTGAAAACACCAATTGATTGCCGCAAGTGCCAAGAAATATAGCTTGATCCTGACAGCCTTCCAAAATTTTTTTTACCTCAAATACTGCTCGCCTTGGCAATAACCACTTACATGATTCTTCAAGTGAGTATTTGCAAGAGCTTACTTGAGCAAGGCAATGGCCGTCTGTTGCGGTCATAGTCATCTGTGATGAAGACAACTCCAACAGCAACCCATTTAATGCAGGATTCGTATTATTTTGAGGAATAACAAATGCAACTTTATTGAGCATCGCAATCAACAATGACGCATCCAAGTGCATCAAATTCTCAATGCGTTCAGGAAATGGCGGAAATTCTTCTGCGTTTTTAATATTCAAGGCTAAGTTCACGGTGCCAGAGCGCACGACAAGCTGATTATCTTCTAAGGAAAAATTAATATCACCTTCTAATTCTTTAACGAGATCAAAGATACGTTTTCCTGAAACCAAGAACGTATGTACCGTTTCAAGATCGCTTTCTTTAAGCAAGTAGCTTGCTTGGAGACTGACTTCAAGATCAGTACTTTTAAGCACCAACTCTCTATGCCCAACTTGAAACATAATAGAAGACGTTGCATCAAGAGTAGTCCGTTTGGTGCATATCGGCTGCATCGATGACAAAATAGCCATCAATGATTTCTGTTCTACAATAAAAGTGTTATGCATAATCAGTTCCACAATAAATTCAGAATATTAAAGAATATAGTTAGTATAGATTCTTCATGAAAAAATGGGAAGTTGCTACTCCAGACTTTGACTCAGATGTTTTAGCTTATCACTCATATAGGAGCGTAGATATTCGCTTGTTCTGTGTTGAAGATTAAGACACAATGCATCGAGGTAGGGATCTATTAACTCTCCATCACAAGAATATGCATCATCATTGTAACATATTGGCTTTATATCATGCCGCATAAGATAGAGATTGCTTACTATACGCGCAGTGCGCTTGTTACCATACTCAAATGGATGAATTTTGATAATACCTGCATGCAGCATGGCAGCAGAACTAAGGGGATCATGTCGCTGTTGTTCTAATTCTTTTAAATCGGCAAACAATGTATTCACATGTTGCTCAATAGCATCTACTGGGGGGAAAAAATACATCTTGCGCTGTAGCGAATTCACTATTCGTTGAATCCACGGTTGGTCAGAACATTTTTCAAAAGCATCTTCTGATAATTTAAAGACCGTTTCTTCGCCTTCAGTAATCGGCTGCAAAAACCAAAAGACCCCTTCACTTTGCCTGCGAACAACACTCATTGTTGGATGAACAAAATGATTAACGTGTGCATTTACCGTGTCTAAATCAGGGAGACTCCACTCTTGTACCAACTTGCTTCCTAAATCTCGGCGAGCATAAACAAGAGCACGTATCCAACCCAACAATTCTTTTTCTTCGATGCTAGCAGTTTCTTGCGAATCATCCTGTAAAGATAGTTGCCGTTTGCTTTCCAGTTCTAGTTCATCATTGATAACGCATGTACCATGATACGCATTACCATAAATTGCCAAAGAAAAATCAGGAATATCCATTGCAACCAAACAGCTTACTCTCCATAGTAATATCAGTACACTAAATTGGAAATAACGTCGGAACAGCATATTCATCTCCCTTATGCTCTTGGGTGTTTTTTGTTATACACCTTTTGTAAATAACTGATCTCAACATGTGTATAAATCTGAGTAGTAGCCAGATTTTCATGGCCAAGAATAAGCTGCAGCGATCTTAAATCAGCACCATTCTTTAAAAGATGTGTCGCTAAAGAGTGGCGTAGTTTATGAGGAGAAATTACCTTGGGTATTCCTGTTTCCTTCCAAAGCACTTTCAAAATCCCCCAAAAAGCTTGCCGTGTGATGGGGCGTATGATGCCACCATAATATACGGGGAATAAGTAGATCTTGTGCTGCTTTTTTTTGCTGTTTTTGTCCAATAAAATGCGTAATGTCGTATCAACATATTCCTTTAACCAAGCGGAAATTTGTGAAGGAATAGGAATGACTCGACTTTTTCCTCCCTTACCATGCACTACGATACGGTGAGTATCAAAGTGAATTTGTGATAGGGTTAACACGGTGATCTCAGAAACGCGCATACCTGTTGCATAAAGCAGGTACAACATAACCTTGTTTCTAACACCTAGTAAGCTGGTATCTCGTGCTGCAATGGAAAACAAACTTTGCAATTCTTGTTCAGTTAAGTAAATCGGCAAACTCTTATTTAGTTTTGGAAATCCTATTTCGTAGGTGAGATTAGGCCAATTTTGGTAGTGATGAGCATAATCAAAAAAAGACTTCAACGCTGATATCTTTCGTGACATACTGCGCGCTCCAAGACCACGATCTTTAAGGACCCCTAAATAATCCTTAAGATCTTGTATATCTACTCGCTCAAGCTGTTTACCATGTCCTGTCAAATACACGACAAATTGATGAATATCATTTTTGTACGCCGAGAAGGTGTTATGAGAAACTCGCTTTTCAGTAAGTAAGTACGCCTCAAAATGGACAAGAATAGCTTCCATAGTACCACGTCCCCTTTTTTATTGCTCTCCATCCATAGTTGTTCAGTTATACCACAATAGGCATTTGTACCATACTAAAAAAATATACTATCAGGAAGACTAATATTGCGCCGTTCAACTTCCCATGAGTACACTATCAATCAATTACCAACCATATCATTAAAAGGAATAATAAACATGCATAAACACATCAAAAAAGCGCTCTTGATTATCATTGTCATCGCTATCATAGGAATTTCTCTTTTGCTTATCCCATTCGAATAAAATAGAAAGCATACTAACACGTTCGTTAGTATGCTTTGGCAATAATGATATCCCCTTCACTTGCAACGCCACACTTAAAGCACTGCGATGCTCCTCGTGATTCTAATAAACAACGAATACTTGCTCCAAATTCTTTGAGGCTATTTTCGCATTCTTTTGATCGACACCAACCTACTTGATAAAGCTCACCTCGATTTTTAAGGTGATCAGAAAACTCAGACAATGAATTTTTGTGGTGCCAAAGGGTTTTTTGCTTCTCTTGAGCACGAATAAATAGTTGTTGTTGCAAAGCATCAAGCATAATAGTGAGCGCCGCCTTAATATTTTCGAATGGTACTACTTGCTTAGTGCCATGTAAGCGCTCAACAAGAACTGCCGATTGTTTTTCAAGGTCGCGTGGCCCAATTTCGATACGTACAGGGATACCTTTCAGTTCCCACGCATAAAATTTTGCACCAGGAGTCTCATAATCGCGGTCATCAATCTCTACTCTATAAAGACTCCGCAGTGATGCCGCAAGCATGTGAACGGCATCCAAAAGCAAGCTATTTTCGGTACCCTTTTTAAAGATCGGTATGATAACAATCTGGATTGGTGCTATGCGCGGCGGAAGAATCAGACCTTTTTGATCGCCATGAGCCATAACTAACGCCCCGACGAGGCGTGTTGTAACACCCCAACTTGTTAAATATGGATACGACCGTCCACCCTCTCTGTTCTGATAATGCATATCAAATGCTTTTGCAAAATTTTGAGAAATAAGGTGCGAAGTTCCCATTTGTAGTGCCTTGCCGTCGGGCATCAGGCCTTCGAATGTATAAGTCTTGTCGGCTCCTGGAAATTTCTCTTGTTCTGATTTAACTCCAGGAATAACTGGTATAGCGAGATAATTTTCGGCAAGATCCACGTACTCCGCCAACATCATACGTGCTTCAGTCTCAGCTTCCTCTTGCGTTTCGTGTGCCGTATGTCCTTCCTGCCAATAAAATTCACTGGTACGCAAAAATGGCCGCGTACGCATCTCCCAGCGCATCACATTTGCCCATTGATTAATCTTCATAGGCAAATCACGCCATGATCTGATCCACTGAGCAAACATAAAATGGATCATGGTTTCAGAAGTAGGGCGTATCACGAGTGGTTCTTCAAGCTCTTTACCTCCGGCATGCGTTACCACGGCCAATTCTGGCGAAAATCCCTCAACATGTTCGGCTTCCTTTGTTAAAAAGGATTGTGGAATAAGCAACGGAAATAATGCATTATGATGCCCGGTTGCCTTAATGCGTTCATCAAGACGCGCTTTGATCATTTCCCAAATGGCGGTGCCATATGGACGGATCACAATGCAGCCACGTACCGGTGAATGGTCAGCCAACTCAGCTTTATAGACAACATCTTGATACCATGCAGCAAAATCTTGATTAATATCCGGCAAATTGCTCATTTTTAAGAACTTTCATGAAATGATCGGCCTTACAGAATTTATGCACAAAGTATAGAAAATAATCGCATCATTGTCATGATATGTGTGCCAATTTTTAACACATTACATAGTCAAAACATGATCCAAAAATTGATTTCTAAAGAATCACCAAGAAATATCTGATTATTTGATTTGGAGAATGTTTTCGACTTTTTTCAAAGTAAAAAATTGACATTTGTGGTTTAAAAAAAATTGAAAAATTTAATTTTCATATTTCGCTTTATTGATTTTCGAATATCAAATTGCGTAATATGTTAATGTGAAGTTTGACAAATATAACAACAGAAAAAAGAATGTGTGGTCATATCATTAACTAACCATTTATACAAAGGAGTATGTAATGGTAGCACGTAGAAAAAGCGGGAAAGTAGCTAAAAAAACCGCTAAAAGAACAACAGCGCGAGTAGCAAAAAGAGCAGCTCCAAAAAGAAAAACCGCCGCAAGAAAACCGGCAGCTAAAAAGGTTACTGCTAAAAGAACGGTAGCAAAAAAAGCTACTGCTCGTAAAAGCGCCGTCAAAAAAGCTGCTCCAGCAAGAAAAACCGTAGCAAAAAAAGCTGCTGCTAAAAGAACGGTGGCAAAAAAAGCTACTGCTCGTAAAAGCGCCGTCAAAAGAGCTGCTCCACGTAGAAAAGCCGCAAAAAAAGTGGCTAAATAAGGAAATCAAACGCTCATCCAATAAAAACGAGCTCTCGATCAAGCATCAAGAGCTCGTTTTTATTACTTATCGTGTAATATAGCCTTGCCGCAATTCTTCGCGATAAAACAGGTATAATCCCCAAAAAACGATAACCATCGAAACAAAATATGCCCAACCGATATGTTCATGAAGAAAAAACCATCCATACAAAGCTGCAAATAGGGGCGCTATAAACCCTACAAATGCCAGCCATGTTGCTGAGTAGAAATGTAATAGATAGCCATATAGATTGTAAAAGATCATGTTAGCAATGATAATCATTAAACCGGTATACGTTAATCCGGTTAAAAGTTCCGTAGTACTGGTAGCAAGTATGGGGCTTGGTTCAAAAAAATACGCCGTAATAAAGGACAAAATACCGCCACCGAGCATGGCTGTTCCATTCACCATAAGAGGAGAATATCCTCGAATTTTTACCATTTCACGCATTAATATCCATCCGTACACTGATGTTACTACTGAAAGTAAAAGAACTATTTCGGCGGATGAAAGAAAACTTATTTCGGGTAACGAAGCTTCCTGAGGTCCTTCCGTAAGCATAATCGGCAAAAATCCTAGAAAACCCACTAACAGCCCAACAAATTTTTTCCGCGTCAACACTTCCTTAAAGAAGAAATACGAAAAAATAGCCGCAAGAAATGGTGACGTATTGTATAATAGGCAAGCTTTTGATGAGGTTAGGTATTGTAATGCCCAAAATTCAAGCATGAATGTCGCATAGATGTGAAAAAGGATAACCTGCAAAAATAGCCATACATCTTTGCGATGAAACACAAAACTTTCTCGACGAAAAAAATATAAATAACCCAAGAGAATGAGTCCTGCGGGCACCATTCTTAGTCCAATGAAAAAAAATGGTTTGAAGTAAAACAATGCTGCTTTGCCCAAGGTAAAAGTACTCGCAAGCAGTGCATATAGTACGATAACAAGAGTCATGATGTTTCCCTTACTAAGTAGAAATCCCCTTATCAGGGGACTCCATTAATCTTCTTCTATTGAACTGATTGATAGCGATTCGTCGATAATGCGAACACGCTTAATGGCAACAGCCTTACCTGTTCCTACATCTACATCTATATAAACACCACTCATAACAAGGGGACCAGCAGTTTCCACTACAAATTTGGTGGGCATCTGAGTAATCATGCTTTGAATAATTACATCTTTTTTCATACCCAACGATGAATGCAGCGCTCCGGCCATGCCCAAATCCGATATGAAGGCAGTGCCCTGTGGTAAGATCTGATCATCAGCTGTCTGTATGTGGGTATGAGTACCAACCACCGCAGATACTCTGCCATCAAGATAATGTCCTAATGCAGCCTTTTCGGAAGTAGTTTCAGCATGAATATCGACAATAATAATATTCGTCTTTGTTTTTAAATACGTAAGCAATGAATCCATAGTTTTAAATGGGCAATCAACATGCTCTCGCATGAAGACCCTTCCTTGGATATTCACCACGCCAATCACATGCCCTTTTCTTTCAAAGAGAGTAAAGCCGCTGCCAGGACACGTACTGGGAAAATTTGCAGGACGCAACAGATCATCATGCTGTTCAAGATAATGATAAATTTCTCGTGCAGCCCAGATATGATTGCCGGATGTTACTACATCTGCACCATTATGCTTAAAAAAATTCATGATACGAGAGGTAATGCCCCTACCGTTACTACCGCTATTTTCCCCATTAACAATGATGGCATCTAACGAAAGCTCATGACGTAGTCGATCGACGTGTTTTTGGAACATTGCACGCCCAGTTTGCCCAACAACGTCCCCCAAACATAAAATTCTTATGGTGTTACTCATGATTGCTACCTTGCATATTCAATGGCGCGCGATTCACGAATAACATTGACTTTTATCTGTCCAGGGAAGCTCATTTCTTCCTCTATTCTCTTAGCAATATCTCGAGCAAGTGTTCTTGATTGCTCATCGGTTAATCGATCTTCTTCCACGATGATGCGAACTTCTCGACCGGCCTGTAAAGCATATGCCTTTTTAATACCTTCAAACGATTGTGCAATTTCTTCAAGACGAGCCAATCGCTTAATATACGCAGTAAGGGTTTCACGACGAGCTCCGGGACGAGAAGCTGAGATAGTGTCAGCGATTACTACGAGTGGGTCGTAGATTGACATAAAGGGAACTTCTTCATGATGCGCTGCAATAGCATTTACCACAAGTTGATCCTCACCACAGCGCTTAGCAATTTCCGCACCAAGTTGGGCATGGGGTCCTTCAACCTCTGCAGTTATTGCTTTTCCAAGATCATGAAACAATCCTGCACGAAGAGCCATAGCACCATCAAGACCAAGTTCTTCTGCAATCATGCGGGCAAACACCCCAACTTCTTTGCAATGTAGAAGTACATTTTGTGAAAAGCTGGTTCTAAAATGTAATTTACCCAATAACGTGGTAATTTCCGATTTAACACCTTGCAAATTGTATTCAAGAACCGCCTGGTGACCATATTCTTCTATGATTTCATCAATCTCTTTTTCGCATTGCAGAACTGTTTCTTCAATACGAGTTGGATTAATACGACCGTCAGCTATCAATTTTTCAAGTGATCGACGTGCTACTTCACGACGTATAGGATTGAAACCAGATATAGTAATAATTTCTGGCGTATCGCCTATCACGAATTCCATGCCAGTTGCCATCTCTAAGGCCTTGATATTTCTTCCCTCTTTACCGATAATACGACCCTTCATATCATCGTTAGGAAGGTGCACTACACCAGAAGAATGTGGGCTCACTTGCTCTGCGGTATAACGTTGCATTGCAGTGACCAAAATATTTACGGAACGATCTTTGGCTACGCGCTTCGTCTCCTCTTCGACCTTCTGTACCCATTTTTGACTGGTAAGCTTTACTTCATTCTCTAACGTATCAAAAAGAACTTGTCGCGCCTCATCCTTGGTCATAGAGCTTACCCGTTCAAGTTTAGCAATAAGCTCATTATACATCTGCTTAATACGATCTTGTTCAGCGCGAATTTCATCTTCTGATCGCAAAATAGCACGTTCTTTTTGCTGCAATTCCTTACGCAACTCATCAAAGTGCTGTTCTCGTTTTTCCAGAGCCTCAAATTTAGCTGTAAGTTTCGCTTGTAAGCGATCAACTTCCAGACGCTCTTGTTTCATCTCAAGTTCGAATTCGCTGCGCTTTTTATAAATCTCATCTTTTATTTTTAATTGCGCCTCGCGTCGTTCATTTTCTATTTCACGCTTTATCGATTTTAGTTGATCTTGTGCGGTGCTGAGCATATGCTTTACCGCACTTTTTTCCTGTCTAGCTCTAAAAAGAATGATGATACCCGCGAGGATACCTCCCCCCCCGAGTAAATAACTGATCTCTATCATGGCAATTTCCTAACTATTTAAATAATTTTTTTACTTTACCTATGCTACCTTTTCTCTGCAAACGTAACACGGACAAAGTATCATTGAGCAAGAAACCAAGATAAGAAAGCGAAGTGCTGCGAACGTCTCACGGCATTTTTAGTTTAACCGAAAGAATCAGACTAGGAATAAAAGATCATACGAAAATACATAAATAAACAGCCAAAAGCCCAGTACAGACGATATATCTGAATATCTCTTAAAAGCAGCTACAAAGAATTAGCTCCTTCGAGCATCGTTTCAACTTTGCGCACGAGTTCTTGAACCCTACGAGAGTATTCATCTTTTTGATTCTCTCTCGCCAACAATTCACTTGCGAGCTGCAAAGCAACGAGCACCGTTGCTTTTTTAAGATCCCTAGAGGGCATAGAAGGCAAAACGCGCACAACTCGCTCATCTACTAAGCGAGCTGCGCGCATCACTGATTCTTCTATTTCATCACTCACCAAAGAATAAACCTCTCCGGCAATGATTACTTTGTATGGTTTTCTATTTTCACTCATGTTATTGTTCTTGTTCAACAAGTGAATCAATACTGCTAATCAAATCATCAACAAGCATCTTGGTCAATGCCTTCTCCTGATGAAAATCTTCAAGATCTGTTTTAGCTTCCATCACTGATGATTCAAACATTTCAATATTTTTTTTGAGTGTAATAATCTCATCGTGCTGCTTGACGCATTCTTCACGCAACTTAGTATGATCCAACCTCAATGATGCCAGTTCGCTCTGAGCTGATTGCGCAATAGACTGTAACTCTCCACATTCTATGTTTTTCTGCTCTATATTCTTGGCAAGAAGCTCATTTTCAGATTTTAAACGAGCCGTGTACTCCAATAAATGAGCAAGCTTCTTCTCAAGGACACCTAAAACATCCATACAACTCCCCCTTTTTGAGTTACCAATCTAATACGTTTTGCAGCTTAATATTTCGCAAACTTTCTTGTCAAGTAACTCGTCACCCTTGAGCTATATGCGCAATCTGTGCAAAAATAGTTGGCTCGTAAATAGCAAGCTGACTTAACATTTTTCTATTAAGCATGATCTGCTTGTGCTTTAAGCCAGCCATAAGTTGACTATATGATAACCCAGACTGTTCTGCGCCCGCTTTAATACGAGAAATAAATAATGCTCTCATATCGCGTTTTTTGAGTTTACGTCCCTTATACGCAAAAGCCATTGCGCGAATTAACGTCTCACTTGCACGCTTAAAAACATTTTTACGTTGACCCCAATAACCTTTGGTCTCTTTTAATAAACGTTTATGTCTTTTTTTGGTGACTACACCGCGTTTAACTCTACTCATTATTCGACCTCAATTAATAAAATACACACTAATTTAGTAAGGAAGCAAAGGAGCAATATGCTTATAATCAGCACTACTTACATAAGCCGTTTTACCAAGATTACGCTTGGTTTTTCTGCTTTTTCCTGTAAGTAAGTGACGCTTAAAAGCTTTTCCGCGTTTTATCTTACCGTTTCCACATTTTTTAAAGCGCTTTTTTGCAGCAGAATTTGTTTTAACTTTTGGCATATCTATAACCTTTTACGAACACTATTTTGTTTTTAAGTAGTAAATACGAGACCACACTTTGCCCATAGCAGCTTCTTGCTCTTGTACAAGTTGATCAAGTAAGCCTTTTTCTGCAAGTGTGTTATTAATTTTTTCAAAAAAACCGCGGCCGCGTTCTTCACGCGTTGCAAGCTCACGCCCCCTGAACTCCAAGGTGATTTTTACTCGTTTACCATCATTTAAAAAATCAATCGCCTGATTCATTTTAGTCTGGTAATCATGCTCAGCAATTTTGGGCTTCATTTTAACTTCTTTAACAAGAACCACTTTTTGGCGCTTTTTAGCCTCTGCGTGCTTCTTTTTTTTAGCGTACTGTGCCTTACCATAGTCCATTATTTTGACCACAGGAACGCCTTCTGCTCCGTGTTCGGCAATAACTACAGCATCCAGCCCAGCACGGCTTGCGGCGAATAGCATCTCCTCACGAGAAACTACGCCAATATTTTCACCTTCATTGGTGATAAGCTGAACACGAGGAAATCTAATTTTTTCATTAATAAGTACTGCTGGCGCAGACTTTTTAGTATTAACGTCTTTCAATGTTAAAAACATCCTTATTTAAAAGACACATAAATAACCGTTTTTTTACTACCATCATTATTCTGTTTCAACCGCAGTAGAGGTAATCTTCCCCATGCGAATGCTTTCATGCACTTGCTCGGCGATGACCCGTTGAGCTTCTTTGTTATTTTTAAGATAAAGCAACGCTTGCTCTCTACCCTGAGCGATTTTTTCACCATTATGAGAAAACCACGAACCAGATTGAGCAATAACACCATAATGCAATGATGCATCTAGTAAATCAAGTTCTTTGCTAATCCCCTCATTAAATAGGAGATCAAGCTCAACTTTTTTAAATGGTGGCGCCATTTTATTTTTAACTACTTTAACACAAATTCTATTACCGATTTGTGTATCATTTTTCTTAAGACTTGCTATTTTACGCACATCAAGACGCATAGACGCATAAAATTTCAGCGCCTTACCACCGGTTGTCGTTTCATTACTTGCAAAAGCCATCCCGCCAATGGTATTACGTATCTGATTAATAAAGATGAGAACTGTTTTAGATTTATGAACTACGGGCGTCAATTTTCGTAGTGCTTGAGACATCAAACGAGCTTGCAGTCCCACATGAGCGTCACCCATATCGCCTTCTAATTCAGCTTTAGGGACAAGAGCGGCAACTGAGTCAATTACAATGACGTCCACCGCGCCTGAGCGAACCAACATGTCTACAATATCAAGCGCTTGTTCACCATAATCTGGTTGAGAAACAATAAGATCATCAACACTTACCCCTAGACGAGCAGCATGAGCTGAATCAAGCGCGTGCTCCGCATCAATAAATGCACAAATTCCACCGCTTTTTTGCGCCTGGGCTATAACATGTAGCGCCAGCGTTGTTTTTCCTGAAGACTCTGGGCCGTAAATTTCTACAACACGGCCAACCGGTAAACCACCGATACCAACCGCCTGATCGATAAGAATTGAACCTGTAGAAACAGATTCAACCTTATTTGAAACAGCTTGGCCGAGTAGCATAACTGCCCCGTTGCCATAATGTTTATCAATTTGCGCAAACGTAACTTCGAGTGCTTTCTTTTTTAAATCGATATCTTTGAGTTGACTCTGCATAGGCTGCTGTTTTGGTGATGCCATGACCCTACCTAATTCTCTTATTGAAATTATTTCGCTGTTGTTAATAACGATTCATTGACCTTAATTGTAGCATTTCTACTTAAAGAAGCAACAAACCCTGCGCCGAGCAGTCGCCTATATTCAGATTGCAGTTGTTTTTTCAACTTGTCTTTCTCGTGTGCAAACTCATCATTATCAAACGGCGCAATAGCATCTAATCGAATAATAAATCCGTCCAAGTCAACCTTAGCCTCTGCTATATCACCCTGAGCGCTAATTGAAAACATTGCATCAACGGGAAGGCCTTCTTTTTGCAAACGAGCAACTTCTTCGGCATCAGATTTTTTAATGGCTGACGGAGTTTTCAGAGGAGCACTAAATTTTTTTGCCAATTGGGCAATGTCATCTGTTTTTGCCAACTCTTTTGCGCGCTCCATATCTTGCTGAAGCAGCTCAGATGCTTTTTCTTGGTAATAATCCTGAGAAATAACGTCTTTAAGTGATTCAAAGCTTGGTAAATATGGTTTGGTTAAGGTAACCAACTGAATAAGATACCCCTTATCACCATCAACATAGAAACCATAATCGCCTTGTTGCTTAATCTTAAAGAGTGCTTTATTGTGCGCTGACGAATCATCACGAGATACAAGTGCAATATCACGAGCAGATCCAGCTGTTTTCTTGACCAATTGATCAACTGATAATTCACCAGAAACAGCCTTTTGAGCCTCTTGGGCAAATTGTTCTTTAAATTTCTTAGATTTCAGTTTTTTTTCAATGTCCTTATAGACACTTTTGAGCGGTTTATAGGTAGCCGATTTTTTACTTACGCGCTGAATAATTTCTGCACCAGCATCGGTAACAATGACTTCAGAAATATCACCATCATTCTGTAAAAGAAACGCCGCACGGTCCAAAGCCTTGTGGTGAGTTCCTCGACTAAAGAATGGCATTAATCCGCCTTGTTGCGCGGTAGCCTCATCTTGAGAAACTTCGCGTGCTTTTTCTGCAAATATGGCCGGTGAATTTACTAATTCTGCGCGTAGTTTTTGTGCTTTTTCGTATACCGATTGCATTGATGTATCATGATCAGCTTTTAACAAAATATGGCGAATTTGTACCTGTGGCCCTTCTTCTAAAAATTCGCTTTTCTTATGTTCATGATAGTAGGAGGTTATTATATCCTCATCTACTGCAACCCCATAAGAACCCGTACCAAATTCCCATATTTTTCCAGCACGTTGCTCGGGCATCCAATATTGTTTGGATGCGTTATTTTTTTGCTCAAAAAATTCTTTTAACTGCTCATCTCCGACAGGCGCCTGTTGAGCTTTAGTACGATAGTTCCCAAAATTAAAATGTAATAATGAATAACTTTTCGCCAAATATTCTTCTTGATAACGTTCCTTCACCACAAAATCTGGTATATATAGAGCGCCGTCTAAGATATCAAGAAGAGTTCTTCTTTCGAGTACCTGATCAACTTTTCGTTCAAAATCGCTCATAGAAATACGCATACGCTGCAAATAAGCACGTAACGCTTGCGTATTGATACCATGATAAGGATCCAAAACAAACATAGGAACTAAATCAGATAATTCTTGTTGAATAAAGAGGGGTGATGCAAGCTTCTCGGTAACGAACGCAGGACTTACTCGTAATTTCATAGACCGGGCAACTTGGATCAACAGTTCATCGCGAATCAACGACTCAAGCGCAAAAATTCTCGGATCAGCACTTGCCCCTAATGATTGCAACAACATATCTGCAAGCTGCCCATATTGTTGACGCAACATTTGTATTCTTGCTTCTTGACTGCGAGCTCTAAAAATAAATTCTGCATAAGAAACCTTAGAGCCATTTATTTGAGCAATCCAATCCGAAGTATGCATGTCTCGGATAAGTTGTGGGATGCTAAAAACACCTGCTAAAGCCAAAATTACAAGCCACAAAAATATTTTATAGGTGTTTGATTTGAAGCTTTTACGTATCGCAATAATCATGAAATATCCTTCATCTTCCCAATTTATCCACGACAATGTACTATGCGAACATCATTAAGACGCTCTTGCTGTTTAACGATATTTACTAATGCAACTAATTCTTGTTCCTCTGCATACTGGTCGGTTACCACTTGATACCAAGTTACCGTGCGCCCTTTTGCCGTTTTACTTGTTCGTTTTTTTACCGACACGGGTATGTGATTTTTTGTACGCACACGCTGCGCAAAGCGCTCAGCCCCTGATAATGAACCGAATCCTATAAGCTCTGCGTAACATGGAATTTTATTTTCAGAAGAAACTGTAGGTTGTTCGACAATTTCCTCAGAAATTGTTGTTGGTTCATCAGTATGGTGACTATCAACTTGAGGAGCTTCTGCACTATCTCCCGCTACAAGCACCGTTGTTTCTTGTTCTTCTACCACTTCATCAAGTTCATCATTATTTGTTGATTGGTTGGCGTCTTTAGAATCAGCAGCTCCACAAAGCGCAACAAAAATTTGATCCGCAAGAGAATCGCGTTCCGTACTTTTACAAAACGTTTCCTCAAGAGCGTGTTTCTTCCCCCAAAAATACCCCCCCATAAATACGCTCACCAAAATTACCACCACACTTGCCGCTAAAAGACCGGTATAGCGAGCTGGAATAACAATTCCCTCTTGTACGACTTGATCAGCTGATGAATAATTATCTTTTTCGTATTTATTCATAGAAACACCACATCTAACCATTATTTGCGTAATACGTCTGCACGTGCTCCGACAGTTCCTTTATATATAAATCAACACTCGATAAAGTCAAGTTAATGCTCCTTATAGACGCTGTATACGAACATTGAGTACGTGATGCGCGTTCAACAGAGCGAGCTAAGTTTCCCCAAAATGTTTCTTGCCGTTTGGCATAATTTCTTGTTTTTTGGGCAATTGCTGTAGAGAGCTCGTCAAGATTCTTATAGCGATCCCCCTTTAGAAAAGCAATGATGTCATCGTAACCAATAAGCTTCTTTTTATAAAGAAATTGCTCCCATGGTGTTCCCATAAGTGTCTTTACTTCATCAACCCAACCGCTCTTAATCATAACTGCAGTTCGCTGGTTAATGCGATTATATAAATCATCACGAGAACGCGTTAATCTAATCATTAAAAATGATGCTGGAGGGTTATAACGCGGTACAAACTTAGATGGCTTTTCCCCTGTAGCATGCCAAATATCAAGCGCGCAACAAATACGATATTTATCTTGAGGATAAACGCGCGCTGCGCGATCAGGATCAATTTCATATAATTGTTTCCATAAATCTTCAGAAGAATAGTGCTGATAACGCTCATCACGAAAATGAGCTGTTTTTAACTGATCATCAAATCCACAAAGTGGGAATAAAAGTGATTTTATATAAAAACCCGATCCTCCTACAAGAAGCGGAGTAATATTTTTCCCCCATAGTAAATCAAAAATCGCCAAAGTTTCTCGTCTATATTCTTGAACACTGAAATTAACAGGTTCATTGATAACGTCAAATAAATGATGTTCTACAGGTGTTGATTGCCAATCGGGCTTTGCGGTTCCTATGGTTAATGGAGTATAAAATTGGCCAAGGTCGGCATTTACCACATGTGCTTGACCAAGAGTCTGAGCAAAGTCTAAAGAGAAATCAGTTTTACCAACTCCAGTTGGTCCATAAATAATAATAAAATAAGGTTTTTTAGTTTTCATGAGGTGAAGTATAGCACAAAGACAAAAAAAAGATTCCCAATCTGTTTTATATGTGACAAAACAGATTGGGTGGTAACATTCAATGTATAAAAATCTAGAGCGCCTTTGCTGCGCCAAACATGCTTTTCTTGGAAAATGAAGCACGTAATTCTTGCATTGCTTCATCAAACGCTAAGCTCTTAACTTCGGAAATTTCTTCAGCTAGAAGAAACTCGGTTTGATTGAGCAAATTTTTCTCACCAAATGAAAGCTCTTTTTGTGTTGCTATCCAATGAAGATTGCGATAAATAACACCAATTTCTCCTAGATCACCGCTTCTTAATCTTCTCTGGTAATCTTTACTACGCTTATTCCAATTGGTTAAAGACGCGTCAGTATGTGCACGCGTTGGTTCTGCTAGTAGAGCAAAAATTCCATCGATGTTCTGACGAGAGCACAGCTTCCTGATACCAGCCGCGGTAAGATTGCTCACCGGAACCAAAACGGTCATATCTTTATTGATAAACTTGAGTTCAAAGAATTTTTCAACACGATCTCCAAGTTTTTTTTCTACGATCTTGCTTATTCTTGCGACTCCATGACCCGGATACACAATTTTTTCATCCAGAGAAAACATATGTTCCCTTTCTAACAAAGGAATCATGTGACTGGAATAAGCCTTACTCGCATGCATGATCATACCACAAAAGACCTGATTATGCTATGAGCCTACTTCTCTCAGGATGGCTGAACTGGCGGCATCGGTATTGATTGTGCAAAGTTCTTAATAATACTGAAAAACATACTTGAAACTACTACAGGAGGCACCCACCAGTATTTTTTTAGCCAGGTAATCCAGGTTTTATTTTCATCAATACCATAATCTTTCATGATGACGGTAAATTGAACAAGACAATCATCAAGAATTTCCAAAATTTCCTTAATAGGCAGTACACTCACCCGCTGGTATAATTCGATAGCACTTTGTAAAAATGCAGCATCTATAGCCGGCGTAGCAACCGATCTGTTTTGTAAATAAGCAGTGAAGATATTTTTGTAAATAGAAAATAGCAAAATAGACATCTCGCGCAAGAAGATTTCGCTATCTACGTCTTGATATTCATTAATAAATAGGCGCCACATGACAAAGAGAGGATCCAAACTCTCCTCATTGAGCATTTTTTTGACACAAATTCGCAAAAGTCCGTGGGTAAAGTCGGCAATATCATCAATAAAAATAAATCTATTGGGTGTTTTATAAGGGAGGAGTTTTAAGAGCTTGTTTTTTGTATTAAACTGTTCTAGTACCTCAATGTGTGGTTTTAGCCTTTTAATAGCCATATTAACATCAAGAGATTCAGCCTGAGCGACCCCATAAAGGCCCGCTCCAAGAACCACCAAAAGGTAATATCTGACACCAAATTGCTTCATAGAAGACTCCTTTTACACTATAGTCAACCTCGATTACTAAAGTTGCCACAGCCTACTAAGGGTATTAAATAAAAGTAAAGACTTAGGTTCAACACTATAGGATTATAGTGAGTATAGAGAAAAAAATCAGAACAAGTATCACTTGGAACGCGATTGAATCGATCATTTACCAAGTTATCCTGGGTGCCCACCAATCATTTTTATATGTATCGGGTGGTCAGCATCATTATGGACTTATAAGCACGCTATTTGCCTTCATCTACCTTACTTCCACGTTGATTGTTGGAGGATTTGAGCTAGCAATCACACCGATTTTTAATGAAGTTAGTATTAATCGGATATTATTCAAACGTATTATCCTGGTCAATTTCTTCAAGCAACTCGGTTGGGCTATAGTTATCGGTAGCATATTAATACTTACACTTCCGATCATCAAACTTCCAATGTTATCGCCGACCATCATCGTATTAGCAGTAGGTACCGCGGTATGTGAAGGTATTCGCAAGGTTTTCAGAGTATTATTACATTTATTCTTTAAATCCCATATTGTTGCATGGATTGAAGTCACCCTGTTAATGAGCTACTGCATATCAGTTTGGTCTGGATATTATTTTTTGCATAATTTTCCCCTGGCATTCATTATCACGCCACTTTTTTGCACATCATTTATCTCGATATTCATATATAGCCTCATGATCTACAAAGAATATCTGTTGATGACACCAGGTACTACAAGCTCACTCCGCATTATTCAAGCCAAACTAACGCGCAATCGCTTTACTCACATAATCAATACAATAGGCCATGCATTATGCTCTGGGAATTTTTTGATTCCTTTTTTTTCAGCTCTGCAGGGGCTTGAAATCGCCGGGCTTTTTAAATTAGTTAATTATTGGTGTCAGACAACAACACCTATTATTCAAAAAATATTTGGGATAAGTGCGCAAGCATCATTTGCCAAAATAAAGACGATGCCGACATCGGAGAAAAGAGCTCTTTTTTTCTGGTTCAATACCCACCTCTTGCGAGTACTGGCAGCATTATTGGGGAGCATAAGCATCACGGCTTTCGTGGTATATGCTCTAACCACATCAGGAACGCGATCAGTGCCATGGGCGCTCATAGCTCTTTCCGTGTTACTATTGCTTTCTGAAAACATCATGATTATTTACGAAAAATTTTGCGTAGCCGAAGAAAAAAGTTCTTATCTTTTATTCTGTCAATCTATCCTAATCGTTGGGTGGCTCATTGGTTGGCGCTCATCTTTTGTTACCACGCCGGTACACGTGCTTACTTGGCTTATTGCCATACGCTTTCTATCGTGTGGAATACTTGCCGCGTTAGTAAGAAGGTTGTTGCATTCCCCCACCAGCCAACAACAATCTTCTTTGACAAACATTACAGAAATCTATGATAATCCTGATTCAATCGCCACATCAAAAGACAATGCTCAGCTTTCTCAAGGACAAACGTTTGAAAAGCCGACAAAGCAATTCGTTACCGAAGCGCAAAAAAGCAATCTTGAGCAAATAACTCCGTCTTAATAGCATTGCCATTCTATTAAATTTCATTATGTAAATAAATGGTGCAATAAAAATGCCGGGAGATTCTATATTATAATAGCGCAGCAATATCGCTATAGCCACGCTGAATAGCTACATCGCGTGACGTCTGTCCCGCATTATTTTTAAGCGTAAGATCGAGCTCTTCTCCGAATTCACGTAACAAAATTTTAATCCAATCAACATCACCACGCATAACAGACAAATGTAATACCGTGTTACCATCATGATCACGGGCGTTCAACGGAGCTCCCAGGCGTACTACATCTTTAAACAGTGCCATTCGGTCTGACAGGTTTCTAACTCCGAGTAATGCCATGGGGATGGTTCGTCCAAGGCGGTTGATCGCTGTTGCGACAGCTGAAACATGTCCTTGACGCAATTCATGTTCCAAAATAACGCGCACAACATTCACAAATCCAAACATGGCTGCTAAATAGAGTGGTGTATCACCATGTTTGGGATCTAGGAGCATCAAACTGGCACCACGATCAATCAATTTTTTCATATAATCAGGATTTCCTTGAATGGCGGCCAAATGCACTCCCGCATATCCCTGCTTATTACGAACATTTGCATCCTGATCTTGAATGAGTCCCAGGGTAGTATTATCGGTGTGTTCAAAAAATGGAGTGAGAACTTCTTTTCCCAGTGATTGTGCGTGCTCTGCCAATGTTTCACCAGTATTACTGGTTAACGTGTAATTAAGAAAATCACCAAATATCGTTGTTGCTTCCCTGATAATGTCATCATTATTTTGTTCGATGAGCCAATAAAGCGGAACAATCCCTTCGTCATTCTGAATATTAAGATTGGCTCCTGCCGCCATAAGTATGCTAAAGATGTTTTTTTGAAGATCAGGGCTCCCCACAAAACTTAGGTAATGTAATGGAGTATTCCCTTCATTGTTGACGTAAAACAGATCTGCTCCATATTCAAGCAACAATTTCACCATACCTGTATTACCATTAAGCACTGCAAAATGGAGCGCGGTACTCCCTAAAACATTCGACAGTAAATTATCTTTCATCGCTCTTACGTTGACATCAGCTCCATGCTCAAATAACAATCGCGCTAAAGCTTCATTGTCCTCATTTGCGGCAACCATAAGCGCTGAAAGACCGTCATCATTTAACTGGTTAATCTTACTCGCATCTACGGTTAACTGTTGTTGAATAGTTTCAATAGGAGCCATGGAATCATACCAAAATGATTTAACAAATTGACCTAAAAAATCGTAGCGCCACAAAAAAAAATGGCCGCAGCTTTGACAAATAGATAGCGAAGAATGCTATTCTGATGGTCTTTGTTTTTTTTCATATGATTCTCATTCGCTATTTACCATATCCTCTTTTCTTTACTTACCTAAAAGAGTACCATAATGAGCTTCTATAAAACAATAATCCCGATAGAAAACTCCGCCAAGCGTTGAATGCCTTAGTTGTGCATAAATCTTTAAATATATTGCCAGCAAGTGCTTGAGTTTATTATTCTATTTGTAAATGTGCGCTTTGCGCCAAATAAATTATTAAGGAAAAAATATGAAGAGAAATCTTAAAATAACGCTGCTGAGTGGAGCTTGGTTGGCAAACGCGTTAATCGCCATGCAGCCAGCGGGTGAAGAAGCTGCTCCTGCTCGTTCAACATCATCTACACAAAGTCAATTGAGTCAATCAGAAGTAGCAACAACTCAAGATCCAGAGGAAGCTCTACGAGAATCCGAAAAAGACTCAGAAATGTTAACGTTTTATTGGAAAAATGAACAAGGAGAGCGAAAACCCATAGGACAAGTACCTGCATGGGCCGCAAAAGCAATTTCTCCCGTTTATAAAGCACAACTCGAGGTCCCATTTGCCGGAGATCGATATTCTGTAGTTCTTAGCGAGGAACACACAAGTAAGGAATCAGCACTTATGTTTGTTGACTTGTTATCTTGGTATGCGTCCCAATTACCATTGTCAAAATCCATTTGGGGTCCATACGTTGCACAGCATCAATATCAGATACCTCCTCTAATCCAATCAAGATTATCTTTGTGGCTGGAATCAACATTGCGAAGAATTTACAAAAATCCTTTATTGATACTCGAGCTTATTGGTCTGCATGATCAATTCCAAATGACCGCATTTAATTCGGAATTAAATGCGGTGCTCGCACAAATTATCGGCGATCCTGTTTGGTACAATTTAGAGCAATCCCCGTTGTCAGAAATAAATGATATTGTCAGAGAACAAATATCGCGTTATCCCTATAATATGGCCATGATACGCAATCCGATAATTGTTAGGCATAATAGCGATATTAGGCCAGAAAGAGATGCCGTAGCCAGCTGTCGCTATTACAGTTCTATCGAATTTAGTCCAAATGATAGATACATGCATGTAACGTTTCAGGGGGGTACCGTCTTGGTGGATCTTGACAGTACTCCAACAATAACCAAAGAAATGCCCAAGACTAGTCTAGTAGTATTTAGCCCTGACAGCAAATACGTCATTCTAATTGATTATTTGGATACGTATAAGGTATATGTCTATGATCTACAAGCTAAGCATTTTACTGCAACCATTCAGTACGATGATAAAAGACCCATTAGAGCAAAATTCAGCGATGATAGTAGATATCTGGCTATTTCCTATGACAACTATATGCTACAAATTTATGATCTCCAAACTAACCAAAATATTGCGACCATAAAACGTAATATTTTGGAAAGTGACGAAAAATTTAGTACAGACAATAGATATTTAGTTTCTTTTCCATTCATGCAGTCGAGTAAAATCAAGCCGCATATTTATGATTTACAAACAAGAAAAGTTCTCGATAAAACCCATCAGGTTCCTGCAACCATACATTTTAACCAACCAATTTATGGCAATAATCGGTATCGTGTCCGCACCTATAAAAACCAAGATGCGGTTTATCTTTACGACGAACAAGCACAACAATTTGTGGCTACTGTTCAATTTGATGATCACCCATATATTGAACATTTGAGCCCGAACAATAAGTATCTAGCCGTTGTTCTGAATGATAATAAGAAAGAAGTAAGAGTTATTCCGTTCGGATTTGATCATGTCAATCTGCCAGTCGACCAGATCTTAGCCATAACCACCTTAATACACTTGGCATTTGATAAACGGCTTGATCCTTTGAAGCAGATAACGTTACATCGAGATGGATGGGTATATAAGACTTTCGATCAACTACCTAACACCGTAAAAAATAGATTACAGGAACAGTACCCAGAAATAAGGAATTTTATAAACCAAGCAGTTGGTGGCAATATTGCCGCACGGCTCAAAAGGGTAATATACCGCTTACTCAGAAGGTAGTCGATTTTCCAAAAATCCCTATACTACTAACATCCGAGGAATGACAAACAAAGCGAAGCAACTTACCTATGCAAGAAACTCCCTTTAAGCAACTACAAGGCAAATTTTTAAATGGCTTAGGTTGGAATGGTTTTTTTTACTTTTTTTATAAAATCCTTTCCACAAGCCTTTCTTTTGTCCTCTACGCACTACTTACCACACAAGATTTTTCTTTTTGGGCGAATATCAATGCCCTCACCTTCCTTATGCTTCTCTGGCTTGATTTTGGTTTTCGCAAATCACTCCCCCGCTATTGTCCTGAATTTGCCCACTCACCGCGAGCACTTCACCGCTTTATAAGAAGCATCATTATATTTCAGGGATGTGTATTACTAGCTGCTATGCCATTCCTTATGATTATTCAACATAACATGTATCCCTCATTAAGTGGCTTTCTGTATTACAGCGGGACAGTCTTACTGACAACTGAGGGAATTATTGCATTATTACGACTTATATTCCATTCACATTTTTTCATCAAACAGTTCACCCTCATAACCAGTGCGGTTCTCTTGGTAGAAATGGCAACTCATTTTATTATGATCATCTTATTGGGCATAAGAGGAACACAACTCGTAGAGATTATTCTTGCTACAAAGATTATCATGGGCAGCGTCACTATTCTGATTGGTCTAACCATGCTTGGACATTTGTATCGACGCTATTCGCATCCCAATGTCAAACTCCAAGAGATTCGCTACTACCCATTGATGCGTGATTTTATACAGCATTCCGCCATGATGTGGGCAACCAACATCCTTAAGAGTCTTACTGAGCGCAATTTTATGGTACTTATCCTTACTGTAGTTTTTGGCCCCAGTGCTGCAAGTGTGTTTAAGGTAGCAAATGATGGAGCGCTCTTGTTTCATCGCATGGTAGTGAAAACAATCGGTATAACAGATACCACATTACTTACACATGTCGGACAGTTAACTGAAGCTAAAAAACTCATGCCAATTGCCTTCACAAAGATTATGACGAGCATAGTCGCCCTCTGCCTTCCCCTTTTTGGAGTTGTTTCGTTGATAGCTGTTTTTTGCTATAGAGCTTCATTAGACAGTTTTGTTTTTCAACTCTTCTTTATACTCGTATTGAGCTATTTGATTGAGTCGATATTGTCACCATACGAGCGAATACTTGAGGTTAAAAGACGCTACTCAAAGCTTATTTTCGCGTACTCACCTTATCTCATTATGCTTATATTCGCATTTTATTTAAACTTATTGACGTTGATTGGTTTATTAAAGTCTATGCTATTGATTCAAGGCGTTCGATTGGTAAGTTCTCTTTTTATGATACCGTTTGCTCGCGCAGAAGTTTTGTTATCATTCCCGTTACGATTTACTGTTAAGGTTTTTATTGTATGCCTTCCCATATGGTTAGTATTGTTCGTGATGTATCCCTATATACCTGGCTCTTGGTATAGACATCTGTTTTGTATTTCGTAATTTTTAATCTCTAATCTGTAGTCATATCTATTGTTCACATATCTATTGTTCACATCTATTGCTTATAAGTTTTTATAGCCTTCATTGCATCTTATTCGGTCTTTAGTTATCAATATTTATTCATTGCATCTTATTATGGACCTTCTTCTTACTTCTTAAACTCTATGTCTGTGTTCTTTCTATGTTCAAATCCATACAAGAGGTCTTATGATGAATACAACACCGATGGTGAATACAATACCGAACCGAATCATTATCACTGTCATTTCAATAGAGGGTTAACTAGGAGGGTAATATCGGTCTTTAGTTATCAATGTTTATTCATCAGTTTAGTCTAAAGTATCTGGATGCTCCCTAGTATAGTCTAATAGATGCTTCCTAGTGTCTCTTTGTTCCTTCTTTCCTTACTCTCTCCTCACTCTTCAACTCTATGTCTGTTCTATGTCTGTTTTTTCACGTAGTCAAGCACACCAGCCCTCATTAAAAACTTCGGCAGGAAAGGGCTGGAGGGCGAAGACGGAGTGCATTGTCCGGGCTGCGCCTGCGCCGGCCGGGTGGTGAGAGCTAGGGGGTGCTCAGTCTTACAACTTAAAGAGAACGCTTCGAGCCCCTGAGCATTATGCGACTCAGAATCAAAGTGGGATTCTTTAAGTAAAGCTATTCACGTCTTTACAAAAGGATATAGCATCCTTTAAAATGCGAAAATAGGGGCCGCCCAGGCTACGTAGGATTAAATCAGAAATATATAAAAGTTGAGCGTATAAGACTAATATTTTTTTATTGAATATTGACACGCTTTTGGGTTGGAGATACCATGTAATTGAACATTGTAAGATAAAAAAGCAAACGCTAAAAACAAAAAATTAAAGAGGATTTTTTCATGAAAAAAATTATAGGAATAGACCTTGGTACCACAAATTCCGTTGTCGCCTTTATGGAAGGTGGCGCTCCAAAAGTAATACCAAATAAAGAAGGCGCTAATACTACTCCTTCTATCGTCGCATTCACCAAAGATGGTAATCGTCTTGTAGGTGTCTTGGCAAAACGGCAAGCCGTCACCAACCCAGAAAATACCATTTCCTCTGCAAAGCGTTTTATTGGGCAAGAATACAAAAAAATCACCAATGAAATCAAAAACGTACCTTATAAACTGGTAAGTCGTGAAAATGGCGCTGTAGGAATTGAAGTTCAAGGAAAGGCCTATGCACCTGAAGAAATCTCTGCAGCGGTGCTCAGCTATCTAAAACAAGTAGCCGAAGACTATCTTGGAGAAAAAGTAACTGAAGCTGTTATAACCGTACCTGCATACTTCAACGATGCTGAGCGTCAAGCAACTAAAAATGCCGGTAAAATCGCAGGCCTCGAAGTAAAGCGTATCATCAATGAACCTACCGCTGCAGCTCTCGCATATGGTTTTGATAAGAAGAAAAGTGGCATGATCGCGGTATTCGACTTCGGTGGCGGAACATTTGATATATCAGTCCTAGAAATAAATGATGGCGTGATTGAAGTTAAATCTACCAACGGTGATACACATTTGGGTGGTGATGACATCGATTCAGTCATTATGAATTACTTGATCGAAGAATTCAAAAAAGAACAAGGAATTGATCTACGGCAAGATAAAATGGCGCTACAACGTCTACGTGAAGCAGCTGAGAAAGCAAAAATCGAATTATCATCATTGCATGAAACAGACATCAACCTGCCTTATATTACTGCTGATGCAACAGGACCTAAGCATTTAACCATCAAGCTTTCACGCGCAAAACTAGAAGCCCTGTGCTCAGACATCTTTAGACGCTTATTGGAACCATGCAAAAAGGCAATCTCTGATGCAAAAATTGGCAAAGATCAGATTGACGATGTCATTTTGGTCGGCGGTTCAACGCGTATCCCAAAAGTACAAGAACTCGTCAAAGAATTTTTTGGCAAAGCTCCAAATAAATCTGTCAATCCAGACGAAGTGGTTGCAGTTGGTGCGGCAATTCAAGGTGGCGTACTTGCAGGCGACGTAACCGACGTGCTCCTTCTTGATGTCACCCCACTCTCTCTAGGCATTGAAACATTGGGCGGCGTCATGACGCGACTCATCGAACGTAACACTACCATCCCAACCAAGAAATCACAGGTATTTTCAACCGCTGAAGACAATCAAACAGCTGTCGATATCCGTGTCTTCCAGGGTGAACGTGAAATTGCTCAGCACAACAAATTACTAGGACAATTTAAATTAGACGGAATCCCAGCAGCGCCACGAGGTGTCCCTCAGGTTGAAGTGACCTTTGACATCGATGCTAATGGTATTGTGAATGTTTCTGCAAAAGATAAGGCAACTAATAAGGAACAACGTATCACCATCACCAACAGCACCGGGCTTTCAGAAGAAGAAATCAACAAAATGGTTAATGATGCAAAAGCCCACGAAGAAGAAGATCGCAAACTCAAAGAGACCGTAGAAGCACGCAATAAGTTAGACAGCATGATTCTACAAGTCGAAAAAACAGTTACCGAGAGCAAAGAAAAGCTACCTGCAGAAGAAGTTTCAAAGGTTGAAGCTGCACTAGAAAAAGCAAAACAAGCGCTTAAAGATCATGCCGACAACAGCGACGAACTCAAGAAAGCGACCGATGAACTTATGCAGGCGTCTTACAAAATAGCTGAAATACTGTACAAAGAACAAGGCGATAAACCTAACAGCAATGAGTCTCAAGAAAAATCAGACGATAATGGCCCAATCGACGCCGATATTTCATAACAAGCACTCCAAATAAAAACTATGGCCCAAGAACCGTTAGAAGTTTCTTGGGCCATAGTTTTTTATCTATACAAACTAATTGCTTTTTTTGGTATCCATAAATCTGAATACGTTACCATGAGGGTCGGCAACAGATACTGATAATGCATCTACCCTCACTTCAAATTTTCCGTTCAGCCTCATAGAGCCGCGCTGAATATCACTCGATTCATCCAACTCGACAATCCTTTGCTGAATAGTTTCATGATCTAGAAGCTCACGATCATCTCCCAACTGCCTCTTATATGATTTATTGGGACGAGTATAAAGTCTTTGATCAGACCAATTTTCATCGGGCTTAAATTCTTTCTTAGTAAACGAACGGTGCCAACAAACATTTTTATTATCAGTAGTATCAACGAGTAATGTATAATACCCGGGCGTTTCACTTCCTTCACGCGTCCGTAACGAGCCAGGTATTATGTACAAAAGCTCATTGGGTTTATCAATTGCGTCAAATTTGTAAGCCAATTGCTCCAAGAGTCCATCTACCTCTAGAGGGAAAGTATGGGCAACAATATTATTATTTTTTTGTTCTTCAGTCTGATTAGATTGCGGATAGATAAGAGCTTCACGCTCTAAAGCACTTTTTGGATCATGGAACCAATTCATAATCGTATGGTACGCATAAGACCTAATAGATGATGACTGTCGAAGCTGCTGCCTTACGGTATCTATGCGTCGCTGAACCAAGGTCCTTCGATCACCACATTCTTCAATATCTGTTTTTAAACCACAGCTAAGCACCCGCTGACATAGGGAAGCAATGTTTTGTACCGGATCATTCACACCAAATCTACCCTGACATATGGTGAATGGCGTTTCTTCTTCTACTCTGCCACTTTCGTTCTGACAATCAGGAACATTGCTAGATTCTTCATTTGCATGTGTCACACGATTTTTTCTCTTTTTATGGCCAGATCGTTTTTTATTTTTTTCTCGATAATAGCTCGCTTGCTTTGCAACCGGCGTTTCTGCCAAAATTCTCAAAATGTCGTCAATAATTTTAGAATGATCCATGCTCCAAAATCGTACTCGCTCATCCTCTAGTTGCTGTAGCTGCTCTTCGTATTTTTTAAGCTTAACTTCAACCCACGCGCCAATAGTATTAATCGACTGCCTGTCGCTAGCAACAAGATCGCCATAATCCTTTTTTATCTGCTCATAAAGCTGAGATTTTCCTCCGCTATTACTTTTTGCTTGATGCATTAAAAAATCAAGATAACCCTTAATAGCAACATCAAAAGCTGGGCGCAACTCTTCTTTAAAAATTTTACATTTTTGCTGATAAGCATAACGAGAGGTATATAGCTCAACACCAGACAGGAGAAAACTCGCAAATTCACGAGTTTTAGCAGAATATTGATCTCCCCCATCAAGAATTCCCTTGAGAAAAGCTCTATCATCATGCGGATTATAAAACTCAAGCTGCAACTCACTAGTGTTGTCATGGTTAGGCACAATACTTTGCAAATAATGGAGATAAAAATTTTTCATACGATCATGCAATGCTGCATACTCGATACTATTAGACAACCACTCTTTTTTTCTTTCTCGTGCAGTCAAACGAAAAAGCAAAGATGGTACACTAATTTGCGTAAGAGCTTTGGTTATATCATGAAAAGCACAGAATAGCTCCTTACAATTCCTCAGCGCCAAGCAGGAAATATCAAGAGCTCTATCATACTGTACATGAATTTCAAGCGGATCATCCATCTGTAACTCTAACGGCTGAGCTATCAAATCAGCATATGGATATGCCGTGCGCAAAACGCCCATCAGGCGATCATGACGACTTTTTTCAATCGCACGCAAACCTTGTGCCTGTTCAAGAAATTGTAATTCATCATCATGAGAGGACAATGATTTACCTTTTTTTGGCATTGACCATAAAACATCAGAAGTAAAAACACATAAGCATGTTACAAGGGTACCGATATATGAATACACGTTCATATCACAACCCCCTTGGTATAATTAATTTGTAACTAGTTCCAGACGATGTATTCTTAACGGTCACGGTTAGCCCATTTGTTTTCACTTCAATTGCTCCATCACTCCGTTGAACCTCCCCATCAACCTGTTTTATATCAACAGCTTCTTCT
Source organism: Candidatus Dependentiae bacterium UBA6230 (assembly GCA_002441565.1). Classification (GTDB taxonomy): domain Bacteria; phylum Babelota; class Babeliae; order Babelales; family Vermiphilaceae; genus UBA6230. Next base: position 55,525 of record DJWM01000004.1, read on the forward strand.
TGTTCTTGCGCTAAAATGTTCTGAATATCTTTTTTGGAATGCAAAACTTGCTGTATTAAACTACTTTGTGTCCAATCTTTACGCTGTGCCAAAGGAGCTATAGTAAATGAACGATGCACGCAACAACTGTTCTTTACAATCCAGGTAAAATATCCAAGCTTAGGATTCGAACTTTCTGTGCACATTGATCCTGGAATTGCATAACGTATTGACCCATCGCTACATTCTAATTTAGTAGCCAGCTTTTCTATAAATGCATCAATTTGAAAGGGAAATGTATGAGCTATGATGTTCTGTTGCCTCTGCTCCTCAGTCGCATTAGCACGTCTATATTCTGGGATAACCATTTCTCGCTGTAGAGCCTTTTTAGGGTTTTCGAACCAATCCATAACAGTATTGCGCGCATAATTATTAATTGGAGGCTGTATTCGCAGAGTACTTAAAAGCGATGGCGTTCTGGATTCACGAACCACGTCCCTCTCTTTTGGTTTACCTACAGACAAAATCTCTTGACCCAAAATAAAGAGCCTCTGTGCCGCATCACACGAAAATCCGATACACCCTTCTTCACCCACTACAAGCGGCTCTTCTGTCATTTGCTCCGAATTACTCTTAGCTGCGTGAGAAAGTGCAAATACACCGCATTCTTTATTTTTTTTACTTCTCTTCTTTTTATTTTGCACAATGGCTAACTTCGCAGCTACAGATTGTTCCTCTCTATGCTTTTGTTCGGCATCTTTGCGGTGCAATTCATCAACCACCTGATTTACCTTAGCAAAATGCTCAGAAAATTTTTGCTCAAGATTTTTTACAGACTTTTCGTCAGTAGGTGAAAAAACTTCCTGCTGGCGATAACCAAAATATTGACTAATCATATGTGTCAACATATTCTGGCATCTGCTGGTAGCAATAGCTTCACCATAACGTTTAGTTGAAGCAGTAAGTGCAGCGACAAAATCATTCATCAGATTTTTTTTACGATATACTTCGCTTTCAGCTTCATACATATCGACCATGGCAAGAAGTGTTGTTGCCAGACTATATGCCTGCTGGGAATAATTATCTTTATTGGAAACGACTTCCTGTAAAACTCTTTTATCATCATTGGTATTATACGTAAACTGGTAATCGTGATTGTTTTCAAAATCAATCACCCCTCTGCGGTAGTGATCGATAAACTCAGATACCCATCTACTCAGAGCTTGTACATCGGTGTCATCTGTCACAAGAAGTTGGTTTGGCAAATCAACATCAGCAATTTGTAAAAAAACGGATGCCATATCTCTTGCCCGCGCCTCGGCACGCACAACGTCAGCATGAATTTCACGTGAATATGTCAAACATTTAAGAATACCTTGTGAAGCCTCAAGGACACTTCGTAACACATTACCATTATTTTTTTCATATTCATTCCACAGAGCGATTTTTTCTGCATTGGTATTTTTTCCATACCTTGTAGGGAGTATTAGTTCCACCATGTTTATTTTTAACTGCTGCATCGCCCTATCTTTTTGAGCTCGCTCCAATGCAATGGCATCATTTGATAGTACTTTTTTATGCTTTGGCATTGCTATAATCGTCGATCCAGCCAAAGCAATTTTACAAAACACTAGCCAATACATCGCCCATTTAATTCTATACAACATCGCAAAACCTTTTATTCAGGAATAATTAGCTTAAAGATATCACCGCTCTCATGATCGGTTATCGCAACGGTAAGACCATTGGTTGTCATTTCAAGCGAATCGCGCATGGTAGGTATAATCTCCCTAGATGATACTACCCCTTGCGCATCACAATCACTGATCACACGCTCAATCTCAGACAGATTATAAAGCTTCTCTCCACCTAAACAATCTGTCGGTACGAACTTGCGTAGACTAAAACTACGATGAAAACACTGGCCATTCCGAGCAACTCCCCACGTATAATAGCCAGTTTGCTCTTCTCTCAGATTATGCATATACAACGAGCCAGGAATAACATAAAACGTAGTACCATCAGCAGAATCAAACTTATGGGCTAATTTAGCTATAAACTTATCCACTGCCATAGGAAAGGTATGTGCGGCAACATTACGAGCTATCTGCAATGGGGTTCTATTCGCTGAAGGATATCGTTCAATCTCACGAGTTATGGCTCTATTCCTCGTAGAATCTGAAAACCAGTTTAATACCGTACTGAAAAAATAATTTTTAATAGGAGCAGCATCCTCAAGTTCTGTAACTGTTGGAATTGCACGTCTCATAATGCAAGCTTCATCACCCGGTATGATACCATTATCAGATTTGTCAGATACAACAATATCAACCTCTGGCAACGAATCCTCAGCACAATCTACATCCGAAATATCTACTTCTTGTTCATCAACAAGTTGTTCTGAATCAATCAACATGGAGGTAGGCTTATTATTTTTTTGCTTTTTCTTGTTGTTGTGTTTCTTCTTATCGCTCTTGTTTGCCCTCTGACTATTCTTTGATTTTTGAACCGCTTCTTGCTTGTCTACCTGTGATGACGTGGGCGCTATTTTTTCTGTAGAAAACTTTTCAATCGCACCTTTAATCGCTTTCAACAGCAATGTATATTTTTGCAATAAACTATCGATTTGTTCGCCATCTGATGTACTAAAATCATTATTCTTCGATTGACATACGCGAAGCATAATTTTGTCAAGACTATTTCTGTCACATGCAATATCCACAAAAAGAGGATTAAATGATTGCTTAAGCATTTCCGTGATTGCCATTCTCAAACGATGATATTCATGCGTACGCTCATTAAAATTTTTCTGCAATAGATATAATTTACCTTGAGCAAGGAAACGTTGAGCGGCCTGGCGCGCTTCTTCAGATACCGCATTATTCGCAATAATACTCTTAAGAAATGATTCATCTTGTTTAGGATCATAAGAAAAGGCATAATGTGGATGCCGATCAGGATTTAATACTGCAGCATCAAGATGCTTAATAAAATGAGACATGCGGTAATTGACTGCCACAAGGTCTGCATCATTCGTATCGATTTTTAAAAACCCTGCAACGCCATCCATATCAGGTGAAAGTATATCATCATGCAACGAAACAAAAGCATGCTGTGAATCTAATTTAAAAGTAGATTGGGCAACTAGATTATCGTAAAGCCTGGTATAATGACGAGAATAAGTTGAAAAATTGAGCGATCTACAACAAGCGTCTACCAAATTATGAGCAGTACCAAGAGCATTTCTATAGTTGCCTCGAAGACGATCGGGGTAAGCGCGAACCTGTACAAGGTCTTTAGGAGAAAATAATTTGTCAATTAATGGAAATTTTTGTAAAAAGGCAGTTTCGTCCTTCTGATTTTTTTCCTGGAATTGCCTGCAAAGTTGGTCAAAATCATCCTGTTTATCAAAATTTTTTTTAGGGCCTGCAATAAATACTGAAAAACCCGTAAAAAGCAACAAAAAGGAAGCTAAAAAAAATCTAGCTATAGCCATAACACCCCCCACTTTTAGCACAGATAGTAAGAATACATAAAAAACAAATGAGCAATAATACCATATTAGCAATAAAACAGGGTAGCCGCAACTACCCTGTTTTACTCTATAATCTATTTATTTTGCCTATACTTTATTTACTGCTCATCTAGAGGTTAAACACCTATTCCTCTGAATTAGAACTCCCCCCACGAACAACAAATCGAACAGGCACCCCTCGCAAATCATAATGCTGCCGTAAAACGTTTTCCAAAAACGCTTTCTGACTTTCTCCAAACCATTGAGCTTCGTTCACCATAAGCAATATGGTCATAGGCGCAGAAGATAACTGTCTTGCCCAGTGTACTTCAAGCCGTCGCGTCTTATGGAAAAGTGGCTTAGCACGCAACGTCTCCTTAAAAAGACGCACTAAGTCATGCTTTGGTATTATCACGGTATAGCGCTGCCAAAGCTCTTTGACGAGAGGAAGAATGCGCCCAACATTTTTCCCTGTTTTACATGATATATTCAACGAAATAATTTTTTTCATAAAATACTCGTAGCGCAGTAAATCAGAAGAGAGCTGCTCTTGGGCTAGGTTCGTTACTAAATCGGCTTTGTTATAAAGTATGATAATAGCTTTATACTGCTCAGAAAATGCATAGAACGCGAGTTTTAATTCCTGATCAGCCAAGGTGCCTTGTGCAGCATCTACCAATAACAAAATAATATCCGCATCTTTTACCGAGTGCAGAGTGCTTTTTACCATAAGTGACTCAAGAGGCTCATCAACTGCTCTTTTACGACGCACACCTGGAGTATCGGTGAGCAAGATATCCTCTTTGTAGAAGGTTACCCGCTCGGTAATTGCTTCACGCGTTGTACCAGGCATGTCGGCTACGATGGAGCGCTCTTGCTTAAGCAAGAGGTTCATCAATGATGATTTTCCCACATTTGGCTTCCCCAACAACACAACGCGACATGTTGGCTTTACGGGCTCATTAATAGTCATTTTTTCTGGCAATAACGCCACAACCTCATCTAGTACGTCACTAACTCCTAAACCATGCTGTGCCGATACTAAAAAGACCGCTTGATGCCCGAGTTTTTCAAACTCAAACTGGTACTCCTGGCCTTTTTTTCCTTCTGCCTTATTCGCCACCACTAGCACAGGCTTGCCAAGCTTATGGAGCATCTTGGAAATCTCCTGGTCTTCAGGTAATACTCCCGTTGTAGCATCGCATGCGAAAATGATCACTGCAGCCTGCTCAATAAGATCCAAGGCTTTTTGTCGTACTTTTTCAAGAATTTGATCAGTCGTTTTACGTAATGAAATACCTCCTGTATCGACAAGCTCAAAAACTTTTCCTCTCCAAGTAACTTCATCGGAGATAAAATCACGCGTTACTCCCGCATGATCAAATGCAATACTTTTTATATTCACCGAAAATCTATTGAATAAGGTAGACTTACCAACATTTACTCTACCTACAATAACAACCTTAGAAATCAATGCCATAATAACTAACTTTCATGTATTTCGCGGACTATTCCAGGAAAATAGCGTAATAACAGATGTGTTTTTTCCCATTTTTGCGCATCACCAATATCTAATGAAAGATTCTGTTTCACGCTTACAGATTCAACTATCGTTTTTTTTTTCTCTTCACGTGTTTCGGCAATCAGCTGTCCCGTACCGACAAAGCGATACGCCAATGTCGTCAAAGAATCAAAATTTGTCCTAAGTAACGGGAGCCATAATGACATTGTCTGCTCTATATGCTCCTTGAAAAAAATCAGTTTTTCTGGAAATTCAACCGTAACCACATGCTTTTCTGTTTCATGTCCAATACATGAACCCTGCATAAACACTGAGTGCAGCAACGGATCTCCCAGTTGATCAACCGCACAAAGAAAACGCTGCCATTGATCTGCTGCCTGACTGAATATCACGTCTTTTTTTTCATGATGAACAACAGCACTTTTTTGCATCGTGTTTGGTTGCTCTTTATTAATCGGAACAATAAAATCGCGATCACCGTACTCCTGAACAATGGGCTCGGAATCTTGCTGATTCATGATACCAGTACATCCTGCACCAGGTTGTTCAACACACATATCATGGCACGCAATACGCATAAGAATAGTTTCAATGAAAATATGAGGCGTTGCTGTCTTAAGAAAAATAAGCTCCTGCTCAAATACCAATGAGCTCATGGCACATAGCTTCTGCCAAGACTGAGCTCGAGCAAGCGATTTCAAATCTTGTTCATGATGAGCAAATTGTTCTGGCAACTGCCCCGCTTTTACGCAAAGTATTGCATGCATAAGTACCGTCAAGCGACGCCAAATATAGTCTGCAGAAAAACGCTCTAGACGAAGTTCTTTCAAAAGAACAATCAGTTTTGCCATCTCACCCTGGAGGGCTAATGCATATAACTTCATTAATTGCGTGTCGTCTAAGTATCCTAAAACCTCTCTCACTGCGTCTTCATCTACACAAGAGTGTGAAAAGCGAATCTGTTCAAGCAGATTAAGAGCATCTCTAACACATCCGCCAGTTTCTTGGACAATACGCACCAAGCCTTGCTCTTCAAAAGTAATGCTTTCTGAAGCACAAATAGTACGAAGATATTCACTCAAAGGGCCAAGTTCAACCGGCTTAAAAGATAATTGAAAACATCGCGACCGCACGGTTTCTATGATCTTATGTACGTCGGTGGTTGCTAACATAAAAGTAACCGTTGCTGGTGGCTCTTCAAGAAGTTTTAAAAAGGCATTAAACGCCGCCTTGCTCAGCATGTGCGCTTCATCAATAAGATAGATTCTTTTTTTCCCCATTAACGGCAAGAGCGCTGCAGCATCGATAATATTACGTACATTATCTACGCCAGTATTTGATGCAGCGTCAATTTCAATAAAATCTGGATGTTTTCCCTGGAGCATAGCTTTACAGGACACACATAGTGAACAAGGAATAACATGCTGTCGAGGATGCTCTTGAAAAGGAGATAGTTTTTCACAATTAATTGCCATAGCAAAAACACGAGCGGTACTTGTTTTACCACACCCTTTTTGGCCCGTAAATAAGTACACCGGAAAATAATGACCAAGAAACAAGCTATTCTTAAGCATTTTGACTGCTAAGTCTTGGCCAATAATTTCATCAAATGTCTTAGCTCGCCATTTACGCGCAAGATTTAATGACGAAACATCCATGCTTCCCCCGGAGATCCGAATACATAAAAAGGTGAGTTAGTAATAAGTTTATACACGTGTACCACAGATAGCAATGCGACTGCATTCAAAATAAAAGGGAAGTAGATACAAGAGAACAACTGCCCCGGCTGCTTCCTTTCGGATCTGACCACGTTAAGCAATCACTCCTTATCTACTTCCCCAATTTTTATGACGAAGCTGATAATACTTTACCTAAAACTATTTCAAATATATCGCACGTCTTCAATTCTTTTTACAAAACTGGTGGAGAGAGAGGGATTCGAACCCTCGATGCCCCTTTCAGGACATACACGATTTCCAATCGTGCTCTTTCGGCCACTCAGACATCTCTCCGTATCATACTACTCAACGACTGTAGCAGGCTTATCATGAGCATCTACAGACTCAGTTACATCAGCTTTTAGAGCTTGTTTTTCACTAGGCTTACCAGCGCGCCCACGGCGAGCATCAACCTTTGCTCGATCGGCGGCTGCATGTTCTGAATTTTCTTGTTGCGCATCTTCTTTATCGGTTGCTATCGCCTGCGATTGACGTTGGCGAACTTGCTCTTTGCTTTCTTTAACGGCATCCGATAAGTAGCTTACAATAAGAGAAACTACGCGAGGAGAATCATCATTGGCAGGAATTACGTAATTAACCCCACTTGGATCTCCATTGGTATCAACGATGGCAACAACTGGAATACCCATTGTGATTGCTTCTTTGATTGCTGAACGTTCTTTATTAACATCAACAACCACCAAAGCACCAAGCGGCCAAGAAAGTTTTTTAATGCCACCTACGCTTTTAGCAAGACGATCAAGCGCTTTACTAAAAACATTGATTTCTTTTTTAGTGTAGTGAGGGAATTTATCCGCTTTATTAACAACATCTTCAAAATGAAGAAGTTTTGTAACCGATTTTTTAACTTGCGTATAGTTACTTAACGTACCACCAACCCAACGATGAGTTACGAATGGCATATCAAGTGATTCTGCAGATGAACGAATGGCATTTTGCGCAGATTTTTTAGTACCAACCCAGAGAATACCTTTGCCTTGCCCAGCAATTTCTTTAAGAAATTGCGCAGCACGATCCATTTCTAATGCAGTCTTTGAAATATCAATAAGATGGACATTATTTTTTTGTCCCCAAATATATCGTTCCATCTTAGGACACCAACGCGATGTTTGGTGACCGAAATGTGCACCGACAGTTATTAACTTTCTTAAATCTATCATGATAAATCCTTCTCGGGTTACTACGGTAGTGCCAGGCCTGATATCACATCAGCTGCCACCCTTTATGGCAAACCGGATTATAAATACGTTATATAAAAAAGTAGTTCAATTTTAACAGAAGGCTAGCAAAATGCAATCACAACTCCTCATCTGTAACACCAATCACTTCATTTTTTTCGACGGCAAGATCAAAACGCCTTCCCAACAAAAATGCGGTAAGAAACCAAAAGCCAATTACCCCTGCAAAGAAAAATGATAACACCGGCACGAAAATTGATTGCACCATATTAACCGTGAAATAATTAAATGACGATCCTGCTGTTTTAGCGAATTTGCTTCCAAAGGCATCGATCCATGATTTCGATTTGAATTTAATTTCCTTGGTCGTCGGAATATATAGCCCCTCACGAACAGGCCAGCTAAACGCATAATTGATAACTTTGATACCCACCGCTGCTGCAACTAAAGCTTCAGGGCTATAAGTCGCCATGAAATAAAGCAGCAAAATTCCCGTCCCCAATGGAATAAACAACAGACAAACACGCTCTCCAAAAACTTTTAACAACGTACGCGTACCAAAGAATGACAAGAGGAATCCAAAAAAATGCATAAAAAAGGTCATTTTAAATAGAAATCCACTTACCCCAGAAATACTCGTTGCGTTTGATTGTGCAACTTCTAAACGTAGAAAGCTAAGTACCTTTGCAACAACTTCGTAGAAAAACACCATGCCAAAAATACCCAGGACATAGGGATACCGTAAAAACATCGAAAGTCCAGCAAACATTCCGGTTTTGTCTTGACCAGCTTTACTACGCTGTTTTTCAACACGATATACCGCTTCATAGCCGTGTAAAAAACGACCAGGAACTACTCGTATTAACAGTAAAATGACCGCCGGAACAAGGAGTAACAATAGTCCCGATGCACCAATTAATAACTGATGATTAACCGTATCAGAAAATAATGGACGGCCATTTGCTCCAATAGCACCAAGTAGGTACCAAGCAAGACCTGCAGTGAACATACCTCCAACTTTTGAAGCTGCGGCAATGAATCCATAATTACTCTTAGCTGCCTCTGGGCTATTGATAGAATTTGCGAAAGCCCAAAAAACACTCACGATAAATGGAGAAAATCCTTCTCCATAGAAATAAACCAACCATCCAAAAATACGAAATGGGCTCGTATCTGTATTACTCAATCCAATTGCCGGTTTTCCCAAGAAATAAGCAATAAACAGTCCAAAAACACCAAAGACAGCAGTGTAAAGCGCCATAAGTTGATAACGCCGTATGCGATCAACAAGCTGTGAATAGAGCAAAATGGCTGGAATCAATACTATCATAGCAAGCGCTTGGGCAATAGGCACATATTCGCGCCCTACCATGCTCATAAAAATTGAATCTTTAAGATCTTTCACCAAGGTGTACGCACCGATTATAAAGAAAAATGCCAATGAAAGAAAAATCAATTTAACGCGTTCATGAGGTTCTATCTCAAAGACACCCTTTAACACCGCCTTAATTTTTGAACTCATTCCTTGTCCCCTAGCAAATTACGTGAGATACATAATTGAGTATATGCCTAATGCAGGCAGCATTATTTATGTTAAAAAGATTGCAGCAAAAAGGCCTTCCAACAACCGATGATGGGTGCTGGAAGGCCTTTTTGAAATTCATATCGCGCTCAGCCTACTTAGCAAATAATCTTATTTGTTTCAACGGCACGAGTATATTTTCTCGCCACAAATAGTGCTATGAATAACCATAAAACTATCATAAGTAACGACACACCGGTGCTCATATTCAAGAACATACCGAGTCCCAATACTTTTCCATGGCGTCCAATCAAGTTGCCTCGGAACATATTGACTGCTGAACCAGCAGCTTTTGAACCACGAGAACCAAACATTTCCATCCAAGCTTGTGATTTATACTTGGCATCCTTAGATGTTGGAATATAAAGCTGCTTTAATGTTGGCTGATTCAAGGCATAGTTAACTGCTTTTGAAAGCACCATAATCCAAAATACAACCGATAATGTTGGACTTGCCCACAAAGACACAACCGCTAATGCGATTAAAATTGGTAACGATACCAAGGACCATGTCATACCAAGATAACGCTGAATATTATTAATACCCAATAAAACGCACACAGTTGCTACAATCCCAACCCATACGGCATAGTTTGCCAACACGGTAGCCATATCTTTTTCAGCTGGGTAGGCAGCCTTAACCATAGCTTTGAGTTGAAAATCTAAAATAGTGATAATAACTTCATAAATCGAGATCACCAAGAAAATACCCATAAGGTAACTTTGTGAGAGGAGTAGCTTCAACCCTTCAAAAAACCCTGGTTCCGATTCATGTTCTTTTTGATCTGCGCTTTCAAAACCAACCAATTCACTTGCTGGTACCACACGCATAAAGACCCACATTAACACCGCCATCAACATCATGAAGACACCAGCAATTGCTACAATAGGCGCACTAGTTGCAAAACCAAGCTTATTAGCAGTCAAGAAAAGTGGCCCAATAATGTTACCGGTTTGCCCGAATAAAGCTATAAGAGGAAACCCTCTTTTTGCGGCTTCTGGTTTGGTAATATCAGCAGTGAATGCCCAAAAGAGCGCTACAATCAAGGAACCAAAACTTTCAACATACACGTACCATAACCAACCAAGAATTCTTGTTGGACTTTCTAACGTATTGGTAAGTCCGTATACCGGATCCATGAAAAAATATGCAAAGATCAACGCAATAACACCATAAAGTGTGGTGATTGCATAAAAAACTTTGTGACGAGGAAACGTATCAATAAGCTTGCCATAAATAATAACAAGCGGAACAATAATTGAAAGAGATAACCATTTAGCCCATGGTTGATAGTCGATACCCACCATCGCTGCGAAAATACTATCCTTGATAGGACGAAAAGCCCAGTACGTCCCGATAACTAAGCCAAAAATTATGCCAAGCATGGCAAATTTCTTGACCTCATCCTTACTATCAAACTTACCCCACATTTTTGAAGCTATACGACTCAGCATATAACACCTTCCTTTAAAAGAAACATTGCGCATGCATCACCACATATGTGATATTTCTGTGCGCTTAAGTTAATTTGTAATCTATGATTTGATAACATGGTATCAAATGATTGGTCATTTGTAAAAAAACAAAACAAAGAAATAACAGTAAAACAGTTATATCTCCCGTAAATTTTACACCATACCTAAACTCCTTTCAGTAGATTTTGGGAAATATAGTCGATAGGTCGAATGAGTGATAGAGAAAAGAATACGCTTATTTAGCTCTCTAGGCAATCCAGATAAGATCGCTCAATACAAATTGCCCCACTACCACATCAAATACACCCTCATTTTTCATGAAAAGTTCTTTTAAATGAGCTCTCTTGCAAAAAGTTTTATAGTCCATAAACTTGAATTATGCGATTAAATTGCCAAAATTATGGCAATACGCCTTAAAATTTCATTTTTTACTTTACCGAACCAAGTAACAAGGGATTTATTGACTTAAAGATCCCTCAAATCGCCTATCACTACAGGGGAGCATTAGCTTAGTTATGGAAAAAATACACAAAGAAAATCTTACTGCCGATCCTACTCTTCTTGCGCTACTACCACTTAAAAATGTGGTCATGCTGCCAAAAAGTATCATCCCTATCATTGTGGGTAGGCCTGCTTCAATTCGGGCAACCGAGTTTGCGTTGAAAAACAACAAAATTATCTTCATCACCGCCCAAAAAAATGCCGACTGCGAAAATCCAAATGCCGAAGATGTATTTAATGTTGGCATTAAGGCAACAATTTTACAAGTTATGCGCATGCCTAATGGGTCTCTGAAGATCCTTGCCGAAGGCATCAACCGTGCACGGATAACAAATTCAGAAGAAATGGATGGGTTTTTGGGAGTATGGGCTGAAGATCTACCAACTGAAAATGGCGCTGATGACCTAGAAGTGGAAGCATTGTGGCGGCAACTTAGTGATCTTTATACGATCTATGCTCGACTCAATGAAAAGGCTCCAACTGAACTCATTTCTATGGCAAAAAGCCAAGATGATTTTGACTATGTTACTGATACCATTGCCGTACATATTAATTTGGGCGTCACCGAAAGACAATCAATTCTGGAATCATTAAGCCTTCCAGAACGCATGCTCAGAGTTTGCGGCTTTTTACAGCGAGAAATAGAAATTTTACAAACTGAACGCCGCATCCGAGGACTTGTGCAAGACCAGGTTGATAAAAATCAACGCGAATATTATCTTACCGAGCAAATGAAGGCGATCCAAAAAGAACTCGGGCGCGAAGATACCTCTCAAGAAATTCAGCACATCCGAGACACCGTAAAAAATCTAGGTCTCAGCCCAGAAGCATATCAAAAGGTAAAAAAAGAGCTAAAGCGCCTTGAACAAATGCCTCCGCTTTCAGCTGAAGCAACTATTAGCCGCCATTATATTGACTGGGTGACCTCTCTTCCGTGGAATAAAATAAGCACCGATTCGATCAGTATCACTCAAGCTGAAAAAATCCTTGATCGTAGCCACGCTGGCCTTAAAAAAGCAAAAGAGCGAATTATAGAATTTTTAGCTGCAAAAAAATATTCAAAAAATCTCGAACGTTCACCTATTATCTGCCTTGTAGGACCTCCTGGGGTAGGTAAAACATCGTTAGGAAAATCGGTTGCTGAAAGCTTAGGAAGAGATTTTGTACGTATTTCTCTTGGTGGGCTACGCGATGAAGCGGAAATTCGTGGTCATCGTCGTACCTATATAGGAGCTTTACCTGGAAAAGTCATTCAGGCCATGAAAAAAGCAGAAACCATGAATCCCGTCATTTTACTCGATGAAATAGACAAAATGTCACAGGATATTCATGGTGATCCGGCATCTGCATTGCTTGAAGTATTGGATTCAGAGCAAAACAAGACCTTTGTAGATCATTTCTTGGAAATAGAATACGATCTGTCAAAAGTAATGTTCATTGCTACGGCAAATACTATGGATGGCATTCCTTATCCGTTACTTGATCGCATGGAAATTATTTCGCTATCTGGTTACACTGAACAGGAGAAGTTCGACATAGCCAAAAATTTCTTGATTTCAAAAAATTTACACGAATATGGGCTTACCAAACAAAAGTGTAAAATTTCGCCAGAAATTATCACTATTCTTATAAATCACTACACCAAAGAAGCTGGCGTACGACAATTGGAACGCATTATTGCAAAAATAATGCGCAAGTCTATTCAGGCATTGCTTAAAGATCCTCGCACTAAAAGTATTACTGTCACACCGGATCTTATTCGCGAGTGGCTCGGTAATTATAAATTCAAAAAAACTTCACTCGCCACAACACCGCGTATAGGACTCGCTACCGGTCTTGCTTGGACAGAAGTTGGTGGTGATGTACTCGAAATCGAAGCAACCGTTCTCCCTGGAAAAGGCGGATTGACTTTGACGGGACAGCTTGGTGAAGTCATGCAGGAATCAGCCCATGCTGCACTTAGCTATATACGCTCAAGAGCCAGTGAACTTGGCCTTAAAAACTCCTTCTATGCCTCTAAAGATATACATATTCATATACCTGAAGGAGCAACCCCTAAGGATGGTCCTTCAGCTGGTATCACTATGTGTGTAGCGCTTATTTCAGCCTTAACACACAAGCCAAATGTTAAACATTTAGCTATGACCGGAGAGGTGACTCTCCAGGGACGTGTGTTAGCTATTGGTGGTATCAAAGAAAAACTTCTTGCTGCAAAGCAACACGGCATGACCCACGTTATTCTTCCTAAGGAAAATCAAGATGAGGTACAGGAAGTTCTTAAAGAAATAGATATGAATGGCGTCGAGCTAATCTTTGTCTCTACGATGGACGAGGTAGTACTGCATGCATTTGACAATGTTAAATTTGCAAAGACCGTTGAACGTGCTTCAAAAAGAAAAACGAAGCCGGGCAATACAAAGAGTAGAAAATCTCAGAAATCATAACATATTTAGGGAGCCTTTTAGGTTCCCTTTTTTATGATGCTTGCAATCTACTCATACCCTATTTTAGAATACATGCATCGTCAGAAAAAGGTTTAACTTCTATTTCTCTATAAGGAGAGCTAATGAAAAAGCTGCTCACCATTGTTGCAGGATGCATACTACTCATAGCATTGCCAGGCTGTGAATGCTTTAAGCGTTGCAAGCCATGCCCAACGCCAAAATGTCCACCCGCACCGTGCCAAAAACAGAATTGCCCTAGCAAAAAAACAGTAGCTACTGACACACAAAGTGTCAAAAAAACCAAGAAACCAGCTACAACCGTCAAAAAAACGGTACGAAAACCAGCAAAACCTGCTAATGGAAATGGTGCCAATACAGCTCAGCCTACTAAACAAATAAATGGCAACGGTAAGCCAGCTAACGCTCCTAAAGCTATGAACGGCAATGGTATGAAAAAGGATATGAAGAATATGATGCCCATGATGCCTGCCACAGAATCCGCAAAATAGTCCGCTTTCATAGACCAAGCAATGTCTTTTAAAAACGGGGATCAGTTTGATCCCCGTTTTTGCTCGGTATCTTTTCTTAATGCCATTGTCGCCAAAAAACGCTCTTCTCCTTTATTTTTAGTCTTTATTTCTATGGGCATTATTATTGTAATGTAACAAATTCTTGCTTTTCAACCAATTCACCTGATAGCATTTCTATTAGAAATATATTGTAACCCTTAACTAATAAGGAGAAGCGGATGAAAAAGCTTCAATTGGCTTTACTAGCCTTAATTGCCGGTGGCGTTTTTGCTACTAGTGCAGATGCAAGATTCTGCGGAACGGCTTGTGCAAAACCAGCTTGTGCAAAACCAGCTTGTGAAAAACCTTGCAAGCGTAAATGTGCACGCCCATGCAACGAAGATTGCGTAACAACCTGCGTTGACCGTGTAGAATCAAGAGAAGGCACCAAATGTGTCAAGGTAGAAGTTCCCGTCACCTATACTCGCGTATGTAAGGACTACACCACAACCTGCACAAAGAAATCCTCACGCTGCGACAATGGTTGCTGGGAAGAACAACCATGCAAAGTTCAAGTTCTTTGCAATGGACAACCCCATAAGACATTAGATGCCAACGGCAATGATCTTGACGAGTAATCTCGATCTACAATAAATGTTAAGGAGCTTGTGTAAAAATCAAGCTCCTTAATTTTTATTATAGATTACTATTCCTAGCCTTTATATCTTGCATTCGACGTGCAGCATTAACTATCTTTGTTACTACTTCCTGTATTTGCATAGAAGAATTATCAATTATTACTGCATCCGAAGGAATAACCAATGGCGCAATGGGTCGTGAACGATCGCGATCATCACGTATTTGAAGTTCGCGCCTCGCTTGTTCAAGATTCGTTAAAACACCCCGTGCTTCTTGATCCTTTTGCCAGCGATATGTACGAATTTCAGGAGCTGCGGTGAGAAAAAACTTTAACTCTGCATGGGGAAATACCACTGAACCGCAATCTCTGCCGTCTACCACCACGTCATGATCTCGAGCTATGCCACGCTGCATCGCAAGAAGGCAAATGCGTACATCCATATTTTGACTAATAATTGAAGCCGCTTGATCTATGATTGGTGTTTTAAGAGAAGCATTCAGTCGAGTACCTTTATAAGCGATTTGTTCGCAATGCACCGGATCATATGTATAATGAAAAAATTGCACTATGGTACATGGATCTAAATCCAATACCCCGTCATGGGCAAATCTATCCAGTGTGTAGCCTTGCTCACACAAAAGCACATAGGCGATAGCTCTAAAGAGCAACCCAGAAGCAATATAATAAAACCCAAGCTCATGGGCTACCTTACGCGCGACGGTTGATTTACCACTCGCCGTAGGCCCATCAATGGTGATGATCATAATGACTCCTTGGCTATCGCAACATCAACGCCCAATAACTCGGTTGACACTCTTCCATTCCAATGATTTTCAGTGATATGAGCAGCAGCATGAAACGATGTATCGCCCAGTTGCATAAATAACTCAAACAATGCCGGTCTATTAAAAAAAACGAGCGGCTTAATAACACCATCCGCAAAAACCATACACTTTACATGCGCATCTTTCATAAGAATTGGTTTTTGCACCTGAACAACATCTTTAATATAAAAAAGTGGTTCACGATTTTCATTGCCAAATGGTTCAAGCAACTGAAGATCCGTTGCCAATTTTTTTGATACATCACCCAAAGAAAGCTGTGCATCGAGCACAATCTTTTGTTGCAAATCATATGGCGTAAGCAATGAAGCTATGCGATTTTCAAGCGCTTCCTTAAGTTTTGCAATATTTTCCACTTTTAGTGATAGTCCTGCGGCAAGCGCATGCCCACCAAATTGTTCAAGCAGATCTTTGTTTGCTTCAAGTGCATCAAACATGCTAAATTCAGCGATTGAACGGCATGATCCCCTCGCAACACCTTGTTGCGTGACGTGTAACAAAATAGTCGGTTTTCCATACATGCCAACTAAGCGCGATGCAACCAAGCCTATAACTCCAGGAGGCCATTTATCACTTGCCGCGATAATAATATTTTCCTTTTCAATATCAATACGTTTTTGGGTAATTTCTTCTTGTACTTGATTAAAGATAGATCGCTCAATTTCTTTACGTGTTTCATTTAACTCTTTTAAAATACGTCCCACTTCCTGAACTTCTCGCTCATCACTTCCTAGTAAAAATTTTACACCCTGGCGCGGATCTTCAAGGCGTCCTAACGCATTAATTTGTGGCGTCATGCCGTAACCAATATCAGTTGCCGAAATGCGTGTTTTCGTAATTTTACCGTTCTGCTTTAACACTTTGAATGAGAGGCTTTCGATTTGATTCGCATGGTGCAAACCATAACGTACCCAAAATCTATTTTCACCAGTTAATGGCACAACATCAGCAATAGTGCCTAGAAGCAATAATTCATACGCCTTAGTAGGCAATGATAATCCTTTAAGTTCATACAAAAATGACATCAATTTGAATGCAACTCCGACGCCCGCAAAAAATTTGTAAGGATATCCACAATCAGATTGATGAGGATCCACTACAGCATATGCTTCTGGCAAGTGATCGTGTGGCCTATGATGATCAGTAATGATCAAATCTATTCCTAATTCCTTGGCTCTTCGTGCCGGCTCAAATGCCGTAATACCGTTGTCAACCGTAATGATAACGCGATAGCCATTTTTAGCCGCGCGCTCAACGATTCTTGTAGAAAGTCCATATCCATCATGCACGCGATGAGGCAAAAAGAAATTAACCTGCGCACCAAGTGGTAATAAACATGCCATCATCAATGAGGATGACGTAATACCATCAACATCATAATCACCAAAAATCAGTATTTTTTCTTTACGTTCAATAGCTGTTATAATGCGCTCTACCGTTCTTTGCGCATGCTTCATACTTGATGGATGCGCAACATCCCGTTCGAAAGATGAAAAAAGATAGGAATCGAGTTTGGATTTCTCAAGCAATCCGCGATTAATAAGGGCCTGAGCTACAGGAAGTGAAATATTATACGAAGCAGCAAGCGAAAGCGCTCCGGTTGTATCACTATCAGGTAATCGCCAAAGATATTTATCTCCGTGAAGAGTATTCATGTAGCATCCAAAGTTAATAAGTCAGATAAGATGTATAAAAACGTAACAAAATCGAAAAAAAAGGCGAGCTCTTAAGCTCGCCTCAATATGCGCAGATCAGGATATTTATTTACTGTTATTTTTCTTGATTAACGCTTGTTTTTTAATCTCTCTCTTAGCCAAAATTCGCTCTTTCATGGTGTTTCGTATGACCTCAATCTGCGATAGCATATTAAACTTGGTTAGGGTAACAACACTATCAGCATGCGTTTTTGTATATGCTAAACGTGCAGTAGATGCATATCCTGATGTTGCCTCTTTATTCCAATCAAGTGGCGCAAGCTTATGCATATATGCTACATAACGAGCATCATCTTTATATTTTTTGATAAGCTCATCATCCTTAACTTGAGGCATATAACACAGAACAGGAACTCGTACATCATATTCTTGATTCTTAAATACCGTGAGCGCTTTAACTCCCCACAACCTCTTAGACTCATCGATTGCATTAAACGGTATGGGAAGCCGTATGCCATATGATTCCGCATCCTCCATCAAACCATTAATAATTTTCTCGCCATGCTCATCAGGACCAGGACTAAAGTCAAACGCAAAAACGATGTCGGGAGAGGCATGCTGCACTGATTTGCGATAGACTGGCAATAAGGGAATTTGAGGACCAAATCCGGCATCTACCAACTGTATACTTTCTTTATTCACTAAGGGAGAGTCGGAAATACCAAAAGCAAAATTATTAATTACAGCATCTGCAGGACGCTCTGTACCAATGCTACCTGTCATAGCAGCATTAATTTTATCAAGAATTACATCCTGTATTAATTGCGAAAAACCTGGAATATTAGAAAAGTGCCCAATCATTGAGTTCATCATTGGTTTAATGGCATCGTAATATTCGCCAATTGAACGACTCAATGCGGAACCAAAAATTCCCATCAAAAATCCAAGCGACTGCTCAGGTGCATTATCAATCGAAACGCCATTGTTAAATTTTCTACCAAAGCCCCATGTAGGCACGTATATTTTTAACGCTCTACAGCCAACTTCGTACGGTGTGAATTCGAATAATTCTTTGGTATTCGCCTGAACAGCCGTGTAGATAGGAAATGGATAGCGGTCTACACGATCAATCTGTTCAGCTTGAGAAGGCAAATCTTTCTTAACTGTGGAAGCTAGATAGACTAAGTTTGCATCTACTCCAAAATCTATTCCTGCATTGTTTCCTAAAAACGCATTACCAAGCCAATTACCGTACAGATCTATCACCGATAACGGCTGTTCGTAAGCAAATTTTACGAGCAGATTGTCTACAGTATTCCGCACTCGTAGTGGGGTAGGAACAGGCGTAATGGCGAGTCGTTCAAGAAAAAAATTCTTAAATTCAACTAATGGCCGTCCACTAGAAATCCATGATGCAATAGACCATGTAGAACCAGAAATACCTGCCATACTCATAACACAATCCAACAACCCTGCTTCTTGAGCTCCTTCTAAAAATCCTAGGGTACCCAGTGCCGCTCGTGCTCCTCCTCCACTAAACGCAAAACCTACTTCTAGCACTTCATCATCAGACAATTTCATGCTTAGAAAATTTTCTTGAGCTTCCTTGTTCACTTGGAATCGCCGAGCTCGCCAAGATTCCTCTTCCTTGGATAACGCATCTGCTTCTCGCCGAACACGAGCACTATTGTTCCTGTAGGGATTATCGTAAATTGCAATCTGGGAACTTTTAATAAAATTTTTGATAGGTTCAATAGCAACTTGCTGCGCTGAGTTAGTAATGGTTTTCGCCACATCCCGTACAACTTCTCCAGCCTTTGCACCAATTTTCTCTACTACTTGCTTAGATTGTTGAAAAACATCTTGCGGTAATGGTGGCGGTGGCAAAAAGGCTCCAATAGAACATGAAGAAAGCAAGGCATTGATACAGCCCGCCAAAAGATATATTGATCTTTTTATTTTGGCCGCAAGCTTCATGACCTTACTCCTTTTTTGTCATTTTTCTTTTGGCAAGAATTCGCTCTTTCATCGTATTGCGTATAACTTCAATCTGAGTCAACATATTAAACTCAGATAAAGCACATACTGTTTCCGCTTGTTCTGGAGAATATTGCATATTAAGTGTGTTGGCATAGCCCTTGTTTACTACGCGATCCCAATCAAGAGATGCCAATACCTTAATATAGTACGCATAGTGAGGATTATTTTTGTATTGCTGCAATAGTTGTTCGTCTTTTATGCGCGGCATATAAAAGACAACCGGTAACGAAGTATCTTGAGCACTACCAAACATAGAAAGAACTTGCTTGCTCCACTTACCACGCTCCACCGTATCATTTGACAATGTTGGAAATGGCAAATTCTTTTCTGCTGCATATGCAGAAGCTCGGAGCAATTCTTTATCGCCAAGACCTGATGCACCATAATCACATGCAATAATGATATCGGGAGCATTTCCCTCTGGGAACATACGATAGGTAGAAAAAATTGGATTACTCATCACTACACCGGCATCCACCAATTTAAGCTTTTCTTGATGTGCAAGCGAATGGCCGGAGATCCCCATCATAAAATTATTCACCGCAGCATAAGCAAATCGAATATCACCTACCTGTGTATACACCACTGGTTCCAACAACTCCAATTTTATTGGCTCAAGAATATCTTTGAGCAACGGAATCTCCAAAAGATGTGGCATTGCCGTTTGATAAGCTGTTCTAAAATTAAAACAATACGCTGAGCCAAAAACTCCCATCAAAAAACCAAGTGTTTGCTCAGGTGCATAGTCAGTAGAAACTCCCTTATTAAATTTTCTTCCAAAAGCCCATGTAGGAACATACGCTTGATAGGCTCTAGAGCCAACTTCATAGGGAGTGAAATCAACCCACTCTTGTTTTTCATCACCAACCACTGCAGTATACACAGGCAACGGATATTTATGCACGTTGGCTATTCGTTCAGCATTCGAAGGCAAGTATCCTGAAAAATTTGACGCCAGATAGGTATAATTAGCATCGCGTCCACCCAACAAGGTATCTGCCAAGAGGCTACCATAAAGATCTACCGATGTAAGCGGCTGATTCGAAGCAAATTTTACTAATAAATTATTGGCTACATTCGTTACAAATGATTGACTTGGCATCAATCCATTCTTTAATCGTGGAAATAACAATTGCTTATATTCAGCTAATGAAATACCACTGGCAATCCATGGTCCTATCAGCCATGTAGATCCAGAAAGTCCAGAAATACACATAACACAATCAAGTAATCCAGATTCCTGAGCGATTTTTAGCGAGCCAAGTGAGCCAAGCATCGCCCTAAAACCACCCCCACTACATGAAATGGCTACCTCAAGCACTTCATCGTCAGTTAATTTCATACCTAGAAATTTTTCCTGCGCTGCTTTAACAATTGGAAATCTTTGCACTCTCCAAGCCAATTCTTCTGGGCCTACAGACATAGCACCCTGACGAACTCGCGCGACATCATTCTTGCGCGGATTATCAGCACTCACGGGAGATAACCTCAAGATTTCATGCTTAATAAATTGTAGTGGATCACCCTGAACATCAAAAGCTTGTTGAGTTTTTTGTCTGATAAACTGTAATGGATCACCGACTATATCTTGTCGAGCAATTATTGGTATCAGTATAAGAGTGCTTAAAAGCACCCTTATACTATATAATAACCACACTAATATTGAGTTCTTCATCCCTACTCCCCCAAAACCATCAATTATTAAGCGATCATTTCGCGTTCTCTATTTAGCCTTCTTTTCTCAAAGACCCGTTGTTTCATAATTTCGCGGATGCGCTCAATTTGTGTACGAAGATTAAATTCCATTAAACCACAAACCTTTTCGGCCTGCTCTTTTGTGTACTGCATGTTAATGGTAGCAGCAAAGCCATCACGAACTGAAGCTTCCCAGTCAAGATCGGCAAGAAGCTCTGTATAATAACTATAGCGCGCATCATGTTCATACTGAGTTAACAACTTTTCATCTTTAATTCGTGGCAAATAAAGCACTGTTGGTATTTCTGGGTCATTTTCATCTTTTAACACTGTCAACACACGTGATCCAGCCGATATACCCTTAACTGACGGAAATTTTAATTCTTTACGCTGAGCATAATTACTTACCAGAGACAATTCATGATTACCAATTGCCGAGCCATAATCAAACACAAAAACAAGATCCGGCGCATCACCTTGTGGCGTATCACGATAAGTAGCAAAAACAGGATTATTAAATTCAAGACCTGCATCAACGAGCTTAATGGTTTTACGCTTGCTCAACGCTGTACCCGAAAGTTTATGCATAAAATTAGGTACCTGTGCATACGCAAGTCGTAATTTGCCAAATTCTGTGTAAGCAAAGAATTCGATGACTTCACGCCAAAATGGATCGTTAATAAATTTTTTCAACACCATATCATAGGCTTGCTCAAAATTTCCGCCAAAAGCAGAACCGCATATACCCATCAAATAGCCAAGTGTTTGTTCGGGAGCATTATCAGTCGATACGCCGTTCTTGAATCTTCTGCCAAATGCCCATGCAGGAACAAACGCGCCAAATTCTCTACAGCCAACTTCGTATGGAGTAAATTCAAACCATTCTTGTGTGCTATCCATATCACCAAGAACCGCTGTATAAATAGGCAATGGATACTCAGCTTGAGCAATTCTTTTGGCATGCGAAGGTACGTGATCATGAAATGTTGATGATAGACATGCATGCATACTCTCTTTACCACACATTTCTAACAAGGTATTGGCTAAAAGACAGCCATACACATCAACCGTGGTCAATGGCTGTTCGTAGGCAAATTTAACTAAAAGCGCATTTGCGGTATTTCCAAACTCATGCAATTGATCAGGTAGAAGGCCAAGCCGTAATTTAGGAAGCACATATTCCTTATAGTCTGCTAACGACATACCACTTGTTATCCAAGGCGCCATAAGCCAGGTAGAACCAGAAAGCCCTGCCATGCTCATGATACAATCAAGAAGACCGGTTTCTTGCATAACATTAAGTGACCCAAGAGCTCCAAGCATCGCACGATAGCCCCCACCACTAAGCGAAAGCCCTATTTCCAGAACATCTGAATCGTGCAAAGACATTCCTAGAAAACGTTCCTGAGCGGCTTTAACCATACTAAATCGTTTATCTCGAAATTCTGACTCTTCGCGTGCAACAGGATCCACACTGCGCCGAACATGCGCCACATCATCTTTATAGGGATTATTCGTGATCGCATATTGCTTTTCTTTAATGTCATCTTTTATGGGATTTAATAAGGGATTTAGGTGAATCAGTTCATTAATGAGTTTACTGTCGGCCTCACGGCTGACAATCTCGCAACTGACGGTATCACACGCATCGGCAATCGTTGCCCATACCACTAACAAAAACAACGACATTAGTCTGCCGCTCATCCATCTTCTCATATACTACTCCTTTTAAATTGGTTAAAAAAATGCCTCGCTTTTTGCGAGGCATATCATCATTCTTTTCTTTTTTTCAACGTAGGAAACAATATAACTTCCTTAATTGAAGTCGTATTCGTCAATAACATGACAAAGCGATCAATACCAACTCCTACCCCTACCGTTGGCGGTAATCCGTATTCCAGTGCTTCTATAAAATCAGCATCATAATAATGCGCTTCACTATCGCCTGCCGCATGGGCTTCTGCTTGCTGCTTAAAACGCGCTGCTTGATCAATAGGATCATTCAGCTCATTAAACCCGTTACTTATTTCCATAGTTGCAATGAACAACTCAAAACGAGATGCAATCTGAGGATTCTTTGGATCACGCTTTGCAAGAGGAGAGATATCGATAGGAAAATCAATAATAAATGTTGGCTGAATAAGTTTTTTTTCTGCAATTTCTTCAAAAAGCGCTGCTACTTTTTTCCCGTAGGCAGGATTTTTTTCTTCAAAAGTAATCCCATACTTGGTGATGAGCTTATCAATAGCAAATTCTTGTAAATCCTTCGCTTGATAACCACCAAATTCCATGATGGCTTCTTGCATACTCATACGCCTAAACGGTTGCGAAAAATCAAGAACATGTTCACCGAAAGGAAGCTTGAGCGTATTACACACTTTCTGCGCAACCTGTCTGAACATCTGCTCAATCAGATCCATAGCAAAATGATAATCCTGGTGCGCCATATAAAATTCGAGCATCGTAAATTCAGGATTATGGCGCGTTGAAACACCTTCATTACGGAAATTACGATTAATTTCATACACGCGCTCAAAGCCGCCAACTACTAGTCGCTTAAGATATAATTCAGGAGCGATACGTAAATAAAAATCTGAATCTAATGCATTATGATGAGTTATAAAAGGACGAGCGGCTGCACCACCAGGAATTGGGTGCAACATAGGTGTTTCAACTTCCAAGAAATCATGGTTATCCAATACATCTCGCACCGCACGAATAATAGCGCTGCGTCGTCTAAATTTTTCACGACTTTCAGAGGAACTAATAAGATCAAGATAGCGTTGCCGATACTTAACTTCGATATCAGCAATACCATGAAATTTTTCAGGAAGTGGCCGCAAACATTTTGCAAGGAGCTCAATTACTGTTACTTTGACGGTCACTTCGCCCATTTTGGTAACAAACAATGTGCCATGTACCCACACAATATCACCGCAATCAATAAGTTGATCAAAGCGTTCAAAAGCGGCTTGCCCTATAGCATCTTGCCGAAGATATATTTGTAATCGCCCACTACGATCTTGTATATGTGCAAATATGGTTTTACCATGTTTGCGAATAGTCATGAGGCGACCAGCCAACGAATATTGCTTAGTTTCATCAGAAGTAGCGACAAATTCCCCCAGGGCTTCTTGGCACGTTGCGGTTACTTCTTGATAAGCAGGCCATGGTTCAACCCCCTGCGCTCGCAACTTATCTATCTTTTCTAGACGGACACTATGCTCATGAGAAACAACACATCCTTGTTCTTGTGACGTTGCAACTTGTTTGCTTTTTTTTGTGGTATCCATACTTGAATAAAACCTTCCTGATCATCTTGAGCATCACAACATATATATGTTGATTATCTCACGAGTTTCAAATAACAATCTTCGACATAATCCCAATTAACGACATGCCACCACGAAGCAATATAATCAACTCGCTTATTTTGATATTTAAGATAGTAAGCATGCTCCCAAACATCGAGACCCAATATCGGGGTCATTCCTTGTTCAAGCGGTGAATCTTGATTTGCGGTAGAATTAATGATTAATGTACCATTTTTATCAACATTTAACCATGCCCAGCCACTTCCAAAACGTGTTTTTGCCGCTGCATTAAACAACGATTGCATAGTCGCAAACGAGCCAAATGTTTTTTCAATAGCCAGTGCCACCTTGCCCTTGGGTTCACCACCTCCATGCGGCTTCATCATATGCCAAAATATACTATGGTTAGCATGGCCTCCTCCCTGATCTCGGACAGCCTGCCGAATTTCTTCTGGAACAGTATCAAGATGCAACAACAACTCATTAATCGATGTAGTTTGTAGTGCGGGATATTTCTGAAGTGCTGCATTCAGATTATCCACATATGCTTGGTGATGTTTGGTATGGTGAATTTCCATAGTCTTTGCATCAATATATGGCTCTAGCGCACTATAGTCATAATCCAGTTTTGGTAAAACAAACAGCATGCGATCATCCCTTCAGTTCGTAGAATAATGATATATTACCTCATGTTTGCGTGCCATTTGTAACTGCTCTCGTGCTATTTTTTCTTTATAAAATGGCTCAGATTCCCACTGATCAACTTCAAGTTCTAACGTGGCAATATCTCGTTTAACATTAAGTACCTGTTGCTCCACTTCCTCACACTCATGCACCAAACGCGTAACACTTTGCACACCATGAGGACTCCATATATAAAACACTCCTAACGCTATCATTTCAGCATACAAAAGATAACGAATTACCCGGTTAACACTTCGCATCAGCACATCTCCTTATTATTACGGATTATGCTACCATCATCCTCTCTAGATCACCACTTATCAAAAATTAACCACAATAACCTTCACATGAGCTTACCCTCATCCGTATGCTAAGCACCAGAACAGGTGATACGCCTTAGCGCAAGGAAGGTAGACATGGACAATTTTCGTCATGCACGCAATTTTTATAGCATGGTTTTTGTAACATTGTGTGCAGCTTTTTCATTCAGCTTAAATCCAAAACAAGAAGAAAAAGAAACAAATAAAAAAACAACAAATTTTGATGAAGCAATTTATAACTGGACACGAACTTTTGCTGAAGTCATACAACTCGCCAAAGAGAAACACTACAAGATAGCTGATCCTGAAGAGTGCATGATCAAAGCAATCGATGCATTTCTTACACAACTCGACCCACACTCTAGTTTTTTAGATCCTAAGACGTATAAAGCAATTCAAGAATCCACCAGTGGGGAATTTTTTGGCATCGGTATTGTAATTGACAATACGCGACAAGCCAAAGATAAATTTCTCACCGTTATTGATACCATCCCGGAAGGCCCTGCAGACAAAGCGGGAGTACTCCCTTATGACAAAATCATAGAAATTGATGACGCAATTCTTGATGGCATGACCACTGACCAAGCAACGGTCAAACTTAAGGGAGAACGCAACACCAAAGTTGTCGTCAAAGTACTACGAGAAGGCAAAACCGACCCCTTAACCTTTACCATAACGCGTGATGTCATCAAAGAACAAAGCTCTCTCTGTTTTTATATCAAAGAACATGACGTGTATTACATATCACTCAGCACGTTTAGCGAAAATTCAGTGCGTCAAATCAAAGAGCTATTGCTTCAATCCGCCAAAAATGGGTCCAGAGCTCTGATCCTTGATCTACGCAATAACTCGGGAGGCCTTCTTAACGCTGCGGTAGAAATTGCGAGTCTCTTTTTAGACAAGGATAGTCTTGTCGTTACTACTAAAGATAAAACTGGCGCCGAAACTGATCGTTATGCAACAACAAGTGAACCTATAGCGCGTGGTGAAATGCCTATCTTTATTCTCGTCAACAATTACACCGCGTCCGCAGGAGAAATTCTGGCAGGATGTCTTCAAGCCCATGCACAGGAGCAATCACAAAAGGCAAAAGGGAAAATACAAAAACACCTCATGGTTTTTGTCGTGGGAACACATTCATTTGGTAAGGGATCGGTACAAGAAGTTGTACCCGTCAGTAATGAGTGTGCCGCAAAAATTACTACCTCATTGTATTTTCTTCCTAATGGTAAAACTGTACAGGGAGTTGGCATTGAGCCAGATTTTGTGATAGATCGACAATTTCAAGCCCCTGAACAAGTACTATGGTTCAATAAAAATTACGGCCGTGAACGTTCATTAACGAATTACATCAAAATATACGATGAGCCCAAGGAAGAAAAAGAACCATCTTCCCATGAAGACGCAACAAAGAAAAAAAGCTGGGGTGAAAGAATGCGGCAGCAATTAAGTACTGATAATCAACTTAAATCAACACTCACCCTGATCAATATATTTGACACGGCAAAAACAAATTGTCCTGCTAACGTATCCACCCGAGAAAAGGCAATCAAGTTTTTACGATCAAATTATGTTACCGGAGAGCAGATTGTCATGGAAGAAGTCACTATTTGATTCGGCATCTCCCAACCTACTTGCCGCTCTGATCCGCCCATAGTTTTTCCTGCATAGAATTGCAAAATGGTGCCAATCACATCGCGCGGAAATACACCATGCCGATTATCACCTGATAGCACAAGACCGGTGTTCAGCGCTTTACCAATGTGCTTAAGCTTGTTGCGTTTTGCAAAACGTAAAGTATCTATCAGTGCCTCCATCTTCATTAACAGATCTGGATTCATGGTGCGCAATTGATCAAGCTCTATGCGTTGCGTCGAAGTAAGAAGATGCGGACAAGCCATTTTTAGACGTAAAAGTCCAAAAAGCCGATATTCTCGCGGATCATAGTGATATTTATGAAAAACAAGAGCGTCTAATTTTCTACAATCAGCGATCACTACTGGTAATTTGCTCCGCGCAAAGAATCGATCAAATAATCTCTTACACGTTTTGACTGGCATGTTTTGCAAAAATACATCTAGAACTGCAGCGGATATGCGCGCAGGATAAAAATTCAGTAGAAAATCAATGCCATATTCTCGAGTAACTTTATCCGAACGTAAGAAAATTTCAGGCGCTAATTCGTCTATGACATCTTTCATCACCACACGATGAGCCGATTCGCGTGCAAGTAACGAAGTAAGTATCTCCGTCTTTTTGGCAAACAATAATCGTGCAACTATAATTTTTTTCTCTTCTACTGAATAATTATGAAGACTTGGGACATCAGAGCCATCGATTATAGCATCTGCATGAAGTACGACTCTTAAAAGATGCGTGGTGATTTCCTGCTCACGCGGATGCCCTTGCTCAAGATCGTGTATTGGCACGTTGAGCATTGCAAAGTATCGAGCTGCCCACCAAATGTCAGGGATCTTTTTTTTGTTGTTTCGACATGCATCAAAATCAATAACACCATGACTTTTCATAAACTTACTCGCCATAATAGCGTCTAGCACCGTATTACCAAAATTGTCGCTATTACACAGATCTGCACCATGCTCAACCAGCGTGCGAATAATGCGAACGCGACGAGGATTGTGCCCATGAATACCAAGTTGCTTACTATGCTCATTACACCAAACAGAAGAATAAATTGGCGTAGTCAAATCGTTACTTCTTACATTTGGATTTGCATGTTGCGTGAGCAATAAGTGAACCATACGAGATGATCCTCTTCGTGCAGCCTTGTGTAATGCAGTGTCACCATGTTCGTCACCCATATCAATACGTACACGCTCATTCCTCATCAATTCGCGTACTAAACGAATATTTCCACAATCAATTGCTTGAGCAAATTCTTGTTGCACATCACAGGCATTTTGTTCCATAGCATTGAGATATACGTCAAATCCACTCATAAGAACAATACTATACAAACAGATTCGCTTGATGTTCATACGCACCTCCGGTCATTTAAAGAATGTGCTACAATCTCTTTCATACCGCCTAGGCAATCAATCAAACTATAGCCAATATCAGAAATCGCGTGAAAGCAAATGGTCGCATTGACATAAAAATCTTTAATTGGTGATTTCATTTTGATGAAAAAAGCTATTGAGGAGATAGAACACTGTCAACGCACTATGATTTTTGTTACTCTTGTTGACATCTCATATATAGAAAAAATTCAAATGAAAGGATCGTTTATGATGGGCAATGCAATGTGGCATCTTGTCACGCAATCTGACGCAGTGAGCAAGGGAGTTCTTTTCATGCTACTAGGTATGTCCATGATATGTTGGACCATATTTATGTATAAGCTCATTATCTTTCGAGTTAAGCTCAATCAACTCAATAACGCAGTCACCAAACTATCCAGCATTAAATCATTTATCCAACTTACTGAACAACTCGCTGCTTGGCACACAACTATGCCTGGCTATTTTTTAACTAAAAATATACATATGCTCAAATCATTGCTCATACACGAACAATTGCCAACTGATCAAGTTAATCAACTAGAACAACATGTTAATCAAACCATCG
Source organism: Candidatus Dependentiae bacterium UBA6230 (assembly GCA_002441565.1). GTDB lineage: Bacteria > Babelota > Babeliae > Babelales > Vermiphilaceae > UBA6230. The sequence goes on from DJWM01000004.1 coordinate 84,746, forward strand.
ATGATGTACTGCACACAGAAGAACAACACATACCATTTTTATCCGTATGCGCGTCAGTAGCTCCACTTCTAGGCTTATTTGGTACCGTGTGGGGGCTCGTTCACGCATTTATTCGCATCAGTGAACAACAAAGTGCCGATATCGCGACCGTTGCTCCCGGCATTGCCGAAGCACTCATCACCACGCTTGCTGGTCTGATGGTAGCTATTCCTGCGGTGACCATGTTTGCACTGCTATCGTCATATATAAAAAATATAGAAAAACAACTCGTTAAGCTTGCTGATGTATTCATGCATCTTGCACAACAATACTATCGCACACCCTCCTTGCATGCCGTCCAACAATCATCACACGCTACACAACTCGCCGAGTAAGGAGTAGTTATGGCACGTTTTAATCGCGGATTGCATCGTAGACGCGGAACTAATGGATTGCCGGAAGTAAGTCTGACGCCACTTATCGATACTGCTCTTACTTTACTAATCATCTTTATGGTCACCACGCCCATGATCCAAAATGCTATCAAGATCGATCTCCCAAGAGGAGCTGCACGCGAAGCTGAACCAGCAAAACAAGAGTTAACCGTATATATCGATAAAAGCGGCGTCATCTTTTTAAATAATAACGCAATCACTGAAGAAAAATTGTTAGCAGAACTTAAAAATATGACTACGCAAAAAGGGCAGCAGGGCGTATTCGTCAAAGCTGATACCACAGTACAATATGGCAAAGTACTAGAATTAGTTGATCACATAAAAACAATCGGTGGCATACACTATGTGGCATTGGCAACACAAAAACGAGTATCCTAAAATTATTCTTTGGGCAAAATTAGCAGGCATCTCATGCTTACTACATGTATGCATAATGGGATACTTACTCATGTGGTATCATGACCATAATGCGTATCACATCACGCTGAACGCTTCACGCATCTCCAGCGAAACACCTGTTGTGTTCTTGCCACTGTATAAGCGAATGCAAACACCGTCAAACACGATAAAAACAACATCCGCTCAACAAACTCCACACCGTGCTTCTAAAAATATATCACAAACCGCATCTCCAACAGTTCGATCTAAAGACCCCGTTCATAAAACAACAATGCTTGCTTCACCAACAACTAACACGCAAAAAACACAAAAAAAACAGCCTATAGAAAAAAAGAAAAAACAAATCACCTCTGCTAAAAAGATGGCTGAAAAGGCTATCTCAAAAACTACCAACAAACTTCATACACAAACATCAACAGAAAAAAAGATACAACCGGCTTCTCCAAAAACTAAAAACGTCCAACCAAAAACAGCCCAGAGTCAGGCGATTGAACAGAAAAAAATTACTCAACAGGAATCAACTTCCCCGGTAAAGCAAGAAACCGGACCTGCATCAACGGCATCATCCGCAGCAATCGCAACCAATAGCAATGACGATCCTCAGCCAGTATACGTTGGACAAGAAGAATGGTATGCATTACAAATACAACGCGCCATAGAACAGGAACTCACGCAACACTGGCACGTGCCACATGGATTATCTTCTGATCTATCATGTCAAATTGCGGCAACTGTTGATTGGCAGGGAAATGTACAACAGGTGCGCATTGCACAATCTTCAGGTGTATTGGCTTATGATATCTCCGCACGATCGGCAGCAACACACATGCAATTACCAGCATTAGCGCGAGGTAAAGAATTTATCATAACATTCAAGCAATAAATTATTTTGCAGTAAAAGCACGTTCTTAGTTCAGACCATTTCTTAATCTCTTTTTGCGATTACCAAAAATTCGATAACTATCTAGAACATCATGTGATCGCTTTTTCGTAACAGTCTTTTTCGTTATATTTACATAAATTTCCTCTGTGGATCGAGGAAACAACAAATCTGGCTTCTTCATAGTAAGAAATCGTATTACTTCTTTTAATTCAATGAAATTCGACGATGAATTTGAAGCTAAAGCTTCTACCGTGGCTGATTGTATGCCGAGTTCTTTAAGAAACGCCGCTACAGTAGATCGCTCAACGGTAAAATCATGCTGTGTTAATGGGTCAACAAGAGTAGATCGCCCATCTGCATTCGCATTCTTAGATACCCCTAAAAACCCTGCAAGAGACATGCCCTTTTCTTTCCAAAATCTCCACGCGTCAACGAGATTTCGTGGTTGAGTTTTGAGATCAAGCGTTATCGTGCTAGCGCCTGCTATTATGAGTCTTAACGCTTCAGCATGTAAAACCCCAGCCTCTAATAGCTGACCTATGGTTTTAAGTCGCTCATCTTCCTGCTCAATATGTTCCTCATCATCATTTCTTTGTTTTTTTAGTATGAGACTAATTTCTGTACTGATCCTTTCATTTTGCAAACTTCGTCGCAATCTATCCTCCAAAATTCTGATACCTTCAACCGATTGACGAGTATAAAAGTGCGGACTCAGATTATTCTGACTAACTTTTTCACCAACTCTGGTAACAACTTCTCTAAGCAATCGATCTTCTGGTCTGAGAATTTGTGTTTTTCTAAGTTCTTCAGCGCGCTCTTCATTAAGAGCTTCTCGTATTTTTATTACTAATTCAGACCCGATTATTCCAAAACCATCGCCAAAAAAATTACTTAACTCACCAATAAGTCGCGCTTTAAATGCTTCTCTAGCTTGATGAGAGCGGTACCTAAAAAAATGTTTTATTGATTCATCATTTTCAATACTCGTCTGTAATTGTTCTAGTGAATAGATACGTTCTTCGTGATGTGCCGACACAAAATCATCTACTGCTGGATGTGAAATGTTAAATGGCGCTTTTAGAGAAAGAACGTTGGTTAAAGCAAGCAATAGATAAAAAATTTTTTTATGCATGATGTTCACCCTTGTTTTACTTTTTTTGTCATATTTTTCTCAGGGGAAAGCTTACATAATACCGGGTAAAAAACAATTATAGTACAGACCTAGGTTTAAACTATCGAGATCTGGATAGGTATGCTAGAATGCTAAAAACTAAAAATTGTATCTTTAATTCTTCCTCAGATGTCGGTATAACATACCGCCCTGCCAAAGGGAAAATATGAAAAAAAACTTTATCCTATTATCCTGCACTACCATTCGCATACTGCTTGTTTGCATTACTTTCATCAGCTCATCTATGGCTTCTCAAACATCCCCAGAATCCGTGCACATTGAAGTCAAGGCTCAACAACATGGTGCGCTCCCGGTACTCATGATACCTCTTCTCGATCAATCACAACGCGCAACTAAATTCAATGAACTTTGCGAATATCTAAAAAAAGATCTCAGTTTTACTCGTCAATGCACCATTACTGTACAGCCCTTGGCTAACATTCCCACAAAAGCAGATTTTGAATCATTTAAAAAACATGGGCATGAACTTATCTTATTTGTGCAATTTTTTGAACCTAACATCATCGAATGGCGCTTATATGATAGCGCTGGGCCTGTCATGCTCAAGGGAAAGCGTTTCACGCTTGCCGGAACTATTATTCGCGGTTGGGCACATGCATTAGCAGATGAAATTTGGCCCGCACTTACTGGAGCACCAGGATTTTTTTCAACTAAACTCGCTTACTGTAAAGATATCAAAGACAAGCACGCACGGAGTGTAAAACATATTTGCATAGCTGATTATGACGGAAGTTATGAACAAGTACTTGTTAATACTCATACACTAAACATTGCTCCTCGTTGGAACATTGATGCCAACTACCCTCTCTTATTTTATTCAGAACATACAAACTCCAATGTACGATTGATGATGACATCCATGGATAAAAAGCGCCATGTTGTAGTCAATTTTGATGGCCTCACTATGCTGCCCGCATTTTCAAGCGATGGTAAACGCGTTGCTTTTTGCGCATCACGCGGTGATGGTGCATGTGATTTATATTGCTTTGATCCAAGTGGTTTGAAACGACTCACGGCACATCAGGGCAATAATATAGCGCCCTTCTTTGCTCATGATGACAGCGTTCTTTACTTTTGTTCTGATCGTGATGGAGCACCACATATCTATACCTATGACATGAAAACAAAAAATACCGAAGTAGTGGTTGATTCTGGCTATTGTGTCTCACCAACTTATTGTGAGACAACCAAGTGTTTAGGATATGCCAAGATGATTCAAGGAACTATGCAATTGTTTAGCTACAACACGATCACCAAACAGCATCGTCAACTTACATTTGATAGCGGTAATAAAGAAGAATGTTCGTGGTCACCGTGTGGAAATTATCTCCTTTTTTCTCAGGAAAAACATCTTAAAAGTCGCATCGCCTTGCTTAATATTCATACTGGTGACAAACTATTTTTAACTTCGGCGCAAGACAGTTGTTGTTACCCAACATGGTCGCCACGTTACGCACAATTACCCGTAGTAAGTTAAGAACCGCGTATGAATATATATCAAGCACAGTTGATGGATTATTATCAGCACCCAAGAAACAGAGGGACACTTCCAAACCCAGATTTTGTCTCTGAACAGTATAACCCATCGTGCGGCGACAGCATCGTCATGCAAGGATTAGTGCAACATGGCAGGATTACTCAACTGATGTTTGATGGCCGAGGCTGCGTCATCAGTCAAGCAATCGCTTCGATGATTACGGAACAATGTCGCGATAAAACATTGGATGAAATAGTAGCGCTTGATCAAGAATTTGTGCAACAATTCGTTGGCCGATCACTGGGACCAACACGCCTTAAATGCGCACTTTTACCTTTGCAAGTACTTCAGGAAGCAATAAAATTCTATCAACAACGTGATCATAGCCATGCTCAATAAAGCAAAAGTTCTTAAAGAATTACAGCTCCATGTCGACAAATTGTTTCTTGATGTGTCTCCAGAATATCGCATAGCTTGCACAGCGTGGCAACGTTTGGTGGAGGATCCGGACTTGCTGCAAAAAATTAGTGCATGTTCATCAGATCTTACCATACCAGTGTGGCAAGGAAGACCCGATGCCACGTGGCCTGTCGCAGCTCGTACAACAATATATTCAATAACAGGAATCGATGGATCACAGATTTATCCAGACAAACATCAAGGAACTTCATGTGCCCTGGTCAACATTGGGCTTGTATCTATTATCTATGGCTCACCCGTACAAAATCCGGTACTCTTTTCCTCTGAACCATCTATCATGATAGATGATGAAAACACCTCCTGGATTGAACATTCAACGGATTCTATAAACTGTCAGCGTCAAAAACTTGAACTTGAAGCAGCCTATCAGTGGTATCATCAACATGCTGAACGCATAACAGAATATGAACATCTTGTGGCATATGATGGTTCGCTTATATTTTGGCACCTAGATTCTAAAGATCAGACCACGAAGACTGCCTACCTGACGTGTTATCTAACACTGATGCAACAGATGTATGATGCTAATATTCTTATGGCTGGGTACGTGAGCATGCCAAAAAGCAAAGACTTGGTGAATATCGTGCGTGCACAATTGTGTAATTTTCAACCAATGCGCGAAAGCAGCAAACTACTCGAACACCTTGTCGATACCAACATTGCCAACCTTTTTTTAACGACTAATACACGATCTACCGTGTTTCAGAGCACGCAACCAATAACCCGTTGTTATCCTGAACATTTACGCCCTTACTTTTTTTATTTGCACACCGGAGGAGAAATTGCACGCGTGGAAATACCGGCCTGGATTGCACGCGACCAGGAATTACTTGATCGAATAAGCCGCTTACTTCTTGATCAAGCACATAAAGGAAATGGCTATCCCGTGGTACTTGCAGAGGCCCACGAGCAAGCAGTAGTAAAAGGCCCCGACCGAGATTTTTTTTATCATCTCATTCAGAAGTTGGGCATAGAAAAACAACGCCGCATAACTATTTCACCAAAGAGTCTCAAAAAACGCGGCATCGGTATTTAAGTAGCAATAGATAATCACATTTATAGCATTATGAGGTGTTATGAAAAAGCAGACTATATTTTATGTATATATCCCAGGGCTTTTGATTATATTCTTGGCTCATGCAAATAACGATGCCTACATAAGCGACATCGCAACAGTTTCCACGAATCCTAAAAATACAACTTATGGCACAATCAGAACGCTGAATAGAATGGGTCAATTTTTTAGTTTTTATGAGACTACCAAACAACATGGTCATACTCATGCTGCTATGGCACGCGTTGTCGACATGGTACCACAAAACCGCGTAATAACTACTGAAAATCAACATCTCAACAAACTATTCAACGGAATTATGGCAGAGCAAGAATTGACAAACTATAACGTCGAAATCAAAGAATACTCTCTTAGTGATAATAATAAGAAATTACTCACAACAACATTATCGCTGTATAGAGCGCATGCACAATATAATCGCATCTCTTTAGAAATTCCAGCTCAACTCGACCCTGACAATATTATAGATGGCCTTAAGGATCTAGCTCGTCTTGAACAAAGGCCACTCAAAATATCACGATTCAGGAAATATTTGCTTTCCTGGGGTATTGGAAAACTTCCTGACAACGTGAAGCGTGAAAGAGCCAACGACCTAGCAATCATCAAAGCCAATCTCGCGGCTGGACAATCTACCTTTTAAGACCTATCAGCCTAAGAATTTTTTGAAAAAACCCATGATATAGCCCTCTTCTTTTTGAGGGCTTTCTAGTTTTTCAGCATACTGCAAAAGCGCCTGCTTGGTTTCAGGAGAAAGTTTTTTAGGAATATGACATTGCGTAATAATCACCAAGCTACCCGAACCTTTACCTCGTAATCGGGCAAATCCTTTACCTGGAATAACAATTCGTTCGCCTACAGCACAGCCTTTAGGAATTTTAACTATTTCTTTGGTGCCGTCAATTAATTCTATTTCTACCTGGGCGCCGAGAACAAGTTGTGGGTACGTAAGCATAACACTACATTCAAGATCATCTTCAACGCGTTTAAATAGTGGATCAGGCTTTATGTGAATGCGCAGATAAAGATCTCCAGCACTGCCGCCAAATACTCCCGCATCTCCTCTTCCTGAGATACGCAGCTCGGCGTTATGAAATACGCCAGCAGGAATAGTCACCGTAAATTTGTCTAATTTTTTTACCCGCGATTGGCCGTGACATTCCTTACACGGTGACGGAATGGTAAAGCCATTGCCATGACAAGCACCACATGCCTGGGAATACATGAAGAAACCCTGTTGATAGTGTACTTGGCCAGTACCATGACACTTGGTACATGACTGAGCCTTAACACCTTCAGGCATCCCCCGTCCTGAACAGCTTTCGCACACAAAAAAGCGATGATATTTAATTTCTTGCTTAGTCCCGGTAAATGATTCTTTTAGGGTAATTTCAAGCTCGCGCTGCAGATCATGGCCCTGCAATGGCTCAGGCCCTGTCTTTTTGCGACCACGAGACTTACCAGCTCCAAACATGTCCCCAAAAATATCGCCGAAACTGGAAAAAATATCTTCCATATTCATGCCGCCATAGCTACCGCCGTGGCCGCCACCCATTCCTTCAAAACCAGCGTGTCCAAATTGATCGTATTTTTGTCTTTTTTCGGTATCCGAAAGCACTTCATAAGCTTCTGCAGCTTCTTTGAATTTTTCTTCCGCTTCCTTATTTCCCGGATTGCGATCAGGGTGGTATTTCATAGCCAGTTTACGATAGGCTGCTTTAATTTCATCGTGTGAAGCGGTACGGGACACACCCAATACCGTATAAAAATCTTTTTTACTCATAAATCTAGTATCTTGTCGATAAAAAAGTTGATATGACTACACTAAGAGTGTAACACAAAAAATGCGGTGTAAAAGTACTAAAAATACTATCTAGAATCATAATGTGACACATCACTCATAATCAGTAAATAATTTGCTACCTAATATGGTTAATACCATGAATACATTGACCCAAACTTGGTACTCCTATATGATGTAGCCAAACATAGGCGCAACTCATCATTTTGAAGGGAGATTGTGAGCCACTCATACTACATACGCCTATTTGTCATCTTTCACTTTTTATGTCCTGCCATGGACAACAATTCACAGAACACTTCATTTAATCAAAATGAACTTTATTCACGTCTTGCTATAATCAGATGCCTCGATCTCTGTACTGCTATCAAGAACAAACGAAGTGATACTGGCCAAGGACCAAATCAGAGCGAAATTGAAGAAGTTTTTATGAGTTTTGGACAACTACAAGCCATCTCTGATTTACGGCTTACCAAAAATCCTGAACTTATAAAACTTATTCAAGAGTTGATTGATAATCGCTCACTGCTACTTCAACTAACAAAATAATATCATTTCGCAATATCTAAATACTTCTTACAATTAGCACGTGAATTTTTAATATCACCCGAGCGAGCTGAAGCAAAATGTACAGGTTGACTATAGTGTGGAAATTCTGTTTTTAGTTTATCAATTAACTCAAGAAGTGTGATACTGTTTCCAGTGGCGATGTTGAATACATCGCCACGCATGTGATCCGACTCAAGCATCGCCAAAGTCACATTTGCAGAAACAACTTCATGCACCGAAATAAAATCACGCGTTTGTAGACCATCACCAAAGATAGTAATTGGCATATTATGCTGCATTTGATAACGAAATTTTGAAACCACCGCCGCATACGAGCCGCAGGGATTTTGTCGTTCACCATATACATTAAAGTAACGCAAACATACGGTTTGGATGCCAAAATCTCGTGCATATTGTCGGCAAGCAAGTTCTCCAATCAGTTTAGAGGCACCATAGGGTGATTCTGGACGAGTTGGAGATTCTTCGGAGCATAATTCACACTCAGAACCATAGACTGCCGCTGATGATGAAAACACAAATCGTTCCACACCATGCATTCGACATGCTTCAAGCACATTAAAAGTTCCCATAACGTTCGTACGATAACATAATGCGGGATTTTGCAATGAATCCGGAACCGATATACATGCTGCAAGATGAAACACAACTGCAACACCACGCACAGCTTCTAGGCACGTTGTTTCATCAGTCACGCTACCTTGTATAAAGTGAATTGCATTGTTCACGGATACTAAATTATCAAGACTGCCACTCGACAAGTCATCAAGGACCGTCACGTGAGCACCCAATGACACCAGCTTTTCAACAAGATGCGACCCTATAAAACCAGCTCCACCAGTTACCAATACCGGAAGATCTTTGAAAAACAATTTCATCATCGGGGTAGTCGAGGACATACTATACTCTCCTTGTATGACAGACAATTGGCTTAATACTATTATTCCTAAGATATAGCGAATCTTCATAGCTCTTTCTGCTTCGTAGTCGGCTGAATCGTGTGGTCAACAAATGGGGTAGTAACCGCAGGAAAAAAGAGTAATTTATCTACTATCGCCTTACCATCCAAAATTGCCTCTTGCATGCTTGCATATTTCCATTCGCCATAGCGTCCTACTGAATACACATTCATGTTGGCAAGTGTCTTAAGTAAATTAGGAAGGTGTTTTTCGCGCCACGCATCGTAAATAACATAGGCATGAGGGATATAAAGAACTTTCTGTACCATGACCTCTTCATCCTGAATACGAAATAAATCTTTTGTTGCCTTGATAGCAGTGCGCAGCTGACGAGCAACAGTAGTACGCGATTTATTAAGATGTGCAAATTCTCCATATAATGAGCTACATCCATTCGGCACCAGCGCTGTAGAAAAATTATGTGGGAAACCAATACGATAAAAAGGATAGCGCGATTCTGGGAAATAGACCCAATGTTTATCCGATAGATCCGATCGCGCAATGCCAAGATTGAAATTTACCACTGAATTACATAATAATTTACCAGCAGCGCGCTGTATGGTAGATGATGATGGTTCTCGTATATTTTTCAATAAGTTATCCAGTGGCATCGTTGTAATAAGGTATTCATAAGGTTCAGCATGGCCATTGGTAAAATGCACAATTTTATCATGTACATCTACCCGTTTTACGCAAAAATTGTGATACACCGGATTTACTAAAGATTGTTCAAAACAATCAACAAGAAAAGATATACCACCGGAAGATGGATAAAAAAAATGAGCGTTATAACCTACTGATTGCTCTTCACGCTCACGCGTAATCCCGTCTATGATCTGCTCAAGTGATGTTGCTGGCACAAATCTTCCCGTCCAAGACGCCGTCAATTTTTTAACATGGTACGCAAAAATCTTTTGTTGATAGGGAAAGAAAAAATGTTTACCAAATCCCGCTCCAAAATATGCAAGCACCCAATCATAAAATGTTTTTGGATTTTTGTTATTTTTACGGGCAATAAATCCCTGGATACATTCTGCTATAGTTGTTGTTGGTAAACCACGAAGATTAATTTGGTAGGGATATGGTGTATAAGTATCTTGCGAATAAATCCACGATCTACGATTAACACTGTTAAAATGCTGAAAGCCGGCGAGATGATGAATAAGGGAGCGAAAATAATCATCATTAATGTGCAGCAGATGCCCGGTAAAATCAAAGGTAAAACCTTGTTCTTGCACGGAGCGGCACAATCCGCCAGACTGTGACTCTTTTTCAAACAATCGATAATCAAAAAAACCTTTTTGCTCCAAGTGATATGCCGCTGAAAGTCCCGTAAGCCCAGCACCTATGATAACAATCTGCGCCATAGCACAATCCTTTTTTACTTCATTAATACTGCTCTTATAAGTGGTGCAGAGATGCATAACTCTGCTGGGCATTAGTTATAAAATGATTAGGTGAAAAAGTCTAGAATGGCTTCCGCTTGTAGTACTTAACTGAAGAAATGGAAGTACGAACGCAATCATTTCTTCGATCATTAAGCATGATATTTGAGACAATTATCAAATCTCACTTTACCTTCTGAGTCACCATGCTAGGATTACATGAAAAAATCTGTAGTTTACCTGCTGTTTTTTAGAAAGCGACATCACTCATGCAAAGAGTATCTTATTATCTTGCACTCTCTATGGCTTGCTCCATACTTCATCATCAACCACTTAACTCTATGGCACCAAAGTCAATTTCACTTAAAGAAAAACTTGAAAAGTTTACTCGTCAGGAACACCACAATTTTACCGATCTTTATAAAGAATTTAGCGATGAGCGATCATACCAAAAAGCAATTCAACCTATCATTGATCAATGGGAACGCGATACAAATAATGTAGCATTACAATTACGGGCAAGAAAAAAATATTACTGCGCCATACAGATGGCTCTGTATGGCGTAAGTTTTGTAGTAGGATATTGCTATGGAAACGATTTACGCGCTCATGCTGAGGAAAATCCATACTCATTTGATGAATTACCTATTAATGGATATGCGCTCTCCTGCGTTTCATTTTTCTTAAATTTTTTCTTGACGATGGATGCCATACGAGTGGTAGATCATAAAAATTGCTCCTCATCTAATGGAGAAACATATCCCGATTTTCAATTTCCACTGAATAAGCTCATATTTCAAACATTATTTGGTAAAAATCAATCACCACAAAAGCAGCTTGTCTTCGCTAGGCTTTCGCTTAGTATTCCCGACCTTGTGAAAAAATTGGCAGATCCAAATCACCAATGTTGCGCATGCTATAGATCGCATTTGGATGCATCACAACCAACACTCCCCATCCCACTCCCATGTTGCAAAAAACAATATATGTGTCCAGAATGTCTGAGTAAATGGCAAGAAAGACCAGGAGCAGCATGTCCAACATGTCGCGATGTAGACATTTTCAAACAATATAGTGCTGGTGATCAAGCTCTTGCTCTACAGTGTGTCACACCTCTTTATCAGGCTGCTCTTGATGCAAAAAAAACTATTTCAGAAAGTGCTATGCCTGATGTAGCCAAATATTCAGATGATCAAAAGATTATTTTTACCAACATACTACAGCAAGAACATCAAACGACATTGATGCAGAATCTTATCCAATCAGGACGTATTGATAAACGATTAATTAAGAAACACAATCTATTCTTTAACGATTCGATGGTTTAAAAATATCTTCAATGATTAATGTGCACTAAATTTTACTCGAGAAGCATTATTTCTGGCATCCCCACGATCACGAAATCGGATCTGATATACAGGCCCCTTGAAAAAACTCGGAACAGGCGGGAAAGCTGTACTTGCTGCATGAATAGTCCGTGCATATCTTTCGTCAAAAGCTCCATTGCCTGACGAGATAAGTAATTCGAGATGGTAAATACTGCCATCTCGATTCAGCAACATGTTCCATCCAATCTCAAATGGAATACTTGGCATTTCATGTTGAGCAATCGACAACGTTCTAAATTCACGTTGCATACACCATGCAATTTTTTGCCAGTAACGTTCATGTTTAAGCTGCTCATCGGTAGGAACACCATCCCGGCCACCGCGTACTTCCAATAAAGCATCTCCTCCTTCTTCTTGTTGCGCGTACTGTAAAAATCCCTGTGCCAGTTGAGCAAGAGTTACCTTATTTCTTTGTTGTGCAGCGCCTTGTTGAATCGGCGCTTTTTTTGATTTGACCCTGTCTTGACGCATCAATTTAGGAGATGGTGCATGCTGCTCTTGACGTGCTTGCTCGCTATTGGGTGTTTTTTTCATATCTTGTTCAACCGCATCAACTGCAATGGGCGTGTTGCCTGGCTGTTCACTATCTTTTTTCGATGCCTCCATCGCTTGCTGGTCTATAGATTGATCTTGAGAAGTCTCTTGATGGCTCGCATCATTTGAAACGCCTTGTGCGTATTCTTGTGGATTGGTTGCTTCATTTTCTACGTGTTTTGGCACGTCTTGCTCTAGCGAATCGATTTCATGCAACGTATCTTCAGCCTGCTCGTCACACATGGCCTCTGCTTGCTCAGGCTCATCATAAAACACAACCGGTGCGCCAAATTGACTCGGCGCTGCCTTGCGATTCACCCATACATCATTACTCTGTTCTGCTTCGACATCCGCATTTTGCTGCTGTATATCACACACATCACGTGGTCGTAAAATAGTATAGGTACCAGTGTCGTAGTGCATCACAAAAATCATCATCATGCCAAAATGCACAAGTAATGCCATAACGAGCACATACCATAACAGCCGAGAATTGTGAGACGGTACTTCGAACTGCATGCCCTATTCCTTTTTGACAAGCGTACCGCATCGTACCAAAAACTGGAAACATTTGTAGATAAGGGAGGATCAATTGGTATCCAAAACTACTGAATCTGGAGATCGTTTTTACGTATAGAACTGTGATCACGCTGTTTTACCAAAGACCAGGTAGGATGCAGCGCATGAATTCCACCACGCGCACTAAGCATGAAGCGCGTCATCTCGTTAAAGAATCCTTTGCTGACTGGAAATGCAACATGCTCTTCACACAGCCACATGACTAGCACCCGATACTGCAATGCCGCATGCAGCTCACGGAATTTTTTACAATCCAAAAACCAAACGCCATCCCGTTTACCTGCGATATGGTGAAATACCTCGCGGGTATGTTGTTCAAGAAAATGTTCCGTTTCTTGCAGAGCACTTAAGGTGCGTGAAAAACTTTGATCAAAACGATTGTCACACATGCGCAATGCAGGAATCACTGACATACGAATCCTATTACGTAGAAAATCCTCCGAATAATTACTCGGATCAGTCAGATAGGGAATATGATGATCATCAAGATACGTGATAATATCTTGTTTTGTCATGCTTAACAACGGGCGAATATACTGGCCTTCACGGGGATACATCGACGTTAATCCGGCAAGCGATGCTCCGCGGATGAGACGAATGAAAAAAGTTTCTTGCTGATCATCTTGATGGTGTGCGAGTGCGATGGAGCTCGCACAATGCTCTTCAGCTAATCGGCTCAGAAAAAATCGTCGCGCAATACGTCCTTGCTCCTCTTTTGAACCTTTGGGCACATCTTTTAATGGCAAGTCGCTCAACGTTGTACTTACTAATTTGACATCATAGGTTTTGGCAAGTTCTGAGCAAAAAATCACATCTTGCGCAGAATGCTGCCGCCACTGATGATCCAGATGCCCCGCAATCAACTCTTTCAGCAAGCCATCTTTACGCAATGCGCACAGTACGGTCAAAAGAAATACGGAATCAGGCCCTCCGGAAAGTCCTAAAACAATAGTGTCATCAGGTTTGATGAGCTTATGTTCATTGATAAATGATGTAATCTGAGAAAGCATACTATGGATTACCAAGGTTTTATTGAAATACAAGAAAGCACTCTCCGCACAATGGTCGGAAATGCTCGGTACAAAGGCTCAGTTTCTAACTGCTCTAGAGCAAAGGAGGTACAGGATGGTGTGTAAATACAGGTGGCGAGACCAAGAAGCGGCCGCAACCCTACGATCAAAAATCGTAACACTAAGCGAAAAGTTTCACTGGTTATACTTAGGAGCATGTCGATCAACAACCTCTTTCAAGAGATTTTTTAATGTCGTAAAATCACTACGCGCCCCATCAGGCTTCACAATGACAATACAATCAAGCTGTTTTTCAAATAATCGTTCTTCATAGAAAATCGCCTTCAGGCGACGTCTTATTTTATTACGCGTGGGAGCATTACCTACTTTGCGAGAAGTAACGATTAAAATTCTGCCATAGGACAACGTAGCTGGTGCCACTAAAATATGAAAGCCCGGTTGAGCGTACACTCTCCGGGCTTTTTTGAACAATACTGAAATTTCTCGTTTACTAAACGCTGCCGTTGATCTGGCTTTAATGGATTTGACTTGGACCGTCATTGCAACAGGACCGCGCCTTAATAGCCACACACTGCAAGACGTTTTCTACCTGATGCTCTACGACGATTCAAAATTTTTCTGCCATGACGGCTTGCCATACGCGCAAAAAAACCGTGCTTTCTGTTACGTTTCTTGCGGCTTTTTTTGGCTAATGTTACTGACATATCAATCCCTTTAATACAAATTTATTGCGTAATAATACCTTTATTGTAGAGGAAAATTTATTTTTTGCAAAATACGTTGTGCCGTTTCTACTCGCGCTCAAGGTATCTTTCTGCATCCAATGCAGCCATGCACCCAGAGGCTGCCGAGGTAATTGCCTGACGATAGCGGTAATCAGCAACATCACCAGCTGCAAACACCCCATCAACAGAGGTCTTGGTGTGATCCTGAACCTTAAGATACCCATAAGAACCCAGCTCAAGCTGTCCCTCAAAAATACGCGTTGATGGCCGTAGTCCAATCGCCACAAAAACAACATCTGCCTTAAGCGTTTTTTGCTCACCAGTTTTAGTATCGGTTACGAGCACTTCTTGGATATGCTCGCCATTTCCACGGATTTCTTGCACTTGCGTAGAGTAAAGCACCGAGATGTTTGGGTTATCCAGCACCCGCTTTTTCATAGGTTCTGAAGCGGTTAACCGGTCTAGATTCTGAATCACCGTTATGTTGTCGGTGAATCTTGTCATAAAAGAGGCATCTTCCATGGCCGTATCACCACCACCTACAATAATAACGTTTTTGTTTTGATAAAATGCACCATCACATACGGCACAGGTGGTAACCCCTCTACCCCAGTAGGTATCTTCACCGGACACTCCAAGCCTTTTGGGTGCTGCGCCGGTAGCTATAATAACTACTTGCGCCTGTAATTCATCCCCATGTTTTGTCCATAGGGTAAAAGGACGTCGAGAAAAATCGACTCGAACCACTTCTTGGGCCATAAAATCACACCCCATTGCCTTGGCATGCTCGCGCATGTTGAGCATCAGCTTTGGTCCAAGAATACTCTTTTCGCCAGGCCAATTTTCTACATACGTAGTGCCCATCAACTGCCCACCTGGAGTGTTGCCTTCAATAATAAGTGGCTTAAGTTGAGCACGTGCAGCGTAGATGCCTGCAGTTAATCCTGCAGGACCGGAGCCTATGATAATAAGTTGATAATTTTTGGGCATATCCGTCCTTTTATGCTCATTTACTACTAACATCATTATGTATTAATCAAACCGGAGCCTTATGTCCCCGTTCTCGTTAAAGTACCAAACATACTCGAAAGTCTTCTTAAAAAATTGGGTTTATCGGTCTTTGATTTCTGAGTGCTAAATATTGCGTAGTAATTACCGATTTCTTCTTGATCGTTCTGTTCAGACCGCTCTACTAAATTATACACTAATCTGCGATTCTCAATTTGGCGACGATAAACTTCGCAAATCCCCTGTAAAGCATCTGCTTGAGAAACGCTTAATTTACCCGAACCGTTAGTTTGATCTACTTGAAAAGTGTTATCAATATCTTTTTGAAGCTTACCCAATCCCTCACGATGAGACTTCCATTGCACATCAAAATTAGCTATCAATTTATTAGCCGCCTCTATACCCTGGAATAGGTTCTGCGCAGCTGATGGTGCACCATCTACAAATTTTAATTTAGCCAACGATCCATTATTATCATTTTGTCTGGGCATACTTATATTCGATGCAATCGGAGACTGCATTGACATTGAGCGTCGAACTGCATCAAGAGTAGATTTAGATTTAGGCGACCAATATCGTTGATATAAGTACGATGTTCCTTTCATACACGCCGCACCGGCACAGAATAATGCCGCACCTCGCAAGTAGGAAGAAAAAGAAGTTGATTGAATATTTTCGTTTGGCAGAATCATGCCATGTAATGACATAGCGACAACAAAAAATTTTAGGGACAAACGCATAGACGATTTCTCCTGCTAGCAGACCAAGCTGTTACTCAACGCCGCCATCTTTTCCCCCTATAATTTCTCTGCGCAAGGTGTTCGCCAATGGACCAAGATCAGGTTCTATATCTTGTATATATCCCGCTTGCATTCCTTTTTTTATGGCTTCTTTCAATAAATTGCACTTTTCTAGAAACAAATCTATTTCCTTTTGAGATACAGAGTCAAGGTCAAGATCGCACCATTGATCGTACAATTTTCCATTGAGCGCCCCAAATTGCCTTTTTGAAAAATATTTTGCATTCTTCAATGCATTAAGCCGCATAAATGTATTTTGATTTTTTTTTGCGCATAGCGTTGGACAATTCGCGTATTGATCTTGTTGTACTGCCCTGACTCTCTCTTGTGAACGAAAAATGCTTTTAATATCATTTTCAACATTCTGAATTTGAGTCAACGCACGCTTTGCTTCATTTTCAACGCGAGCTACTTTTGCAAGTTTCTTTATACTGGCATTACAGTCACGACGCTGCTGCATAGCACGAACATTAACACTTAGACCAACACAAATAACAAACAGAGCCATCGATGATAGATTATTCTTCATGTAAAAACCTCGAAAAAAACAAACTAATAATTACTTCTTTGTCAGATAATAAATTATATAGTTTAAGGTTTTTTCACGCAAGCAATATTGTTTTAAAAACTCTGCAGACAAGGGCATTTCTTGCCCCTGAACACGTGTTTCAGGAAGTTGAAAATATACAAAATCTTTCATACGCGGACGCTTAAAAAAGTTAAGATAACTTTTCATATCGTCATCCGTTACTACAATGTCTTCTTGATAGGCAATCTGATCAATGATCATTATTTCTTTGATTTGCTTCTCAGCAAGTTGATACACATGCTCTTTAAAATCCTGTTGTACACGGTATACGTTGTAGTCAGGATTTTCTTGCACCATACTCAATACGTTTTCAAGCTGCCGCAGAATAAGATGATTAGGAATATCTACAGGATGTTTTGTAAGTAATATTTTAAAAGTCTCTTCAATTGTCGTACGACGTTGCGAAATATCGTTGCGATAGGAAAATACCTCAATAAGTTTTTGCAACATTTCTTTGTTGGTCTTCAACCGGAAATGTCTTTTGAATGAATCAAAACAAAAATAATGTTGATGGACAAGATCATTGATTTCTATGCGCATAATATATTGGGTATTCAGGTGATCACCAAAATATTCCTGGAAGCATTCTTTATCGGTATACAGCACATCACCAACCGATTTGCCAAGAAAAAGATCTCTGAATTCCTGATCCGCTTCTTCTTCACCAATCTTTATCCATAGGTACTCGCGATGACCATTAAGCAGCGGATTATGCTGACTGTCGACTAAACACAGCGTGAAATACACCCAATCACCAACACATGCGCGCCCACTTTCACCACGCCCAGTAGCTTCACGCTCTTCTTTGATAAATGATTCAACCTGCCGATCAAGATCTTTGTAGTTCTTCCTTTTAGGCGCCTTGAACGGAAAATATTTCCAATTCTGTAAACTAACGGCTGGAAATAATGAACATTCAAAGGTAAACGTTGCTTGTTGACACGGCTCAAGCACAATCTGGGTAACTCGCGGATCACCTGCGAGCGCAATTTTTTGTGTACGAATTTCCTGATAAAAAAAATTACGCACAAGGTGTTTAAAAAGCACTTCTTGCACGTGTTCTATCAGACCCATTTTAAAATTCTGTTCTACATAAGAAGTAGGAACGGCCCCCGAGTTAAATCCGGGAGCCTCAATATATTTGCTTTGTCCGACCAAGGTTTCTTGATACACAGAATTAACCAAATGAGCTGGGATTTCTACCGTTGCCCGGCACTTATTTGGCTTAAAATACTCAATATGAAAAGCGAGAGAAGAAGCCTCATGTGACATACTACCATGCTCCTTTTTTTATTGGTGCAAGAGAAGGGACTCGAACCCCCACTCCTTTCGGAACTGGATCCTAAGTCCAGCGCGTCTACCATTTCCGCCACTCTTGCACTATTTTTAATGCTTTGCTTCAATGCTATAAATTTATGTCAAAAATCAATGAAGTACGACCTTTAACTGCCGTACCTCACACCAATATATCTTTCGATTAATTGGTGGGCTGCGTTGGAATCGAACCAACAACCCACAGATTAAGAGTCTGTTGCTCTGCCAATTGAGCTAGCAGCCCAAAATGTATGTCAATAAGTTAGTCTTAGTTTAGCAAAAGAAGCAAGAAAATAAAGAACTCGCTTCTTAAAAAACTTTAAGATCTTTTTCTTTAGCATCACTCATTTTTTGTGCTTGAGCAATAAATTTATCGGTTACCTTCTGAACAAGGTCATCAAGACGATTTGCAAAGTTTTCTGAGATCGTTTTTTCTTTTTTTGCATCACGCGAAAGATTATTAAAGTCTTTGCGAATGTTGCGAATGGCGATTTTGCATTCTTCAAGTTTTTTATGCAGTAACTTGATCAATTCATCGCGACGCGAAGTGCTGATATCCGGTAGCTGTAATCGAATAATTTTTCCATCATTAAGCGGATTAAGACCCAAGCCGGAGCTCAAAATTGCCTTTTCAATATCTGCGATCACCGAAACATCCCAAGGCTGAATAACAATAAGCTTTGGTTCTGGCGCAGAAAGTGCTGCAACATTCTTTAATGGCATAGGTGCCTGGCCGTAGCACGATACCGGTAGATCTTCTACCATGGATGTATGTGCACGATTGGTACGAATTTTTACCAATTCATGCTCAAAATGCTTAATAGCTTTAAGCATCTCTTCATCCATATGTTTTTCAAAATCTTTACTGTTATTTTCTACTAAAACTATCTTTTTCATAATCTAACCCTTACTTACAAGTGTTTGATCTTATCTTAACATCCATCATTCCACAGCCTACCACACGGCCTAGACGCTATGATGTGATACGCGTACCAATATCCTCGCCTCGTCCTGCACGCACTAATGCACCTGGTGTAAAAATATTGAAAATTTGCATTGGCATGCAATGTTCTGCCGCCAACGCAAATGCTGTCGCGTCCATAATACCATAACGTTTTTCGAGCACCTGTTGATAGGACAGTTTGGGCAGTAGGACCACATTCGCCGTTTTAGCCGGATCATCACTGTAAACACCGTCTACGGAAGTTCCTTTCCACACCTCCTGAGCCCCCATCTGCAAGCCTCGTAAAATAGCACTGGTATCGGTAGTGAAGAACGGATTCCCAGTACCTCCAACAAACACCAAAATGCGCCCAGCACACAAAGCTTCGTGTAATGCTTGCGACGTAATTGACTCACCTACTTCTGGGCACGTCAATGCACTAAACAGTGATACCAAAAACCCATGTTGTTCCAAAAGATCTTTGATAATGAGTCCATTCATCATAGTTGCCAGCATACCAATTTGATGCCCTGCAGATGCCGTCAGTCCAAGTGCTTTACCATGCTGATTACCACGGAAAAAATTCCCTCCACCAATCACCATGCCAATGTCATGCGTGAGATGGAGCTCCTTAAGATCATTTATCAGCGCAGTAAAAACATCAGCGGTGAGCCGTTTCTTATCATGCGACAAGAACAGCTCACCGGTTAATTTAATTAGCACTCGCTTCTTAGTGCTCATTGTTTACGCACCTACTTCAAAACGCGCAAAGCGCTTCACTTTTATATTTTCGCCTGTTTTTGCAATGACTTCTTGCACTACCTGGGCAATCGTCAACTGATCGTTTTTAATAAACGTCTGCTCAAGCAAACATATGTCGGTATATAATTTTTTTATTTTGCCATCAATAATTTGTTCGATAATCTTTTCTGGCTTTCCAGATCCCGCTAATTGCTCGCGAGCAATGATGCGTTCATGTTCAAGAAATTTAGCATCAACCTGATCTGGGCTGAGATATAAGGGACGAGCAGCTGCAATTTGCATGCAAAGATCATGTGCCAACTGTTTTATGGCTTCTGTTCGAGCAACAAAATCAGTTTCACAATTTAATTCTACCAACACACCAATCTGTGATCCTGGGTGAATATAGGCATGTACCAACCCTTCCGCAGTCGCTTTATCCGCACGTTTTGCGGCAACTGCTGCGCCTTTTTTACGTAAAATATCAATTGCTGCCTCGATATCACCATTGGTTTCTTCAAGTGCGCGTTTGCAGTCCATCATACCAAGACCGGTGATATCGCGTAATTTTTGTATCAGACTTAAATCTACTTTCGCCATGGATATCTATCTCCACTAATATCGGGTTGATAACTATATAATTACAGTGTGCCAAAAACCATGCGATTGGCAATCAACTTAACACGTTCGGAACCGCACTTTCCGTTCTTGGTGACTTACATCTTTGTTGGTTTACTTAATCCAAGCAAATTGAGACACCGAGCAACATGCTGCTGGAGCACGTACAACATTGCCACACGAGCGCGGCTCTTAGGCACATTTTCCATATCTAAAACACGCGATTGTGCATAATATTTGTGAAATGCATTCGCGAGTTCAATCGTATAATTGGCCAACAGATGGGTATGAAAATTTGTACTTATACTGAATAAGAGCTCTTTAAGCGATACTATCTTCTTAATTAAGTAATGCTCTTCTTGACCAATATGCTGTAAATCTCCTGACACGATTTTAGAAAATGCTGGCTCCAAAGAAGCTTTTTCTAAAATGCTATGTATTCGTACATATGCATACTGCACATAGAATACAGGATTTTCTTCGGTCGTTTTGAGCGCCAACTCTAAATCAAATTCAAGTTGTGCGTCAGCCTTACGATTCAAATAGAAAAATCGCGCAACATCCGTGCCAACTGTCTCTACCACATCTTTCAGGGTAACAATATTTCCAGCACGTTTTGACATGCGCACCTGTTTTCCCGCGGCTTTCATCTTGACTAACTGGTATAAAATGACGTCAAGTGGCTGCTCTACATCGAGTGCTTTTCGCACCGTATGTAAGCGAGTTTCATAGCTATGATGATCATGACCTAAGATCATGATCAAGTGTTCAGCTCCTCGTTCAACCTTGTTTTGTAAATACGCAATATCGGCAGCCACGTAGGTTAATTCGCCTGATTCCTTCTTTACCACGCGATCTTTGTCATCGCCATATTGCATAGATTTAAACCAAGTCGCCCCATCTTTAACATATAAATGATTGCGCTCTTGGAGATATTGCAATGCACGCTCAATGGCACCGCCAGTATGCAGTATTTTTTCTGAGAACCACGTGTCATACATAATGCCATATTCTTTGAGTGTTTTTTTGAGATCCTCGAGCATATGGTCTTTAGCGTATTCGGCATAAAAACTGTCGTTTTTATCCAACAATTCATTTGCATACGCCTTAAAGGCTCTATGTGCCAGCTCAATTAAATATTCTCCGTGATACGCATCCTCGGGTAGTTCTTCCTCGTATCCTAGAATCTGTTTACAGCGAATCTTAAACGATTTACCTAATTTTTGAATTTGGGCGCCGGCATCATTAATATAAAATTCTTTGGTTACCTCATGCCCTATATAGCGCAATACAGCACTCAGCACATCTCCAATAATACCTCCACGACCATGTCCCAAATGTAACGGCCCCGTTGGATTGGCACTTACAAATTCAATATTAAATAGTTTTTTAGGGATATGAGCCGAAAGCTTAAAGAAATCATCGGTTTGTTCTTGTAAATCAATCGCTAATTGTTTAAATGCCTCTGAAGTAAGCGAAAAGTTAAGAAATCCTGGACCAGCAACATCTACGCGGGCTATATAATGATAATTGAACTCGCATGCAATCTGCGACGCTATATCCCGGGGATTTTTTTGCAATTGTTTGGCCAAAATCATGGCGCTTGCATTACTCAAATCACCAAATTGTTGTCTGTTTTCATCAACATTCAGCTCTACAACATGCGCTGCAAGATCCTGCTCTGATAACTGAAAAGTGGTCATGAGATAATGATGGTATGCGTGCTGAATATGTTCAATGACGTTCATATGAAACCTTTATACATCATATTAATATTATGATGAAATTATAGGGTAAAATGTACAGTTTGTCATGGTCATGTATTGTAGGCCTCTATAAAGGGGTGGAGGGGACTAATTATGTAATGGCATACCTAAGGCAAATTACTTAATCGATATTGCTATGCACTATGAATTATGGTACATTTTTTGCAGTTTAAAAACTTTGAAAATACAAGCCGAGGTGGTGAAACTGGTATACACGCAGCCTTGAGGTGGCTGTGGGAGAAATCCTGTAGGGGTTCGAGTCCCCTCCTCGGCACCATCATCTTAGTTCTGACAAGTAAGACAAAAACTCTCGACACTTGTGCGGGATTAGCCAATAATCGAATTATTTTAAAAAATAAGAATCAAGAAAAAGGAGTTTTTTATGAATCTTTCGGCACGGCAAATACTCACCTCTAGTTTCACGTTCTGGGTAGTGCTCGCAGGCGTTTGCCTTTTTCTCACTTTTCCTATTAAAAAACATCTACGTTTTGGTATCGATTTAGTTGGTGGGACCTATATAACATTAGAGGTCAAGACCGATAAAGCAGTCGAAAACGAACTCCTTGAACGTGCCCAAGAAATCACCTCTTATCTTGCTAAAAACAACATGGAAACGCCTCAGTCAAAAACAGTAAAAGATAATTCTCTTACACTCACCGTTGCAAATCCTGCGCAAGCGCAAGAACTAGCACAAAATATACGCTCGGAACACAACGATTTAATAATCACCACTGAAGGATCATCGGTTCATCTGAAATTCACTGAAGCTCGTGAAAAAAATATAAAAACCAGCGCCGTACTTGGCAATATCGAAGTATTACGTGCGCGCCTTGATAAAATGAGCGTTGCTGAAATCGCTATCGCTCCACAAGGTGAAAAAAATATCATCATCGAACTACCTGATGTCGATGATCCTCAACAAGCAAAAACTATGATCGGTAAACCAGCGGTTCTTGAATTCAAGTTGGTAGAACGCGCCGGTCGCAGCAAAGAAGATCTTCTTTATGAATATGATGGTGAACTTCCTGATGATATGCATATCATAGCTGGTCGCGGACTCGATAAAACATACTATCTCGTCAACAAATACACTGATATCACCGGAAGATTATTGCGCGACGCTCGCCCAACATTCGGTGGACAAACAGGTTCGCAACTTGTCGTTGCCTTCAATTTTTCTCCAGAGGGTGGCGAGAAATTTTACGAATTAACTAGCAAAAATTACGGTCGACAATTGGCGGTAGTATTGGATAATGAAGTTATCACGGCACCAACCATTAATGCTGCCATCAAATCCGAAGGCGTTATTGAAGGACGCTTTACTTCCGAGCAAGCAAATGAATTAGCTCTTCTTTTAAAATCTGGGGCTTTTGTTGCACCGGTCAGTTTTGAAGAAGAACGTCAGGTCGGGCCTGCTCTCGGTGCTGAAGCAATTAAAATGGGCTTAATTTCTTGTCTTGTTGCTCTCGGCTTACTCTTTATCTTTTCCGTGTACTACTACAGTTTATCTGGCATCTTGGCCTTTTGTGCCCTTATTTATAATTTGGTTCTTATTTTATTTGGCCTGTCATTACTTAAAGCAACGCTCACGCTACCAGGCATAGCTGGTATGGTTCTTACCATAGGTATGGCTATTGATGCTTCAATCCTTGTGTATGAACGTATCAAAGAAGAATTATCGCTTGGACTTTCCATTAAAAAGGCAGTTAACGCTGGTTTTTCCGATGCAATGGTGGTCATCCTCGATGCAAACATTACTACATTCATTGTCGGAGTTGTGCTTTACTATTTTGGTACAGGACCAGTGCAAGGCTTTGCCGTAACGATGATGCTTGGTATCGTTTCCACATTGATCACTGGATTGTTTTTCCTTAGAGCATTGTTCAATTTTGTTGTTGACCTATTTGCAGTACAAAAACTTAAAATTTAGTTCCAATTCAAGAAAAAACGAGTATAATTTATATCGTCTTTGAAAAAAACGTGGCGGCATAGCTCAGTTGGTTAGAGCGGCAGAATCATAATCTGTAGGTCCGGGGTTCGAGTCCCTGTGCCGCCACCATAAATTTTTCAACGACGCGTCGTATTTATTCTTATGGCCAAAATAACTTTTCCAACTATTCTTACCCTCATTCGTCTCATAGCTTCACCAATTGTGCTCCCCATCCTGCTTGTCTATGGATTGCCGTATAACATAGCAATTATTAATATATTTCTCGCTTCACTCTTTGCGCTGTTGGCTCTCACTGATTTTTTTGATGGCTATCTTGCACGAAAATTAAAGCTCGAATCACGACTTGGAAAAGCTCTTGATCCACTTGCTGACAAATTCTTAGTTTATTCCACTCTGATCGCACTACTTGCTATTAACAGAATCTATTTTTATTGGGTTGTGTTACTTATTGGCCGTGATTTTTTTATTATGGGGTTGCGCCAGATAGCATTGGAACAAGGATTTTCAGTTCCTGTTGATTGGCTTGGAAAAATAAAAACCATGACCTTACTCACTTTTTTAACGGTAACTATTGCTCATCCTTATCACTGGATGCATCATGACTCATTTTATCAAGGCATAGAAACAACCTTGCTATTTTTTACCCTGATATTATCACTATGGTCTGCCAAGAATTATTATGATACCTTCATGGAGAAAGCATCATCCACACTAACAAATACTAATGAATACTAACACGCAACAAGGAGCTTTTATGTATTTTAAAGACGCTGCGCACACGTTACATCAAATAGAGATAGAAAGTTCGCGCACCGTCATGACACAGCTCCTTGCCCAGCTTTTTCAGCAAGCAACGCCAGAAGAGGCAAAAATTTTGTCCTATCTTGTTTTGGGAGAGTTAAATCCCCCTTATCTTGGCACACAATTTGCGATCGCTGAAAAAAATCTCATAAAAACCGTTGCGCTTCTTCTTGGGCAAGAGGAAAAAAACATTGCCCACCATGTCAAGGATCTAGGAGATATTGGCCTAGTAATCGAACAAGGTGCATGGCATGGCACAGAGCTCCTCTCTGTTTCTGAAGTTTACGAAGCACTTTTAGCCATTGAGCAAATAAACGGTACCGGATCTCAAGAAGAAAAAATCGTACAATTACGTAACTTATTGCACAAACTCGACCCTCTATCGGCAAAATATGTTGCACGCATCGTACTCGGCAAACTGCGTCTTGGATTTTCTGACATGACTATCCTTGATGCATTATCCTGGATGGAGACAGGAAACAAATCTCTAAGATTACCACTCGAAGACGCTTACAATGTGTGCGCAGATATCGGTCGTATCGCAAAAACTTTAAAAGATGGCGGTATTGATGCTATCAAAGCCATGCAGATTACTATCGGTATTCCCGTGCGTCCAGCTGCAGCAGAACGTCTTCCCACTGCCAAAGCAATTATGGCAAAACTGGGCATCTGTGTTGCGCAACCAAAACTTGATGGCTTCAGGCTACAGGTACACATTCAAGCAAATGATCAAAAACCACCAACCATTCACTTTTTTTCGCGTAATCTCATAGACATGTCTTACATGTTTCCTGACTTGACGGAGGCATTTACTCGTATACCTGCTCAGTCGCTCATTTGCGAAGGAGAGGCGCTTGTGTTTGATGAGCAAACAGACACGTTTTTACCATTCCAAGAAACGGTAAAGCGAAAGCGAAAGCACGGTGTGGAAAGTGCTGCTCAAGAATTCCCACTTAAGTTTTTTGCTTTTGATCTCCTGTTCCTTAATGGAGAGAGTTACCTTGAAAAAATGCACGCCGAGCGTCGTCAGGCACTTGTAGAACTTTTTTCTGCAGTATCTGATGGCGTGCTAAACGTAGTCGAAGAAAAAGAAATAACCAGCGCTTCTGAGCTTGAAGCGTATTTTAATACACACATTTCTGCTGGCTTAGAGGGACTGGTAGTCAAAAGACCTGATGCGCTCTATCAACCAGGAAAAAGAAATTTTAACTGGATCAAACTTAAGCGCGAGGAAGCTGGCCATCTTGATGACACGATTGACTGCGTCATCCTTGGTTACTATGCAGGACGTGGCAAAAGAGCAAAATTTGGTATCGGTGCATTTTTAGTCGGCGTTTTTAATAGAGAAGACGACCGATTTGAAACTATCGCTAAAATTGGTACTGGGCTGAGCGATGATGAGTGGCGCGAGCTTAAGAAAAAATGTGACCATATCGCACAATCACAACGCCCACACAATGTTGTATGTGCAAAAGGCCTTGAACCCATCGTTTGGACTGATCCAGAAATAGTCTGCAGTATACGCGCTGACGAAATCACCAAATCGCCGCTTCACACTGCAGGAAAAACAACCGCATCACTTGGTTACGCACTCAGGTTTCCCCGATTCATGGGATACCGAGAAGATAAGGCCGCAACTGATGCGACCGATATCAACGAAATTAAAAGCATGTACCAGTATCAATTTGAACGGTAATACTGCTCTTTTTATATTTTTTATATATCAATTTTGATAGGCCAACCAATGGGCTGCAATTATTGTTTGGAGACGAGATCATAAAAAAATTGCGCTTCTTCACGTGGGTTGGCCGCGTCGCAAACCGCTTTGCCCACAATGATACCATCGGGCTTGAATGTTAAAATATTTTGTATATTTTCACGTTTTATTTTTGCGGAGATGAAAATAGGGAGATTAGTGTTACCGCGTACCATTTCCCATCGATCTAACATCACAGGAACATCTTGCTGGTCATGTGGTTGATGAAAAAGCAGTGCATTAACGCCAAGATTTTTTGCCTCCATAGCGCTCTGACCTAAAGAACAACCATCTATCAAATCAAGCATGACTTTCAGATTTGCTTTATGTGCTGCATTACACGCAGTGTGAATTACTTCGTTACTCGTTCCGGCCATTACCGTTATCCAATCAGCTCCCGCTTGTGCAAAAATTGTTGCACTCTCCGCTCCCCGATCGGCGATTTTCGTATCAGCAAGTAATGTTTTGTTAGGTAAGGCTTGACGAAAAGCCTCTACTGACTTTGCGCCATATTTGTGAATAAGGATAGTACCAATTTCTATGATGTGCGCGTAATCCGCTACCTCCTGAGCAACAGCAACAGCCTTTTCTAAATCAGAAAGGTCAAAGGATACCTGTAATTTCATAATTCTCCTTATACCGCTTTCTAGCATTTTTGCTTAGTGTAGCAGTTTTTCTGAATAGTGAAAAATTGAGAAATATCATTGAACCATAAAATTCACGGTCCTAGAATATGTGAGGAATAATTCGAGTCATTTTTTTTGAACTCGAGATTAATAGTTGAAAAGAAATTCTTAATCCCCAATACATACAATGCATATGCCATTTTATCGATACTGTGCTTAACATAGATATCCGGCAATGCAAAATTCACATTATCATCGGTCACCGTAATTCCCTCCGGAACATAAATATCATTTGGATGAGCAAAAATAAGAATGGTCTGAATAGGCAAGATACCCTGAGATGGCACTACACCCTTGGTAATATTCCAGTAGTGTATTTTGCTTGCTTCATCATAACTCCTCTGAACATGGTACAAATCGGCAGGCGATCCGCGCTCAATTTCCCAATTAATGACCGTGTTACGCGGTCCCAATATTGGCGTAACTTTATTAGCCACCACCAGCGATAGTGTTGGATCAGTCTGTTTGCGAACAAATTTCACCTGACCGGTGGAGCGCGATGCATCAAGCTGCCCTGCATACGTCACAAATATGCCACTAACATCGGTAAGCCGCTGCGACGGAATAGTGGCAATATCATTGACCAGCGGATATGGTCTGAAAAAAAAGGTAATTGTTGAAGAAGCCGACAATACACCAAGCCATCCCACTAAAAAACTTGCAAATATTATGCGAATTTGGTTCATCGGACACTCATTTTTATTATTTGTACTATAGGCTATATTATAACGGTACCATATGATGAACTAAGAAATCTATAGTTAAGGAGTACACCTTGGACATCTCTGAATCTACATTTATAGCTGCAGCACCGCTTCTTTGGCAACAGTTTTGCACCGAATATCATCTTAGTAAAACACAAGAATCTCAATTTGCTTTATTCGGCTCCCTGTTAATCAATTGGAACAAGCAACACAATCTTACTGCTATCACGGATATACCAGATATCATCACTGATCATTTTCAGGATTCGCTCAGCATAACGCGATTTTTAAATTTAATGGAGTATAAAGGAATCGCTGATGTAGGAGCAGGAGGTGGATTTCCTGGAATTCCATTAAAAATCATGTATCCGACACTACCCATGGTACTTATCGAAGTAAACGCTAAGAAAGTGGGCTTCCTGAATCATGTAATCACCACGCTAGGCTTGTCCAATATATGTGTGTCTGATTTGGATTGGCGTACTTTTTTGCGTAAATCTGATTTTACTCTTGATCTCTTTTGTGCGCGCGCATCGCTCAGACCCGATGAACTTATTCGTCTATTCAGTCCATCTTGCCGCTATCACAATGCTCGTTTAGTGTATTGGGCATCCGCACATTGGCGCTTGGATGACAAAGAACAAATCTTTTTTGAGCGGGAGGAATACTACCACATTGCAAATAAGCAGAGGAAGCTCATCTTTTTCACCCGTCATGAAAAACAATGATGAAAATCAAAGGAGAAGTTGTGAAAAAAGGACTATTAACCAGTTACTTAGTCGGTATCTATGATGCAACTCACGGAGAAAGCTATCCCAGAATTCTCCGCTATTTTGTTCCCGAATTTATCACAGCTTTAGTTCTTTATTCTGCTCTTTACTTGCTCGACGCAAAATGGATTGCTGATTTACGCTCAACATCGACCTATGCAACACTTGGTATCACCAACACGTTATTGCACTTCATCATCAAAATTGCTGAGGGGATTTCAGTTGGTACCATCATTCTCACGGGTAAATATAATGGTATGCGCCATTACCGAGAGGCTGGACGCTCATTTGTGGACGCCTTTTGGTCGACGGTACTCGTTGGCGGTGTCATCGCTTCATTACTTTATGTTGGTGCCTTCTGGATTTATCGACTTTACGGAGTTCCATACGAAATAGCAGATCTTGGTGCGCCATTTCTTCGCTTGCGAGCCATCGGTATTTTTTTTACGTTCGTATACTTTGCATTTATTGGATTCATGCGCGGGATTAAAGATACCAAAACTCCTATGAAAATTTTTATCTTTGGTGGCGCCATATTCCTGTTTTTTGATTATGCGCTTATCTTTGGCAAGTTTGGGTTTCCTGCAATGCGTCTTCAAGGGTCTGCTTTGGCTAGCGTTATTCAATACGGCGCCATGCTCCTTGCATCATTTCTATATCTTATACTCAAGAAAAATTCCGTTGGTTCTACCTATGGCCTTTCTTTACTACGAGTTTTTCGGAGTGGATCTCATATCAAGCAGCTTATAATCATGAGCTGGCCGGTGATCATCGATAAAGCCACCATGGCAGTTGCTTATATCTGGCTCGGTGCCATGATTGCTCCCATGGGAACCTATGCTCTTGCCGCATTTTCAGTCATTAAAGACCTCGAGCGGTTTGCTATTCTACCCGCGGTCGCCTTTGCTCAAGTTATTACACTTCTGGTCAGTAATGATTACGGAGAACAAGATTGGGAGGGAATTAAGAGTAATACTAAAAAAATTGTTTTTCTGACCTCATTTTTGGTATTTAGTATTTTGCTCGTGTTCTCATTATGGCCGAGATATTTCATCCACTTCTTTGATAAAAATGGCGATTTTACTGAGCTTGCTGCAGCAATTTTCCCAATCCTTAGTGTACTTGTGTTTTTTGATTTGTTACAATTAATCTTATCCGGTGCACTGCGTGGTGCGACAAATGTGAAGACTGTCATGAAAACACGGCTTGTCGTATGCATATTTTACTTCATACCTGCTTCATATCTGCTTGCCAGGCTTCCTATCCAGGACACCATCATGAAATTTGTTCTAGTGTATGGCTCGTTCTATATCGGCAATGCTCTCATGAGCATTGTGTACATTAATAGGTTCCGATCAGACGAGTGGAAATTATCATCTACATAAGGTATGTCATGATTACGATTTCTCGAGAAGAAATACTCAAAATTGCAGCAATGTCCAACATCACTTTTCTTGATCATGAACTTGAGGCTGCAGCCCAACAACTTTCTGCGGTGCTTTCCTACGCCGCGCGAGTTCAGGAGATAGTTACCGATACTCAAGAACAACCCAATAAAAATATTAATGTTATGCGCGAAGATGTGGTCATTAAGACCAATGCAGAACATATTCTTGAGCAAGCGGTTGAGCGAGAAGCAAACTATTTCGTAGTTCCTACCATCATCGAAAATAAATAAAGGTATTACATCTATGAAAGAAATGGCATTCGCGTCAATTCAAGAAATCAAAAATCTTATCGGCAAAAAAGAAGTCTCCTCAACTGAAGTAGTTAGCTATTTTATTGATCGACTAAAAAAATATGATGATCTTGGTGCGTCACTCGAAGTATTTGACGCGCACTCAGTCACGCGCCATAACACCACTTCCACTGGAATCCTTTTTGGCATACCAGGATTACTAAAAGACAACATCGCCCAACAAGGGCGATTACTTACCTGTGCATCACGTTCATTAGAAGGATATACAGCCACGTACGATGCAACCGTAACCGAACGGCTTCAACAAGCTGGCGCTCCCATTCTTGGTCGTGCCAATATGGATGAATTTGCTATGGGAAGTTCTAATGAAACTTCCGCATTTAGAAAAGTTAAAAATCCTTGGGATACTTCACGTGTTCCCGGGGGATCGAGCGGTGGCAGCGTTGCCGCTGTTGCTGCCGGTCTTGTGCCCTGGTCGCTCGGATCAGAGACAGGTGGATCAGTCCGTCTTCCTGCAAGTTTTTGTGGCGTTGTTGGACTAAAACCAACCTATGGGCTTGTATCACGTTATGGTCTTGTAGCATACGCGTCATCACTTGATCAAATTGGACCCGTCACACGTACGGTAGCCGACAATGCTCTCGTTCTTTCCGCAATGGCCGGACACGATGCGCATGATTCGTCAACTCTTAATGTACCGCATGTTGACTACACCGCATTATTAACCGGCAACATTCCCGCCGGTCTGCGTATCGGTATCGTTTCAAACGCAATCCATGCAAAAGGTATGGATCCAGAAATCAGCAATGCTCTCGAGCAAGCCATTAATGTGTTCAGAAAACTTGGTGCGACCGTGCATGATATTTCTTTACCGGCATTAGAATACGGTGCTGCAACCTATTTTATTATCAGTCGCGCGGAAGCCGCATCCAATCTTGCTCGTTTTGACGGCGTTCGATATGGGTTAAGAGATAAAACTGCAGAAACACTTGCTGATATGTACCGCTCGACGCGCCATGATGGATTTGGCCCAGAAGTTCGAGCTCGTATCTTGGTTGGTAACTATGTACTTTCAGCAGGATATGCGCGCAACTATTATGCTAACGCACAAAAAGCCCAGCGCCTTATCCTCAAAGAATTTAATGACGCCTTCAAACAAGTTGACGTGCTGCTTATGCCAACGCATTCCATGCCGGCATTTAAACTTGGCGCTTTTGATCTTGATAAATTGCAGATGGATTTACAGGATTACTTCACCTGTGGCATGAATCTTGCAGGTATACCTGCACTTGCGCTACCATGTGGCATGACAAAGACAAATCTTCCTATTGGCATGCAACTTGTAGGTCCTCACCTCTCTGAACAATTCCTTTATCAGATTGCATATGCCTATGAACAAGAAACTCCTTGGCATACCATGCGACCAGCAGGATTTTGATCCACTACGAGCATGACTACGCTTAGGTACTGATCATTGTTTTGAAAAGAGCTCCCTCGCTATACTAAAAAACATGAGTACGCACAACGTACTCCTATGGGGCGAGGGGACAATCTATGGGGAAGATGCGTGGTGGGTGCGTGGCACTCTTATGGTGCTGCACAATTTTAGCTGGACAGCCAATAAAACAAGCAAAACGCACATCAACTTCACTTTTACGCAACCCCATAAAAGATATATTCATTCTTCACAAAAATCTTATTTCAGGTGACTCGCTTAAAATATTTATCCTATCGGCACCCCTGTATGCATTAGCATACTCTCAGGACAAACGCGCACATTCCTGTTTTTATGATGAGTATCAACATGCCAATATCCGCCAGCTTCCTCACACATGTTCTGAAATTGCAAAGTACGGCATTGGTGCGCCTATTATAATTTTGGGTAGTTTGGCTTTCTTGTCCCATGACACTACACTGCGAACAACATCATATGCTTTTCTCCTGGGATTACCCTTTGTCATGTTATGTAAAGATATTATTAAAAAATGGCACATAGAAGCAGGTAAACGCCCACGTAATGGATTATTTAGTAAAAACAAATGCTATTATGGGGGATTCCCATCAGGTCATCTTGCCCAGGCGGTATATATGACCGTACTCTTTGGGTCACGCTATGGGCCAAAGGCATGGGTACCTTTAGGAGCACTATCTATATACACATTTGCAGCGTTTGTTAATTGCAATCGCCATTTCATGTCACAAATGGTGGCCGGAGGAATCATCGGTACGATGTACGGAATAGCTGCCAATAAACTCGTTGATTATAAACTTGCGCCTTTCAAACACGTCACCGTATACCTTTCTCCTCGTGGACAGGTAGAACTGAAAGCAAGTTTTAGATTTTAGAATATCTATAAAAAAAATCAGCCTCCGCTACACTAATAAAGGAATCCTAATAAATTTGAGATAATGGGAAGGCTTCATGAGTTATTGGTCTGAAAAAGTATCTATTCGTAATCTCTGCGTCCCGCGTTTTATGGGCGCACCTCTTGATGGCATCACCGATTCGCCATTTCGAACACTCATACGCGAATTTTCCACAGAAGAATTACTGTACACAGAGATGCGCCATGCAGCTACGGTAGCGCATGATAATGGTAGGCTCAAAACACTCTGCTTTTCCAATACCGAACAACCCATTAATTTCCAGCTCGCTGCAAACCAACTGACTTTTATAGAGAGGGCATGTGAAAAAATCATTGCCCATGGTGTCGCTTCTATAGATCTTAATGCTGGCTGCCCTGCCAAAAATGTAGTAAAATCCGGCAGCGGATCTGCGCTCATGGCAGATTTACCACGATTCAAAACAATTGTGACTACCATACGCAATTGTATCCCTAATCACCCTTTCACGGTAAAAATTCGTGCTGGTTTTAAAACTATCAATGCACTAGAAGTTGCACAGATGTTACAGGATTGTGGCGTTGATGCCATCGCTATTCATCCACGATTACAAACACAGCGCTCCGAAGGCCGCCCCAATTATGTCCTTGCTGGAGAAATAAAAAAAATATTATCTATTCCAGTCTTTATATCGGGAGATATTATAGATTGGCCTACGGCAAAATCTGTTTATGAACAAACCGGTGTTGATGGTTTTTTAATAGGGCGAGCTATTTGGTCTAGACCATGGAAATTACGAGAACTTCGTGAACATAGTCTAGGAAATCCGTTTACTATAACTCAATCTGATATGCTTACCTACGCGCTCAAACATCTTGATATGATGCTCAATTATTACGGTCCAGATGGGCTACTACGTTTTAGGAGACATCTTCCTTTTTATTTACGAGAATTACCAAGAGCTAGTGAATTACGAAACAGTTTGATTACTAATAGATCAGAGCAAGAAGTAAAACAACAGCTACAAAATATTTTACCTAAGTTGTCATGAAGCTATATAAAAAAATCATTTTTGTTAGCATCGCCATCGGTAGCATCATAATCATGATGCGCTCACCGCATGATAATATTCTTACACACAGTGTTAGAACTGGTTACTCTTATTTTATCTATCCCCTTCTCTGCATCAATCACTATATAGTAACCCCCATAGAACGTTATCTACACCATTTCAAAAATAATCAATATCAAAGTAATCGGCTACATCTTCTTGAACAAGAAAATACTGCGCTCAGGGCACGTATCACTGAGCTTCAAGCATCAATCAACTATGCCAAAGACATCCAAGAACTAGTCGCATTCAGAAAACAATTCGATGAACTCAATGGTCGAATCGCCTCGATCATGCTCAAACGTTTATCCGATCAAGAACATTACATCCTTGTAGACCAAGGAAGCCGCCATGGCATACAAACCGATATGGTGGCTATTTATAAAAACTGTCTTCTAGGCCGCGTAAGTGAAGTACACCCACTTCACAGTAAAATAACGCTCATTCATGATAAATCGTGTAAAGTGGCGGCATATTGCGAAAGCACTGATGCACAAGGGATTCATGTTGGTGCCAATACCTTGAATTCTTCTCTGCAAAGAGTCAATCATCTTACTGATATCACACCGCATGATGCGGTTTATTCAAGTGGAGAAGGCCAGATTTTCCCTCGTGGCTTTCTTATAGGATTCGTTGAACATATCATGTGTGACGGTATCTACAAAACAGCTCTGCTGAAACCAGCTTGTGATATATCGACTATCAATCACTGCATTATTCTACAGAAGGGAATGCCTCAGACAACAGCATTTTCAGTAACGTACGTACACGGCCAAGATCAGCCTGAGCAAGCGACATAAAAATAGTATTTTCATCTTCTGCATCATCACTAGCACCGAACATGCGAGCAAATCCTGCTGGCTCTTTTTTATATACCCATTCTATATCGCCTTCAATCAAAGCACGTTCTTTGATGATCCCCGTAATAACGCTGGCAGATCCCAAGGCGTCCACAAGTCCATGCCGCAGCGCTTGATCTGCGGTAAATAATTTTCCATCAGCCCACTCAGAAGCATGAGCAAGCGAAAGTTTACGACTCTTGGCAACATCTTGAGTAAATTGTTGGTAAGCGCTATCAAGAACTCCTTGCAACATGGCTTGATTTTCAGGGGTCATCGCTACAAATGGATTTGTGGCATCTTTGTACGCACCTGCCTTAATTGATTCATTGTAAATTTTATATTGCTCCAAGAAACCTTTGACCTTGAATATATAAGGCATTGAAGTCCCTATACTACCTATAAGTGCTGACCCTGGAGCCACAATGTAGTCAGTGGCGCTCGCAATATAATAACCAGCGGATGCGCACATGTTTTCCACCAAAGTCACAATGGGTTTTGGATACTCCTGTTTAAGGGTCACTATTTCTTGGTAAAGCGCCTGGGCAGTACCGGAAGCTCCGCCAGGGGTTTCCATCTTGAGAACAATACCCTTTATTGATGGATCCTTAAAGTAATGTAACAACTGCTTTTGATAGGGATCTGCTTGATATACAAGGCCTTTAATTGCAATCACCGCTACCTTGCTTTTTGGTTCAATTAACGCTCCCCATTGTTTTTTAATTCCTCGAATTAGCGGGGGCGTAAATTGTAAGACTAAGAGAATAATAAATATATTTTTTAGGTAATCAAAAAAGGTCATTCTAAGCCCCCTTTTAGCTATAATAATTCAGAAATTCGCCATTGAGCGTATAATAATCCGCTCTCATTGCAAAATAATTTAACATTTTTTCTACAAACACAATTAAGCTACTAGGTTTTTCAATCCCATATAAGAAAGCACCTTCTTAGGGTCGACAAGAAAAGTTGAGTGTTATATACTAAAATCACGTTCAAATTTCTCTATAAAACCGCGTAAAATATTGCCATCTTTTTTTTGCGCGTTAAAATTTGAACACCAAAAACCATTGAAGTTCTTCATGGTTTTTTGCGTATGGTTAAGAAATACAAAATTATCCTAATAAAGTGAGTCGTCCATGAAAAAAACAACACAAAAGAATCCTATGTCCGGAGGTCCTCGTAATCTTGTCCTAGCTGTTCTTATTGTCGTAGGATCACTTCTTATACTTACCAAGCTTACTGATTATGCGCGACAGGTTAAAACACTCAGTTACTCAAGCTTATTAAAACATATAGAAAATAATAATGTAAAATCAGTCCATGTTTCGGGACAACACGTTGATGGCATCTTGAAAAACAATGAACACTTTGAATCTATCATTGCCTATAATCCTTCATTTTGGGACACCCTGAAAAAGCACGAAGTGGAATTTTCTGTAAGCGCCCCTTCCAATACATGGTATTTTTCATTCGTTGGAATACTTTTTCTCATGTTACTCCTCATGGCCTGGTATACGATTCGCCAATTACGTAACGCCGGTGGTAGTAGCGGAAGTGGGAGCAATGGGTTATTTTCAATGGGCAAAAGCAAGGCAAAATTATTCATGCCATCAACCGTAAAAACAACCTTCAAAGACGTTGCTGGTGCGGCAGAAGCCAAAGAAGACTTGCATGATCTGGTAGATTTCTTAAAGCATCCTGAAAAATATCAACGCTTGGGCGCAAAAATTACCCGCGGAGTATTACTCATCGGCGAACCTGGAAATGGTAAAACATTATTAGCACGAGCAGTTGCAGGAGAAGCAAATTGTCCGTTTTTTAGTATTAGTGGATCAGATTTCATTGAAGTATTTGTTGGTGTTGGCGCAGCACGAGTACGTGATCTCTTTGCACAGGCGCGCAAACACGCCCCTAGCATCATTTTTATCGATGAGATTGATGCCGTTGGCCGTCACCGCGGTAGTGGACTTGGTGGAGGACATGATGAACGTGAACAAACACTAAACCAACTGTTGACCGAAATGGATGGATTCCAAACAGGCGACAGCTCGGTCATTGTTCTTGCCGCCACCAATAGGCCGGACGTGTTGGATAAAGCCCTTTTGCGTCCAGGGCGCTTTGATCGTCACGTATACGTCCCTTACCCTGATCTAACAAGCCGTGAACAAATTTTGCGTGTTCATGCAAAAAACATCAAATTGGATCCTGAAGTCGATCTTTTTAAAATTGCACGCGGCACCCCTGGATTTTCAGGTGCAGATCTGGCAAATCTTATCAATGAAGCCGCAATTAATGCATCAAAAAATAACCAGTCGCTGGTTACTATGCAAGATCTCGATATCTCGCGAGATAAAGCGATTCTTGGCAAAGAAAACAAAACTATGCGTCAGACGCCTGAAGATCTTAAGATTACCGCGTTTCATGAGGCAGGCCATGCACTGATCCGACTTCTTATGCCAGAGGATTCTGATCCATTGTACAAAGTAACCATTGTTCCTCGTGGCAGAGCATTAGGCGTCACCCATTGGTTACCAGAACGTGAAAAATATCATCAATCTAAAGATGAATTGATCGGAAACATTATGGCTGCATTAGGCGGTCGTGCTGCAGAAGAACTCGTGTTTAATAAAATAACTACGGGTGCAGGATCAGATTTTCAGCATGCTACAAAAATTGCTCATGACATGGTGTGCAGCTACGGTATGTCCGATTTGGGTCCAATCATTTATAATCCAAATCAACAATCTTTCGATTATTCCAGTGAAACAGCAAGCTTAATTGATCATGAAGTACGTAAATTGCTTACTTCATGTTATGAAAAAGTTATGGTCATGCTTAGAGAAAATCGAGACATGCTCGATACGCTTGCGCTTAAGCTCCTCGAAAAAGAAACGCTTTATGCCCAGGAAATTTATGAACTACTTAACCTTGAACCACGGGTTGATCACTCAATTTTATCATAACAAGGTGAAGGCTCAGTAATGACTTATAACAGTGTTTGTCCAGAGAAATTCAAACAGATTATTAAAAAGGCTGGCGATATCTTGCTTGAACATTATGGTAAACACGTAAAAATATACGAAAAAGCACCTCTTCAACTTGTTACCGAAGCGGATTTAGCAAGCGAAGAGTTCCTTAAACACGAACTTTTGCAGCTCATTCCGGGAGCTACCATTATATCCGAAGAGCGAGCAAGCCAATCGGGCAATGATTATTGTTGGGTCATAGATCCCTTGGATGGAACCAATAATTTTGCACATAATATCAGCCATTTTTGTATATCAGTTGCCCTTATGTATCAAAATACCATCATACAAGGGGCTATTTTTCAACCGGTGCTTAACGAATTCTTTTATGGTGAACGCGGCCAAGGAGCATGGCTAAATGATGTTAGAATTGAAGCAGCGCCCCACGTATCATCGCCTATGATTGCGTTTACCTACTTAGAGGCTCGAGAATATGCTCATCTTATGACACAAATACCATTTTCTTACTCGTTTCGACATTTAGGCGCTGCAGCTTTGGATCTAGCCTATGTTGCCTGCGGACGACTACACGGTATGATTTCGCGAGGACTTTCATGGTGGGATCTTGCCGCTGGCGCACTGTTAGTTCAAGAGGCCGGGGGTATTGTAACAGATTTTTACGGCAGTCACCTCCATCAGCAATCCTCATCTTGCTTTGCTGCCCCTCCTCAAATTTCTGTCCTATTAATGCCGATTTTGTCCTCAGAGATCTAATTTGAAAAAACCCTTTTTTTACAGTAGAATGTATTTTATAACAACCAAAAATTACTGCTTGAAAGTCGGAAAGAAAGGATTATAAGCGATGGCAAGAATTTGCTCTATTTGCGATAAACGGCCTCAGGTTGCCAATCTCGTGAGCCATGCCAATAACAAGGTTAAACGTTGGGTTTTTCCTAATGTTCATACCATGCGATTCACCATGTCCAGTGATAATTCAGGAAGCGTACGGCGCGGCAAGGTGTGCACCAAGTGCGTAAAGGCCGGAAAAGTTAAAAAAGTCGTATAAATTCTTAAAGGTTTTTCTTCATGGCAAATATAAAATCTGCTCAAAAAAAAGCTCGTAAAGATGTTGTTCGCCACACCATAAATTTGGCACGCAAAACATCTATTAAAACAGCGGTAAAGAAGGTACTCACAGCGTTAGAACAAGGCGTAAATACCGAAGAAGCTTCAGTATTATTACGTGATGCTGAAGCAAAAATTGCTCGCGCAAAAAATAAGGGTACTCTTCATGCCAACACTGCAGCGAGAAAAATAAGCCGCTTGGCAAAACGAGTAGCTGCTGCAAACAAGTAAGCAAAGCTTTTCAATAATAAAAAAAGCNNGCTTTTTTTATTATTGAAAAGCTTTTCAAGCCTTTATTCCATCCATCAAACCCGTATATC
Source organism: Candidatus Dependentiae bacterium UBA6230 (assembly GCA_002441565.1). Lineage (GTDB taxonomy): Bacteria > Babelota > Babeliae > Babelales > Vermiphilaceae > UBA6230. The sequence continues at coordinate 124,502 of DJWM01000004.1, forward strand.
CTAGTAAGAATTTTTTAGCCATCATTGCAGTAATCCTTGATGATCCAGCATTTTCAACCAATAATACCAATACAAGTGGCTCGTGATGTTTATAGCTAAAATATGCTGCAAACCATCCATGTTCCAAATGCTGCACACCCAACTTACGTTTATCTAAGCCACTAGTTTGCGCAGTACTTGTTTTAGCATAAATTTCTAAATCTTTAATACGATTCATTCTGCGTCCTGTCCCTTGCGTGACAACCGCCCGCATCGAATCTTGCAAAAAGACAAGTATGTCTTCACGAATAGTTAATGGCTGATGCACTATAGGCTCGTTTACTACAATACGAGGCGTCACAAGATATCCAGTAAAAATACTCGCCACTAAACGAGCAACTTGAATTGGTGTTACCAAAATAAAGCTTTGTCCTATGGTCGCAGAAAGCGTTTCTCCCGGCCACCACCGCTCTCCCTTAACTTTCATTTTCCACTGGCTTGTCGGTATCAATCCGGTTTTTTCTGGAAAATGCATCGTTGTTTTCTGTCCAAGTCCAAATGCATGCGCGTAACGGGCAAGAGTATCAATAGGTATTTTTTTACCAATTTCATAGAAAAAAGTATTACATGAGCGAGCAAGCGCTTGCTGAACAGTAAGCTCATCTTTGCCCCAGGTTTTAGTGCACTGGCACAGATACTTGCGATTAGCAAACATAGTATGACCGCAACATGTCCATCGTGTTTCGGGCGAGATAATACCCTCTTGTAATGCCGCTGCTGTGGTAACCAATTTAAAAATAGACCCTGGAGGATACCCAACATTAAATACACGATTTAAGAATAATTGGCCCTCTTGCATATGTAGCCATTCGTCCGGCATAAGTGGCATCAAAAAAACATTGGGATCAAATGATGGACGCGAAACCACTGCGACAAGTGAACCATCTTTGGGATTCATAACAACACATGCCCCCCTGTAGTCAGCAGGAAAAACTTCTTCTGCAAGTTCCTGGAGGGATAAATCAAGTGTTGTTTGAATATCCTTTCCTGCAAGTGCATCCTGTATCGTTTGTACTGCTAAACTTTTTCCTAACGAATTGATAGTTTTCTGTTTCGTACCCTGCTGGCCCTTTAAATCACGCTCAAACGCTTGTTCAATACCCATGCATCCAGACGGTGCAACTTTGATATTACCTAGATAACCAAGAACGTGACTTGCATACGTAGTGTAGGGATAGAATCTCCGAAATTCAGTTTCTATACATAGGTGTTCACAGCCTGAAAACATCTCCTCTATCTGGCAGACCTTATCAAAACTAAGGTCTGCAGCCAACGCAACTCGGCGATGGAATCGCTCTGCTAAGGCAATTTCTTTCATCAGATAAGTATCTTCAAGGAGCGATTTATTAATAATTACCGAAAGCCTCTCTAACAACGAGCGTCCAACCTCTAAAATATTTTGTTTACCACTGCCACACCACACCAACGTGTGAACCGGCTGATTTGTTGCAAGTAACGTTCCGCGTGCATCGATAATGTTTCCACGTGGTGGTCTAATGGTTTCAAATCGAAGAAAATTTTTCTGACTTTTAATACTAAACTGATCATTAAGATAAATCTGTAAATAACCAAGCCGACCCATCATGATCATGAAGGCTATAAATATCCCCACAATGAGAACCACAATTTTGTAATGTGGTATTTTCAGAACAATCTGCATAACAATCAAGAATCCTTCTTGAACAAATGTTTTGCGGGATGCACCTCTTCGCACAACTTACTTAATTCTTCAAGTGACACGTGGGTATATTTTTCTGTACTTGATAACGTCTGGTGCCCAAGCAGCTCTTGCACCACACGCAAGTCAACACCTTTATTAAGAAGGTGAGTGGCAAAGGTATGACGAATCTTGTGCGGCGTAATGGGGCGCTCAATTTTTAGTTGTTTACGAAACATTTCAATGATGCGTTGCACCGAACGACTTGTCAGCTTTTCATAACGATAATTCAAAAATACTATATCAGAAGCGCTCCTAAAACGCGGACGTTCATGCGCTAAATATTCTTGTAATCGCTCATAGGCTTTTTGCCCGAAAAGAACAATCCGCTCTTTCTTCCCTTTACCCAAAACACGGATTGTCCGTTGTGTCATGTCAACATGTCCAATAGCAATGTTAATCAACTCAGAGCAACGCACTCCTGTTGCATATAACATTTCAAGAATCGCACGATCACGATAAGGAAATTTAGTTGGTAACTCATGCATATTAACATCATCAAGAAGATGATTCATTTCTTCTACACTTAAATATATTGGCAATTTTTTATCGAGTCTGGGACGCGTCAGTTTGAGGCCAAGTTGGATACCTTGGCCACGCACATAACGTTCGAACGATTTAAAACAGGATAATTTTCTTGCAATAGAACTTTTATCAATTTTCTTATAAAACAAACTCACTAAGTAGCGCTCAAAAAGCTGACGGCAAGTAAGATATTTTTTATCATCTTCCGATAGGCCATCCCAGAAAACAGCAAACTGCTGCAAATCCCCTTCGTACGCTCGCAAGGTATTTTCTGATAAATTACGCTCTACGCGTAAGAACACTAAAAATTCCAGTTTTTTTTCAATAAATGTTTCATACTGCATAATTACCGTTTTTTATAAGAGATGGTAGTCTTTACACCGCCGATTAACCGAAGATCTGTTTACACCAAGAAACGCCGCTATCTGTGCCTGATTTTTGAATCTATCCCACAAAAGCGCCATTGCTTTTTGGTCCCTGAGGGCCTTTTTTCCAAGACGAGCTATATGCTCTAAATCAGATATGTCTACATCACATGCTGGAGTAAATTGTAATTCCTGATGTATGGAGGTTTTCTTGGATTTATAAAGGATTAGCTGTTGCACCTTAAGTCTGAGTTCATACAAACTGATTGGCCGAGTTCTAATTAAACGTTCTCGCTCACGATCTGTTAATTCAAGAATACTTCTAAACGAATTGAGCTTGATACTTTGATCAAAAAAACCTTCTGCCAAATCAGTAAATTCATGTTCTGGTAACATCGGCAATGAAGGCATTTGTAGCATAGTATCTTTTAACTCATTAAATAAATTAGCCGAAAACTTCAAGTCCTTAACCAAGGCGCTCAAATTCTGATTTGTTGCACAAATAATACGCACATCTGCACTTACCCTTTGGTCACTTCTGAATATTTTATACATGCCAAACTTTATGAATTCAGCAAGATATTCCTGCACTTCTAAGCTTAGAAAGTGAATGTTATTAATAAAAAGCGTTCCTACACCATTGAGTTTCTCTAACAACGGTTGCGAAGCCGTTGAAATTCCTAGGATAGGATTAAGGCCAAATAATTTCGTGGCAATATCCAATGAATCGCTGGAAGGCTGCAGGTTAAGTATATGTAGATATTCTCGCAAACTGATATGATGCAAAATTTCCACCATAGGAGTAAGATCATCTTCCGGTATATTCAACAAAAGCACCTTGCGATGTAGCGCCATTTTAAAAAGTTCGATTTTAAAATTGAGCAGTATCTCTCCTGATCCTGGAATAAGTTGCTCAATCAGTTTTCCGGATTCCGTTGTTTCCAAATACAACAAATAATCCATCTTGGTTGGATCATTCAACAAGTGAAGTTTCTGTTTTACAATATCGGCAATTTCTGGGTGTCGTATGGTAATAATAACATCGTTATTTCCCAGATTCGGCGTTCCTAGTATAAGCAACTTATTGCCCGTAGAATCAAGAGCCGATACGCTATAGGATACACCGTATTCAAGAACTTGATGCACAATATGCTTTAATGCCTTCACCATAGGATGTCCATCTTGAGCATTCAGATTAACGCCTACCATCTCCTTCGCTGCCTGATTACCAACGATAAAACGCCTTCCCTTGTAGAATATTATACCAATATCTCGTGATCGGTTTCGGCGCAAGAAGGAATTTACACATTCGCGATATTGGTATAATTCTTGTTTTTTGTTATGCAATTCTTCGCGCAACTCTTTTTCCTGTTGCAGGAGCGTTTCCAAATTTCTGTTTTGCAACAGATTGATAATATTACTTAAATAACTCGCAAATACCACCATCTGATCACGCTCTCTATTGCCAAAAAATTTCTGCGACCACACTTGCCTTTCGATAATAATGTAGGCAATCATAGTTTCACGATAATAAACTGGTAGAAAAACATCAGCTGAAATGGCATCAAGAGCTTGAAGAATCAACGCGCCAAGAGCGCTATTTTCATAAAAATTATTAAATTCTATTTCGTCGCCAATAATAATTTTGTGAGTGCCGACAAAACGATAAAGATCACTCGACGCATCATGGGTGCTGATAAAACTTTCAACAATACGCTCTGTTTTACACTGTTCAGCCGTGTGGTAGGCATGATCAACTTCTTCATGAATTGAACGAAGATAAAGATTGACGCGCTGTGGCGAAACCGCAAATGTTTCTTGGAAAAACTCTTGAATAATTTGCGCAAGCTCATACTCAGTAGTTGCCTGCCCTAATTTTGCCAAAACATCCTTGAATCCGTCTATAAACGCAACATTGTATTGCGTTGATTGAACGCACGACTCAGCATTAAGAAATCTAAATTTCACTACTCTGCGCAAACAATAGTACGCAGCCCAGGAGAATAAAATGCTTGATATGCCTACGACAATATAGGTGTATTGGTGCAACCAAATAAATGAATGGTGCATGGCAATGAGAATATCAACAAAAAGATATGGAATCATAAACCAAGTCATAAAAATTTTAAGCTGCCGAGCCAAAATTTTTGGTAAGATTCGCTTAGTTATTCTCTGTATGCTCAAAAAAAGACTTGGAATGGTTATCAAGTTAATCAGGTAAAATATCGTATATCGGAACATCCGCACTTCAAGTGGAGCCAGTGCCATTGAAAGTGACATAGCATGACTACGCAAACTATAATCAACCAGACGATCCTCAAAAAACGCTATAAAAAAGAAATAGCCACAAAAAATGCAGCTCACTAACAACAATAATTTACGCCAGATATTAAGACGTAAATTTTTTGCCGTTAGACTTTCCATAAAAAAACCAAGGGCTTGATACTGGATAATCAAAAAACCCCATGAAATTCTGATAAAGAACACGAGCGTAGAGTATAATGAGTCAGTATCAGCTAGAAATCTAACTAATTTTATAAGCCAAGCAATATCACCAAATGCTGATCCAAAGAGTACAACAAGCAGCAACATCCAGGGCTTAAGTATGGCGGGAGACTGAAAGCCTTGCGCAGCAAGAAACCAAAAAGTATAGAATTTTAATGACAGAGAAAAACAAATCGCAAACAAGAGAAACTGGGGAGAATTAAAGAAATAATAAAAATCATAAGCTAATTCTATCATAAACAATATGCACCGCCCCAAAAAAAAGCTACACTATGTCGTAGGTAACGTATTAAATTTGTTTAATTTTGTTAAGGGGTTTTATGAAAAAGAATACCATGCTGGTTGTAAAAGCCAACACACAACTCAACTGGCCGCCAGCAGATTAATAGCGGTAAGTTCAGAACTTAACAAAAAGGTTCGCATATAATTGCGAACCTTTTTTATTTAAATCAAATTATATTCTTTACATCGTCGATTGACTGAAGATCGATTTACGCCCAAAAGCGTTGCAATCTTATTTTGACTTTTAAACTTATTCCATAATACAGACATAATACGTGGATCTTTAAGTGCATATTTTCCAAGACGTACCGCCTCAGCAATTTCTGGATCGCCAATATTATAGGCTGGATCAAACTTTACATCTTGATAAATTTGATTCTTTTTAGACTTTGATACCAAGAGCTGACGTATTTTTTCCTTAAGTCCCTGCATGCTTTCAGGCCGCGACACTATAATCCGTGAACGTTCTTTTTCGGTGAACTCTAGTAAATATTTAAAGTCGGTATTCTTGACCACCTGTTCAGTTACATCTTCTATCAAACTCTTCATCTCATGCTCTGGCAGGGCAATCAAAGATGGCATATTAATAGTAGTGACTTTGAGTTCATCAAATAATCTTTGCGAGAATTTACCCTCCTGCACTAGACTCGCCAAATTTACCGAAGTAGAAAATATGAGACGTACGTGAGCACTGAGCTTTTGATTGCTCTTGCAAACTCTGTACATGCCATATCTAAGATATTCGGCAAGTTGTTCTTGCGTATCCAAATCAAGAAAATGAATATTCTTTATACACAGCGTCCCGATATTATTGAGTTTTTCAAATAGAGGTACCTCAACTGACGAGCCAAATAGTACACTAATACCAAAAAGTTTAGTTGCAATATCAATATTTTTTGTTGGTCCCTGCAGATTAAGAATACATAACTGCTCACGCAAACTGATATGATGTAAAACTTCTACCGTAGGATCGAGATCTTCTTCTGGCGTCGACAATAAAATCGCTTTCTTACTCAATGCTACTTTTAGCAATTCTATCTTGAAATTTAGCAACGTTGGTGTTGATGAAGGAACAAGTTGATTAATAAGTTTTCCTGACGGTGTAGTCTCAAGATAAAGTAGGTAATCCCATGCAGTAGGATCTTTAAGAAGATCGATCTTGTGTTTTACAAAATCAGAAACTTCTGGATAATGAACGGTAATAATGACGTTATTGTGCTCCAAATTTAACACACCAGAAAATACTAAGGGATTTCCTTGATGATCTAAACCAGTCCTGGACTCTGGTGCTTTATACTCTAATACCTGCTGAGCAAGTTCTCTTAACGTTTTGCCCAATGGATGCCCACGATGCATATTAATATTAATACCAATCATGTCACGTGCAGCCTGATTTCCAAAAGAAAAGTTACGATTACGATAAAAGATAATGCCCACTTTACGTTCAGCCGCCTGCTGCAAAAATAAGCGCATACTTTCTTTAAATTGATTAATTTCCTGATGTTTATGAAACAGCTCGTCCTGAAGCTCTTTTTCATTTTGAATAAGGGTATGCAAATTGCGATGCTGTAAAAGATTAATAATATTACCCAAATAATTGGCAAAGATGACCATCTGGTCTTGCTCGGCCTGATGGTAAAAATCTTCTCCATCTCGCATACCACCAACACGTGCATAGCGCTCAACAATAATATAAGCCACAATACTGGAATCTTTATAAATCGGCACAAAAATATCGGCATTGATAGCATCTAGGAATAATAGCCAATTTTTGTATATAGCACTTTCTTCATAGAAGTTGCTAAATGCTATTTCATCAGCCGCAAGTAATTTAGGTCCTCTTGCTATAGCCTCGAGAGCGCTCTCATCAAGATATATTTGCATACTGTGCTCAATATCGAAAACATCTTTCATTGCCTCTTTTTCACCACTTTCTCGTAGAGACGTGTTCGATGGACGAACATAGAGCTTGGTGCGTTGCACAGGAATACGAAACGACGCGGCAAAGAAATCTTGAACCACCTGGTGTACTTCTATCAAAGAAGTAACATGGCTCAATTGATCAAGCGCACTTTTGAATTCCTCTATAAAATCCGCCTGATAGGTTGACTGAACTTGTGATTGGAAGTTGAGAAACCGTAACCCCATAACTTTACGGATACAGTGATAAATCGCATAAGTCAGCAATAACGTTGTCAAAGACACCACAGTGTAGTTATTGGTGACCCATGTTACCGAAAAATCTACCGGACATACCTGAATTAATTCAGATAAAACGTATGGAAGCATCAAAAATTGAACTAATAGTTTTAATTGTTTGCGCAAGATCCTAGGAAGGTGAATGGCTTGAACTATGCGAGTACCACATAAAAAACTAGAAAGGGCCAGATTTGAAATAACATAGATAAACCCAAGTCGTTGCATAACGGATTCAAAATACATTCTATGTTGTGGGGCAGTGCAGTTGAAATCATATATTGCTAGAAATACAAAAAAGCAAAAAATAGTTAAATTGCCAACCACCAGTACTGATTCTATAATTTTCGACCAACGAGCTTTGCCCAAGAGGCTGTTAACAAAAAGAGATAGTGCCTGATACTGGATAGCCATAAACCCCCAAGCTAGCCGAACACAAAGCAATACAAATCGATAATCAAGACTTGGGAGCAATATCTCTTTCGTTGCCTTAACAACCCAAGAAAAATCGATAATACAAGCACTAACAATAACCAAAAGAAGCAATATCCATGATCTAAATGCTATCGATGAGCCAGATTTTTTGAATCTAAGAATTAGATTTGCTGCAATGAACAATTTTAGAATAATCGATACAACATGTACGGCAAGAAGCATAGGATAACTTCCAACACATGTTGTAAGCAAAGACAGAGTATTCTTTAAAATTTCATTCATGGCCCAAACCACCCAATTGGAAATTAATCAACACTTACATCAAAGGGTTATACAACTAATTTGTCATATTTTTTAATTTCCGGTAAGGTATATCAACGATACAATAAAGCATTAATTTAACAAAATCTAACTCTAAGGAGTCTTTCATGGTCAGAAGTTCCAAAATATCTTTCTTTGTCAACCTGTTCGGCAAATCAATGCTCGTTGTTGCAACCATTGTTGCTGTAGTACCTCCAGGTTGCTAAAGAAATCATCCTATCATACTTTAAGCACTTCAACAAATGCTTTAAGTATATAAGAACTGGAAATTACCGTGGCAGTGATTAACCAAACTGATCGTGCGATAAAGATTATCGCTATCCTACGACAGGCGTCCAAAAACATGGTTAGGCCTGCCACGGTTTCTCTTATAGAACGTTATGGTAGAAATCCTTATCTTATCCTCGTTGGTTGCCTGCTTTCACTCCGTACCAAAGACAGCGTTTCTCTTCCAGCAGCTCTTCGTCTCTTTGAACTTGCTACAACCCCGCAAGACATGATTGTCATTCCTTTAAATACCATCATGGATCTGATCTATCCTGTGGGATTCTATCGCAAAAAAGCAGCTCTTTTACTCGCCATAAGCCAAGAACTTATACAAAATTTTGGCGGAAACGTTCCTGATACCAGGGAAGAACTCCTAAGCCTTCCCGGGGTAGGGCATAAAACCGCCAATCTGGTATTAAGTCAGGGATTCAATATTCCAGCAATATGCGTTGATACCCATGTCCATCGCATAGCAAATCGTCTAGGGCTCGTGCAAAGCATCACACCACAAGAAACCGAAGAACAATTAAAAAAAATTCTTCCCCAAAAATATTGGAGCGAATTCAATACACTTCTGGTCATGTGGGGGCAAAACATATGCACTCCGCGGTCACCGCGTTGTTCAGCCTGCCCGATTGCACCGCTTTGCCCCAAAAAAGGTGCCACTCATAGTCGTTAATCCTATTACAAACAAGAAGCCCCACCTGTAGGGGGATTACAGATAGGGCATAAGTAGGGTGAGTTATCGCTCAACAAACACTTTTCTTATGGGCTCTCATCAGCATGCTTTCTAAGATCTGACCATGAGAGTGGCGGCTTGTTACGAAATTTTTCTTTCTCTTTCTCTAAAATACTATGATTCGAATTCTTAATAGACTGTAAAAAAGAGCGTACGATCTCATTTTTTCCATAATCAACAAAGCCAAACAGCATTTGGCCGTGATCTCCCCGCGTTATGTACATAAACTCATAATTTCCTGGCATGCCATGTTCAACAGGAGTCATTTTGATAGTCTTCCTGGTATTCTTATCACGCTGATAACGTTCTTCAAACGTTAGGGTTGCCACGCGAGCGCTCCGCCCATTAAGTGCCTGGGGATGTAACGTGATCAAACACGAATGATTGTCCTGCGTAATGTAATGAAATTGTAGTGGATTCTGGATGGGGTCATCGCCCACCTCCCGTGCACGAGCACCGGGTTTGCAAGAAACAGAAAAACCTCCAATACCAAATTGCTGGATGGCTCCTGCAGCGCTGTGCACGACGAATAATAAACCCAGAATCTTCCGACGCATAATCATGAAATTCACCCATCGCTCTAATAACGTACCTTTCTGTTAAATATGTTACTAATTGAAAATATTACATAACAATACTTTAATCGAATTACAAAAAAATTGCCCATGATCAGCCATTTTGATCATGGGCTTATAAAAAATTTTAAAAATTTACTTAGTCAGCATTCAAAGCTAAAGCTCGTTTGACCAGTTCTTCAACTGATAAACCAAACTCCTGCTTTCCGTCACGATGTCGTAAAGTAATCGTATTGCTCTCAACCTCTTTTTTACCAATCACAAGCATCCAAGGAATTTTTTCTAACTGCGCAGCTTTAATTTGCGCTGAAATTTGGTCCCTCGATTCATCAAGCTCAACACTTATATTGTGTTCTTTCAAAGTACTCAAAATTGTTTGTGCGTATGATTTTTGTTCGTCGGTGATAGTCAAGATACGTGCTTGTACCGGGCTGAGCCAGAATGGAAGATTTCCCTTGAAATGCTCCAGTAAAATTGCCAAAAATCGTTCAAATGAGCCATAAATCGCACGGTGTACCATAACCGGACGCTCTTTCATCCCGGTTGATGCGACATAGCTCAAGTCAAAATTTTCTGGCAAAAAGAAATCAACTTGAATGGTGCCACACTGCCACTGTCGTCCCATGGAATCTTGAATAACAAATTCTATTTTTGGTCCATAGAAAGCACCCTCACCTTCCTGTACATGATAGGGAGTACCCGTTTTTTCAAGCCCATCGCGCAATGCACGAATTGCCTGCTCCCACAACGCATCACTTCCCATCGAGTTTTCTGGCCTTGTTGAAAGACCAATATATAAATCCGTAAATGAAAAGCGCTTTAATACTTTTGTAATAAGACCGATCAGTTTGGTCACTTCTGTCTCTAGTTGTTCAACCGTACAATAAATATGTCCATCATCGATGGTAAATGAGCGCACACGGAATAAACCGTGAAGCACACCAGAAAGTTCATGCCTGTGCACAAGACCAAATTCAGCTAATTTAAGTGGCAATTCTCGATATGAGCGCGGCCTACTTTTATAGACAAGAATCGAACCAGGACAGTTCATAGGACGAATCGCATAGCTTTTGTCATCAATGTCGCAAAAATACATATTTTTTTTGTAATGAGCATAATGGCCCGAAGTTTTCCACAACTCATCACTCAACATAATCGGAGTACTTATCTCCTGATAATTATCTTTTTCCAACAATGAACGAAGATAACTCGTTAAAATGTTTAGAATTTTTTTACCCTTGGCATGGAAGAAGGGAAATCCAACGCCTTCTTCATGAAACGAAAAAAGATCAAGCTGCTTGCCAAGACGACGGTGATCATACAATTGCGCTTCTTCAACGCGTTTCTCATATTCAACAAGCTCTTGGGCGGTGAAAAATACCACGCCAGTTATGCGCTGCAATGGCTGGTTATTTCTGTCAGCCCGCCAGTACGAACCAGAGATGTGTAGTAATTTAACGTGCGTAAGCAGACCTGTATGTTCAACATGTCCACCTTTACATAAATCATAAAAATTTCCCTGCTCTGCAAGCCCCACCGTATCTCCGGGAATAGCATCAATGAGTTCTAATTTAAAGGGATTATCTTTGTACAAATTACGCGCTTCAGTTTTACTTATTTCGCGGTGAGTAATCGGCAAATTCCGCGCCACAATTTCACTCATGCGTTGAGCAATAAGCGGTAAATCTTCTTCTTTAAAATTATGTTCCGGCAGAAAATCATAAAAAAAACCATCCGACGTTGCTGGTCCGATAGTAAGTTTGGTTCGTGGAAAAAGCTCGACTACTGCATGTGCCAAAAGGTGCGCCGCAGAATGGCGTAACACCATCAACTCTTCCTTGTTGTACATATGATTTTCCTTTAATTACAGGTGAATATTTCTCTGCGTGATACTTGAAAGCATATCATGCACAAAACAAACTACAAAACATTGCCGCTAGCCCGCAGATGCCACAAATCAGACACTCGCTTCAAAATACCAACCAATTTTAAATACATCTAAAATTCACTGTTTTGGCCGCAATCTTGATTGACTTCTTGAAGTAGCACATTACAATTGCAACAATCGCAGTATAATTTTTTCGAGGGACACCATTCATGAAGATCAAAAAATTTTTATTTGTGTTCTTACTTTTTTCATCAGTTAAAACTCTTCTGGCGAATCCTCCCCTACAATCATCTAAACCTCTTTCGGGCACCATTGCTCATCAAAGAGATATCGAAAAGTTAATTGCGATCACAAAAAACCACGCTCTTGAATCCATGACTCTCGATTTTTCTTATGCCGGTAGAAACGCTCGTGCTTTCTTACAACTTTTTTTAAGAAACACTCCAGAGGACAAATTATCACTCATCACAAAATTAGACATATTGCACACATATTTTGATTCTTGGCCATGCTTTCAAGCACTGTCTCACCTAGAAGCACTGAGCGTTAGTCATAGTAATCTTTCTGGGGCGAGAGTAAATATCGACAATTTCCCTCATTTGAAAAAACTTATTTTTTACGCTACAGAATTTACTACCCCACCAAAACTTAGCAACCTACCTAATCTTGAAGCACTCATTCTTTCCGGTGCAAATCTTGTTCTGCCTCCAGCGCTGAACAAGATCACCCGCTTGGAAACATTGGATCTTAGTGATAATCCCCTAGCACTATCTCCTGAATTATCAAAAAATCCTACCTTAAAAAATGTATCGCTTAGTAATACAAATCTAAAAGAATTGCCTGCGGGATTTGAAAATCTTTTACAACTAAAATGGCTCCGCCTAGATGATAATCCATTATCTCAATCTCTTGATTTTTCAAAATTCGAACGCCTAGAAACAATTCTTTTGAAAAATTGCGGTCTTACCAAATTACCACTTCTTAGTAACGCTGGTACCATTACCAAAATTGATTTATCCCACAATAAATTAACAATGTTACCGGAAAATATAATCTCTTTGCGTAATGTAAGAACGCTCTACCTTCATAACAATCATTTAAGCGAGCGCCCAAAACTCAACGAGCTACAACATCTCGAAAAACTTAATATAACCAACAATCATTTCACCAATCCTGCAAGCCCAGTCATCGCTCAACATGATGATTCTTATCATCAAGAAAATAACTCACATACAAGAACAAATATTGCAGAAATTCTTTGCACCATGAACAATGCATCTTTCGATTCTATTCAGATCGATTTGACTTCAGCTCATGACGTAACCAATACCGCATTGCCACAACTCTTTTCTTTACTAAAAAATAGTTCTCGCATCAAAAAAGTTCGACTAACTCTAGGAAAATAATATTTATGAAACGCACTACACTTCTAACACTCTGCATAGCAATTCAATGCTCACTGGTGGCCATGGAAAAAACGCCGCAACAAGCTGAAAAAATAATAGTACGAGGAGGGCTTTATGGTAGTGGATTAGAGGTATTTTATTCAGAAAATCTTACTGATATCTTCTACGAACAACTTAATGCATTGCATGAATCTGACCAAAAAAGAATCTCTGAAATCACTTTTCAAAACGGAGTTCTTTCTCACCTACCCGATTTATCAATTTTTCCTAAGCTCGAGAACCTTTCTTTTATCGACTGCGATCTACGTTACATGGATACTAATTTTCAACATCTTTCCCATTTACATCGCATCGAGCTCTTGAGAAATACGCTTTGTGCTAATATCAATCCGCAACACATTCCCGAAAATACCATTTTCGTTTCCTTGAAAAACAAAATAGATCACAAGTCTCGCGCTGAGTCAGCTTACTACAGAGGTTTAGAGAATCTTCATAAACTTTTATTCAATGAAGGCCTTAACACTATTTGCTCGTTAACCTCAGAAGACCAAATAAAAAAAGCCGCTGAAGAAATAAATACGGTACAGCCAACCGCCTTTAAACTCATGCTAGAACTAGAAGATAAAACCGCAATAGTCGACAATCTCTTAGCCGCCTTATTCCAAAACATCAACGAAGCCGCTCGGGAAAAAATAGAAAAAATAATCATTGCAAAAGGAAAACTAACAAAATTTCCTGATTTTACTCTATTTCCACAAATTAAAGTTATTAGTATTGGAGAAACTGACTTAAGCGCATTAAACGAGCTCTCTGTTAATGATCTACCGAATTTAGAAGGCTTCATTCTTTTTAGTGTCCAGCTTTCTGTTACTCCAGTTTTTGGTAATCTCCCTAAGCTCAAAATGATTAATGTCGTCGGTAATAACATTACTAATCCACCAGTAATTTCCACTCTCAAAGAATTGATTTTGGCAAATTTTTCTAACAACCGTCTCACTCGATCACCAGAATTTGGAGAACAATCTAAACTGCGTGACCTTAGTCTTGCAAATAATTTTATAAACTCCATGCCAGATATTACCAAGGTTCCCAGTCTGGAAGATCTTGATCTATCCAATAATCAAATTCGTGGAACTATAAAATCAGAAATGATCAAACAACTATACAGCTTTCAAATACATAATAATCCAATACTTATCTCATTTGACATTGCTACGCGCAAAGATCTAAAGACTGCACAAGAAAAAATAAATACTTTTAAGCCGGAAAATCTCGTCTTTAACTTTGAAAAACTAGAGAATAATTCAACTAATATTTTAGCAACACTATTCAAAGATATTGATACTGAGGCAAAAAATGCCATTAAAAGGTTGACCTTAACCAAAGGAAAATTTTCATATTGGCCAAAATTTAATCTGCCTAATCTACAAAGTCTCATTATCACCGAAAGTGATTTGACCGCCATTCAACCAAACTTCCAACCATCCGACTATAAGCAGCCAACACTATTAAAACCATTTTTTTCTTTACAATATCTCGAATTTTCTAATAATACCTTTAACCAATTACCTATTTTTGGCCAACTCTCTAACGTGAGAGAACTTATACTCACTGGCAACAAACTTACTACGATTCCTGTTCTTGATGGGCTTATTAAATTGCATACCCTTGATTTGAGCAATAATGATTTACACACAGGCGATTTCAAGTCACTTGAAAAATTAAAAAAGCTTAATCTTAAACAAAACCCTCTGACTGAAAAACCACAAATACCTTTTTCTCTTACAGAATTACATACTGATAAAGAATACGATCTTGCTAAACTCAAAAAGAAAGCAACTCCTCAGAATAAAACCAGCGAAGCAAAAAATACGCTCAAAACATCAAAACCAACGAACCAAACTCAATATAATACAAAGTCCAAAATAGAGGCATCCCGAACAGTGACTACACACGTAGTACAAAAAATTGCTACTCCACAAACAACGTCAAAAAAACACAAGAGCAACGGCACTACTAAAAAAGGAAAAGCCAAGCCGGCACGTAATTTTGAACAACAACTGAAAACATCTACTGCACCGCAACTAAAGCAAAATCAAGCTACTCTTTTTTGTGAAGCTCATAACGAATCTTTGGAACAACAAGCTGAAAATATCTTAGTCTCAGAGGAAATTCTGACGACACCTTTACTCACAGAATCAGAAGTTTCCAACGAATCTTTAGAGCCACACATTAAAAATACTTCAGCTACTGAAGAATCGGTAACGCTACCCCTACTTACGAAATCAGAAAAAACAATTGGCGACATTGAATCGATTCTACAAACTATAAACCCGCAGGAAACATGTTCTCTCGAGCTAGATTTTTCTACTATCAATGAAACAACTGCAGACAGCATCATTGATAGCCTTAAGAAAAGCCCCTCACTTAATAATTTGGACTTAGTTACTGGTATCATCATACGTAACGGAACATTTAAGGAGTGGCCAGATTTTTCAATCTTCCCCGCGCTGAAAGAACTTATTGTCGAAAACAGCCATTTGCGCGATATCAACGTAGAACTATCAAACGTACCTAACTTACGTATCCTATCTCTCTACAACAACAACTTGACCAAAACACCACACGTCAATCACCTTACCAAATTAGAAGAGCTCGATTTAGGCAAGAATTATTTAACCGAGCCGCTCTGTATAGACGGCCTCAAAAACCTTAAACGTTTTGGATTCGAAGGCAATGCCATTTCTGCTCTGCCAAATCCTTTAGATATTTGCGCTATGATTGAGGAACCAAAACTTGATGAACAACAATTTGCAGTCACTTTAGCTGCAGGAAAAGAAGAACTTGTACGACGCGATAACAACGCGCAAATGACTCGATCCCACGCTAGAGAAACATTGTTTAATGCTCTTGATCTTCAGAAGGCTCGTTTCCGTCAACCATCACCCGACGTCACGGCAAGCGATCCCTGTTTACAAACTACTATGGCTGCTCCTCGTGATATCGTAATTTTTTTCGACACGATAAACCCAGAAGAGCACAGCACTATAGAACTTGATCTAAGCAATGCTGGAGAACACGGCGGCATTCTTTTAGCCACTTTCTTTGCCAAGTTGTCTCATAGGCGAGGACTTAATGTTAAAGACATACTCATCGAAATGAAACCATCAACATCAAAATAATAACCAAAATTACGCCACTAGCATCCTGAAATAATTTTTTGTACTATTGCGCTTAATAGGAAAGATCAGTAACTTACAAAGGCTTTGGGTAACCATCTTAGGAATAACCCAAAGCCTTTATCATACTAAAAGATCGTATAAGAAGGACCTTGTAGTGACTGAAAAAAAGAAATTATATATTATCGACACCAACGTACTCGTGTACGATCCAAAAGCACTTTTTTCATTCGATAATTCGTGGCTTGGTTTACCCATCAACGTTCTTGAGGAGCTCGATCAGCTCAAGGAAGAAACGTCCGACCGCGGCCGCAATGCGCGCGCAGTCATCCGATCTCTTGATGAATTACGCACACAAGGATCATTACGTGAGGGCATTTCTCTTTCCAATGGTGGCACGTTGCAAGTGCTCTTTCCTGATACCGAACTACCCACCACAAAAATGCTTAAAGAAAAATCCCCCGATAATGAAATATTGCTCATCGCACTCAGCTTTAAACAAAAGGGCTATCCGGTAGAATTCATCACTAAGGATTTAAACGCTCGTGTTAAAGCAAATGCATTGGAAATTGTTGCCGTCGACTATCTCAAAGGACGCGTCAGCGAGGACAAATTTTATCATGGATGGGTAAAAGCAACAGCGCCGTCCATACAACTTAAAGGTGAATTCCCCGAAGCTCTTCATGAAGTTAAAGAACAACATGATCTTAAAAAAAATGAATTCATCTTACTTGAAAATCAAAACAACCCCTTTGTATATCGCGTATTTCGCTATCTTGGTGGTAAAAAATTTAAAGAAGCTGTACAACCAAAATTTTCTTGGCCACTCGAAGCACGTAATCCTCAACAACTTATGGCTCTCGATCTTTTGCTTGATAAAGAAATCAAATTGGTAACTCTGTTTGGACCAGCCGGTACCGGAAAAACTTTTTTAGCACTCCTTGCTGGATTACATCAAGTTCTTATTGAAGACGAATATCAAAAAATGCTTATTTCTCGCCCCGTGGTTCCTCTTGGTCGAGACATTGGTTTTTTACCAGGAGACATTCAAGAAAAATTACACAGCTGGATGCTACCCATTCATGACAATATAGAATTTATTGTGCACCAGGCCGCCATGGAAAATCATTTAAAAAGTGTTGTCTCCGAAGACGATTACGGACAAAAGCACAGCAAACACGGCCGCCGCGAATCACATCGTCGCCATATCGCAGGAGAACTCGGTCAGGTAGAACAACTGATGCACCGTGGTAAGCTCAGTCTTGAAGCGATCACGTATATGCGCGGACGTTCAATCCCCTACCAATACATTCTCATTGATGAAGTACAAAATCTCACACCACATGAAGTTAAAACGTTAATCACGCGCGTCGGCGAAGGAAGTAAAATTATCTTAGCTGGAGATCCTTATCAAATTGATTCGCCTTACCTGGATTTTAGTAGTAACGGCCTCGTGGTTTCTAGTGAGCGGTTCAAAGGACAATCAATTTTTGGATCGGTATATCTAGAAAGTAGCGAACGTAGCGAATTAAGCAGATTGGCAAGTGATTTATTGTAATAGTGCTCTCTACCAGGTATCCCAACACAACACTCTTGTTGGGATACGCTTATTTTTTTAACCCTACTACACGCTGCTTTAAAACATCCTTGTCAGTGATTCCTTCTTCAAGCTGAATTTCATACGCTTCTTGAAGTAATGCCCCCATGCGCGGGCCTGATTCGACATGATCAAGAAGATCTCTCCCTTTAAGCACTGGCTCTTCTGGCCTGTGTTCAACCTGCGCATCATGTGCAGCGCGAACAAAGGCTTCTATTTCTGGATCCTGAATAGTCAGTGGTTCATGACCTTGTGCATTACAACCACGGGCATCAGCCAATGCAAGTAGTGCTAACATTCTTAACGTAGCGTGCGGCGCAAGTTTGCGCGCTAATCGTTTGTATGCGGACGGCTTGGCATTGCCTCGTACAAAATGGACTGGTTGCATATGATAACGCACTAATTTTGGTACCGTTTCCAGCATAGTATTTTTTCTGGTAATACGTTTTAAGAAAGACACGCAGAGTTTTTCGCCTTCAACATCATGACCGTAACACGTAATGCCCTCATGACTGATCTGCGTAGTCGTTGCCTTGCCAAAATCATGACACAGCGCTGCCATCATCACCATAAGCTTTTGCTCTTTGCTGTCATAATCTAACACAGCGGCTGCATCGAGTGCCTGCATACTATGCTCAAACACATCGCCTTCAGGGTGCCAGCGAGCATCTTGTTCGACACCTACCGTTGCTGCTAGTTCGGGCAATAATTCGGCAAGTCTTCCTATGCTCTTCAGCCAACGTAAACCAAGTGATGGTCTGCGCGATTTTAACAATAACTTTTCAAATTCCTCTTCGATACGTTCTGAGGAAATACCACGCAAATCCATAGTTGAGCACAGATGATTCAATTCCACATCCGGAGTCATTTCAAAGCGCCCGATAAATTGCATAACTCGATAAAAACGCAGTGGATCTTCAACAAATAAACGCAAGTCTGTTGCGCGCAATTTTTTGTCATATAGATCAAGAAGTCCGTGATACGGATCAATAAGCTCGTACGTAGTTAAATCAATTCCCATAGCATTTATAGTCAGATCTCTACGCTTAAACGCCTGCTCGAATGACATATGTTCATCAACTACTACCTGTGGTTTACGCCCCGAACTGTCTGCGCGAGGCAGTGACCAATCAATGTCAAGATGATGAAGGCGCAACACACCAAATGACTTGCCCACGGCACTGACCACACCAACATTACGTAAAATGTGCTCGAGTTGAGATAAAGAAATACCGTACACTTCAATATCGAGATCTTTTACCTGAACGCCCAAAAAAAGATCCCGCACGGCTCCTCCCACTAGAAGAGCGCGACCTTTATTTTCTGCAATTTTCTGCACAATAGCAGATATCTTGGGCTCTTTGGCAATGATCTCTTGCACGCTTTTTTGAAGATTTGGCTTACTATTGCTAGACTGCATACAACCTCTTTTTACAAAAAACACTTAACAAATTGATATATAGTACAAAGGTTAGTATATGAAACAACTATCTGCCGCAAAAATCACCCTTCTACTATTCCTTGTAGGCACAACGCTGAACTTACATGCACATTTTTTTTCGGATTTCTACGATAACTATATCAAACACTGGGTAAGTGAAACTAAGCAAGAAACCTATCAAGTCGAAGATGCAAATACACTCGTCGTAGAAATTCCTCGCGGTACTATTAAGATTATTGGATGGGATGGAAAAAATATTGAGGTAACTACGTGCAAGCGCGCTCCTGCCAAAGAACATTTAACATCTATTGTTCTGAAAAAAACCAAAGAATCCAAAACTCTCAAATTGAATGCCCAATTCTCTCAGCCAACCACTAAGGGCATCATGGATGTAGAACTTCTTGTACCAAAAAATCTACATGTCTCACTATCCACACAACAAGGTAATATCCAAGTAAAAAATTTAGGCGGCATGGTTACTGCAACTACACAGCAAGGAGCTATTCAAGCAAAAGACATTCGCGGCAATTTAATTGCACATGCAGAGCAAGGAAACATAACCGTTAAAAAAGCGCAAAATCACGTTAAGGCAACTACGCATACTGGTAACATCACCATATACGATGCACAAAAAAATATTATTGCATCTACCCATACCGGATCAATTGACACACGCTTTAAACAACTTGATACGCGAGCCAACGTACAACTATCATCAACCTCCGGCAACATCACATTAGGATTGCCAGAAGGTAGCAATGCTGATGTATACGCAAAAACAGACAAAGGGCAATTGTCGTGCGAGCACTTTATCACCACCAAGCCCCAAACCATGCAATTAAATACAAAAAACTGGCAACGGCAAAAACGTGAAGTCAATGGACTCATTGGAAGCGGTGAAGCAAATATAAAAATGACGTCCGTCAATAGCTCTATAAAAATTATCAACATATCTGAACAAGAAATAACTGCATAAAAATATTTTTTACATTTATTTTTTTGACAAATAATCATATGCGCATACAATGAAAGCAAATTATCATGTCCT
Organism: Candidatus Dependentiae bacterium UBA6230; assembly: GCA_002441565.1. Lineage (GTDB taxonomy): Bacteria > Babelota > Babeliae > Babelales > Vermiphilaceae > UBA6230. The sequence goes on from DJWM01000004.1 coordinate 145,027, forward strand.
CTGTTTTTATCTGGAGTCGATTATGCATGCATATGTTCATACAAAACTTTTTGTAGCACTCGTCACTGCTGCAACATTTGGAACAACGTACGGAATGTACAAAATCGTAATACCTAGTTATGACAACGCAACCATTGCTCCACAGTCACCTACCCTTAATCTTGATTTTGAACGCAGGATCATCGGTCTACAAAAAGAACTCGCGAATAATCCAAAAACTAAGTCAAATAAAGAAGCCTCTGCTTTGATGCGTGGAATTGCATCAGCACGAAATACTGCTCAGTTTCAAGAGATCTTAAGCCAACTTGCAACCAAGAAAGGTATTGATCTCTGGCGTATCAAAAACTCGTCGTTAAATAGACAAGAACGCAGCGAATTTATTGCGCTCTATGCCAAGAATCAACCCAAATCAAAGCAGTTACTTCTCTCATTAATCATGGAGAATCCTGCAAAAACACTTGCTCATTTCGGAAATAACAACAGCTTCTCGGTCTTAGCCGATCTTTACAATTCAGTTGATAATCCAAAATCGTAAATCGTGTAAAAACTAAGAGGTCTCGCTTTTGAAAACAAAATATTTTCAAAAGCGAGACCTCTTTTTTAGTCTTATGGCTGCAAATCAACTTGCCTTGAACATGACTCAGCTTTCCAACAGTAACTTCTCTACAATAGGCTTGTCTGGATCCGGCATATCGTATGCAAACAATTCATGAACCTCAACCCATTTAATTTGTTGATGATCATAAAGGCAAAGTTCTCCTGAAAATGAATGCACATAATACACACGCATTTCCATAGGCTGCTCCTTATGTTCAAAGAAACTGGAGCATAGATAGGAACCAATATCAGCCTTAATACCAAATTCCTCAAAAAGTTCCCGCTGTAAACATTCATACTCAGTCTCACCTGGTTCCATCTTGCCACCAGGAAATTCCCATTTACCATAGAGAGAATCCTTTTTGGCACGCTGAGCAATAAGAACTTTTTTATCTTTTTTGATAACTGCAGCAATAACCTTTTTATTTTTCAAGTTCAGCATGTTTATGAATCCATTTCATTACTGGGGTACATGTAGTTCTTGCATAGATATCTTGCAATGTCGCCTGAGCCTCATGTATTGCAGGCATATCACTATGATATATTTTTGAAGAGACTGATAAAATCTAAGATTGGTGGAGCTAACCGGGTTCGAACCGGTGGCCTCATGAATGCCATCCATGCGCTCTACCAACTGAGCTATAGCCCCAAATTTATAGATTTCTAAGATAAGATATGACTAGTATACCAGAACTGTCAAAAAAACAACCCTGATTGCTACCTATTTTGCATCACATCCGGCCAATTCATTAAAATCTCATAATGCCTATACTAGATACTAGAACACTCAAGACATTTAACTATAAAAATCACTAAAGGAAAGGCGTTTTATGGGTCGCATAGGTAAATTAATCAGTATTTTTTGTGCATGGCTTAGTCTTGGTCTGACCAGCAACCTTGTACACGCCCAGAGTAGCGTTACACTCCACCGACAATCTGATACCGAATATCAGGCAATTATCACCATCCCAACCCAAGAAACTGCAACCATAGACAAGGACTCCATTCGACTTTCAAGTGAACAGCCAGGGCTGCACATTGCTACCTGGCAAACCTCATCCAATTACCAAAAGCACTATGAACCTACCTACCAAGAATCTCGCACCTCATTCAGTGATACCTGCACCATCACGGCACACCTGAACATAACTGAAAAAAATCTTGATCAGGCCTATCTGCATCTTGGCTATTATAGCAGCGGTCAGAAAAATATGGTGCACGAACAACTCCTCTGCCGCTTTGACCAAGACCAACCACAACTACAGACTAACGTCGAAACAACTCTGGCAATCAAAGAAATAACCTCTCCACTCATCGCAAAAAAAATTGCCGGCACTCAAACTACATCATGGTCCGCCAAACTTTCTGCACTGGTCGAAAAAACCGAATCAACAGGAATTCGCCTGCTACTCGTGCTTCTTCTCGGTCTGCTTATGAGCCTCACCCCGTGTATTTACCCTATGATACCTATCACCGTCGGTGTTTTACAGGCACAAGGCAGTAAGTCATTTTTCCACAATCTTTCACTTGCACTTGCATACACCACAGGAATAGCGACTACTTTCGCGATCCTTGGCCTGACTGCTGCCGTCACTGGACAATTATTCGGCTCTATCATGTCTAACCCATTCTTTATTATCGGCGTTGTACTTATGCTTGCCTATCTCGGCGGCTCAATGCTGGGTCTTTATGACATGTACACACCACGATTCATGAGAAGCGCAGGCACTACTAAAGGTGGCTCAATTCCCGCTGCATTTTTATTCGGTGCTGCAAGCGGTACCGTCGCTTCTCCTTGCCTGTCTCCGGGACTCATCTTGTTGTTAAGCATCGTGGCCGCTCTTGGCAACAAGTTACTTGGTTTTTTCTTATTATTTGCTTTTGGTGTGGGTCTCAGCTTGCCGCTACTCATCATAGGGACATTTTCAACTTCGCTTATGTTATTACCAAAAGCAGGTATGTGGATGATCGAAATTAAAAAACTTTTTGGCTTTTTGTTGTTCGGTATGTGCTTTTACTTTTTAAACAACGTACTCGCATGGCCTGCATTACTTGGGCTTGCAAGCATAACACTCCTGGCATGTGGTATTTTCTACCTACGCAGTGTTGCGCCCTATGATTCACAAACTCTACGCTCTATCAAAAATTTCGGCAGTACCTTATTCATGGCAAGCTCATTATTCATGGGCTTCCAGACGTATCAATCACTATATCATGCTCATCAAGAAAATACACCATACTCTATTTGGACAACTGATTACGCATACGCACAACATCAAGCTACTACTCACAATCAAGCATTATTTATTGATATTGGCGCGCCTTACTGTTCTACCTGTAAAGCCATTGACCGTACCATACTTTCACATCCACGAGTCGTTGATGCACTGCAAAAATGTGTTCCTGTGAAAGTTGATGCCGCAGAACATCCGGACGTGCTCAGCAAATTGCAAGAAAAATACACTATTAAGGGTGTGCCAACTCTTCTTTTAGTAAAGCATAATGGAGAGTTGATCAAACAATGGGGTGGTGAAATTTACGATCTTTCTATCGATGAATTTGTAAATGAATTGAATCAACAAACAACGGTATAAATTTATTAATTCTATACCACACAATAAATTCAGAGGGCTCCAAATATCGGAGCCCTTTTACTACCAGCCTACTCTATTTTTATCGCTGCTTTTTAAACTCTTCGTGACGCCCTACCATTTTTTTATCATCATCTTTGCGTTTTTTATCTTCATGTAGATGCAAATACATTGTGTCAACAACACGATCTAATGCATCATAAAAATCAGGGCCTTCATAACTCGTTATTCTATCATAATCCGGCGTCTTAACCATCAACTGAGCCTTGTGATGTGCATGTACCTTAGAGGGCTCTATGATCAAATCTATATACACTGGCGTCCGCTCATTCGCAAGAAATTGCTCTATACGTGCCAACTGCTGGTTTGCATATTCTTCAAGCGGTGCAGAATGATCGGTTCCCTTAAAGACAATTTTTTTTTGCATAGAATTAACTCCTTTAATGCTGTGCTACATCATCTTCATTCAAACTACAAAAAAGCTTTCTACAAAACAATAAAAGGCGCTTAAAGCGCCTTTTAGTATCAATTCATAGCATTAAACATCAAGATTTTTGACAAAATGGCCATATTCTTCAATAAAGTCCTTTCTGCCTGCAACATCGTCTCCCATCAAGGTGGTAAACCACGAATCTGCTTCTAAAGCATCCTCGATGGTAACCTTGAGCAATGTTCTGGTCGAGCTATCCATGGATGTCTCCCAGAGTTGGTCAGGATTCATTTCCCCAAGACCTTTATAGCGTTGCACATGCATGTACGGCTTGCTAATGTCACCTATCGCACGCAATAGTGCAAGTACACCGGTTCTACTGATGTTGCGTTCTTTGCCGATTACTTTCAATGTCCATGACGTTGTCTCAATATCACGGAGCACGGCAAGCTGACGCACTGCTTCTTGCGTATCTTCTGCACTAAAGAAATCAAGATCAACCGACCATTCCTTGTTGAATAATCTAAAAATCACAAATAATTCTTGGTAGTCACCTTGCTCATCAGGGCTTGCATGTGCTAGAGATCGTGGTTCAATGCGAATTGCATAGGACTTGAATTCTTCTTGCAAGGAAGCAAGAAGCGCATCCGTTGGATCACCAAATTTCCATGGGTGCTTGAGCAAGGTTGCCAATAATTTATGTCCATGTACCAAAGAAATTCGATTGTTCAAGCAAATCTGATTGAGTATGTCATCATACTGCATCAGTTGATCAAGTACTGATTGCCAACGCGCCGCGTCTAATTCACGCCCATCAACAGTCAAGCCTGTTTGCTCACGCGCCCAATCAGTTAAAAATCCTTTGAACGCTTTTTCATCTTTTAGATACTGTTCTTTTTTACCAATTTTTGCTTTATACAGTGGCGGTTGAGCAATGTATACATAACCTGCTTCAATAACTGGTTGCAGGTATCTGAAAAAGAACGTCAACAGCAAGGTACGAATGTGTGCACCATCAACATCCGCATCGGTCATCAAAATAATTTTGTGATAACGCGCCTTTTTAGGATCACATTCATCCTTACCAACGCCAGCACCTATTGCGGCAATGAGCGCTTTAATTTCTTCATTTGCTAAAATTTTATCCAATCGCGCTTTCTCAACATTCAAAATCTTACCGCGTAGAGGAAGAATTGCTTGATTATTGCGATCACGTCCCTGCTTGGCTGAACCACCTGCAGAATCCCCTTCAACTATGAACAGCTCTGTCTCTGCGGGATTTTCATTCGAGCAATCTGCTAATTTTCCGGGAAGCACTGATGATTCAAGTGCGGTTTTTCTACGCGTAAGGTCACGTGCGCGCTTTGCGGCGTCACGTGCACGCATGGCGACTTCTGCTTTTTGCAGAATTTTTTTCGCCGTAGCAGGGTTTTCTTCAAAAAAAGTGTCTAGATAGGCAAAAGTCCATGAATCAACAACACCTTTTACTTCACTGTTACCAAGCTTGCCTTTGGTCTGACCCTCAAATTGTGGTTCGGGAACCTTGATATTGATCACGCCGACCAGGCCTTCACGCACGTCTTCACTTGAAAACGTCACGCCATCTTTGAGCATGCCCATTTCTAGCGCGCGTTTGTTGCAAACTTTAGTCAGCGCAGATTTAAACCCGGCAACGTGGGTACCACCCTCTACCGTATTAATATTGTTTACAAAAGAAAAAAGCTGTTCGCCATAGCCCTCGTTATACTGCAGAGCAACCTCTACAATGTATTTTTCATCACTTTGCTCAAAGTAAACGATTTCAGGGAATAGTGGCCCTTTTTTGGCATTAATGTGCTCAACAAATGATTTAATGCCGCCTTCAAAATAAAAATTGTGCTCTTTATTGAGCGTTTCATCAACGATAATGATGCGTAGTTTTTTATTGAGAAATGCTAATTCGCGTAAACGAGTAGATAAGGTGTCAAAACTAAATTTAGTAGTTTCGGTAAAAATTTCTGGATCAGGATAGAAACGCACGACGGTGCCACGTTTTTGTGTGGTGCCAATAACCGTAAGTGGCGCAACTGATTTGCCTCGTCGATATACTTGATTAAAAATTTCGCCATTGCGAAAAATCGTAACTTCAAGTTTTTCAGAAAGAGCATTAACCACCGATGCACCAACACCATGAAGTCCGCCTGAGTATTTGTAAGCATCTTTGTCGAACTTGCCACCGGCATGCAGCTTAGTAAAAACAACTTCTGCTGCAGAAATGCCTTCTGTAGGATGTATATCAATTGGAATACCACGACCGTTGTCTTCTACCGTGCATGAACCGTCTTTGTTCAATGTCACAATAATGGTATCACAATGACCGGCCAATGCTTCATCAACTGAGTTATCTACAATTTCATATACAAGATGATGAAGTCCTTGAGGTCCTGTAGATCCAATATACATTCCAGGACGCTTACGCACCGCCTCTAAGCCTTCCATCACTCGGATGGTTGACGCTTTGTAGTCACCGCCGCCAGACGCATTATTTGACATATAATTCTCCTCAAGAATTGCGTGCTCTCAAAATACCGAGAACGTTCCGTGTAGTTGCGATACGTGGTACACTTTACCCGTTAATTAAAGTATAAATTACTCAGCATTTTTTTCTACTATTGTCCTCATAGATCATATAGTGGAATGAGGTACCGATACGATGCAAGAACTTGCCAACAATGACGTATTTTTTATGAACCAAGCCCTTTCAGAAGCTCAACGCGCTGCACAAGAGGATGAAGTTCCCATTGGGGCTGTTATTGTCAACCCAGAAGGTGCTATTATAGCCCGCGCACATAATCAAATTGAACAACAGCAATGCCAGTTAGCTCATGCAGAACTTCTTGCTATCAAGCAAGCCTGCGCTCATCTTGGCGATTGGCGTTTAAATCATCATTGGATATACGTTACCCTAGAACCATGCTCAATGTGTGTATTTGCTCTTGTGCAAAGTAGAATTGCTGGTATTGTATACGGGGCCGAATCACCACTTTTCGGCTTTCATCTTGACATACAGGATGGCCTTGCAGTATACAAAAAGACTACTATCGTTAAGGGAGTATGCTCGCAAGAATCTGAAAACTTATTAAAAGATTTTTTTACCAAAAAAAGGAATGCTCAGCGTGAGTAATGTAAAGCGAGAATCGCACACCGACACAAAAAGCATTAATATCATCAAAAAAGAACTCTTACAGCGCAAGGCTGAGCTTGAAGAACAACTCAGCACTCTTTACACAGAAAAAGTTGCCGATACTCAGGTTGGCGATGCGGGAGATCAGGCGTTATCATCAAACCTAGAAAGCCTTCGCGATACCCTACAAGATTCAGAGGTCAATGAATATAGCCGAATTATTCAGGCACTTCACATGATTGAGGCTGGCACCTATGGCATCTGTGAAGATTGCGGTAACCCAATCGCAGAAAAACGCCTAAAATCCTACCCAAATGCAACCCGCTGTATCGCTTGCCAAGAAGAATACGAAAAGCATCTGTAATATCCCTATTTTCACACCAACCTTTTCGCCATATTTGACTTTTAGAAAATTTTTGCTCTATCATAGACTGTGATAGTTAAAGATAACTGCCAAGTTCAATGCATGGTACACAATTTACAAAAGTATCTATTCGCTCTTTTTTGACTTGGCCTAACGCAAAAAAATGATAGTTATGAAAAAACTGCTTATCGTCGAATCACCAGCAAAAATTAAAACAATCTCCAAATTCTTGGGCAAAGAATTCAAGATCATGTCCACCGTTGGACATATCAAGGACTTACCGCCTAAAAAAATTGGTGTCACTATAAGCGACAAAAACATCAATATCGATTATGAAGCTCTAGAAGGCAAAGAAAAAATCATTGCCGACATCTGTAAAGAAGCATCAAAATCAGATGAAATTTATTTGGCACCTGACCCTGATCGCGAGGGTGAAATCATTGCGTGGCACATTGGCGGCGAAATAAAAAAAGTAGCCAAAAATAAAGCAAAAATTCACCGTATCGCGTTCAACGAAATAACTAAGCCTGCAATTATTGAAGCGATTCAACATCCAGGCGACATCAATGAAAAAAAAGTAGCCGCACAACAAGCTCGCCGTATTCTTGACCGCTGGGTTGGCTATGAAGTGTCCCCCATTTTATGGCGCAAAATTAAAACGGGGCTCTCTGCAGGACGCGTTCAATCCGTTGCATTACGCTTGATCTGCGACCGCGAACAAGCGATTCGCGCGTTTAAGCCAGAAGAATACTGGTCACTGTATGGTAAATTTTCTTTCAATGCATCCACCATTACTGCAGAGCTCACGCACGTCGGCAAAAAGAAAGCCGAACTCAAAAACGAAGCTGACGTAAAAAAGATAATCAAAGCGCTTAATGATGTTTCATTTACCATAGCGTCAATTACTGATAAACAGCGCAGCAAAAATCCTTTACCACCATTTATGACTTCATCGTTGCAGCAAGCCGCATTTAATCAGCTTGGCTTTTCGGTTAAAAAGACCATGCAGATTGCTCAAAAATTGTATGAGGGTGTAGAAATTGGCGATCCATCTGGCCCTGTCGCCTTGATCACCTACATGCGTACCGATTCTTTACGCATCGCCGATACCGCACTAAAACAGACGCGAGAATATATCAGCAAAACCTTTGAAAAAGCATATCTGCCAAGCAAAGCCAACATCTACAGCGCAAGAACCAAAGATAAAGCGCAGGATGCTCACGAAGCGATCAGACCTATTGATGTTGCAACAGCACCTGAAAAAATCAAAGCTCATTTGTCTAAAGATGAAGCAAAGCTCTACGAACTCATATGGAAACGCTTTGTGGCAAGTCAAATGACACCCGCTCTGTATGCGCAGCGACAAGTAGTAATCACTGGTGATAACAAATTTACTTTTAAGGTCACTGGTTCTACTCTCATTTTTGATGGCTACTTAAGAGTGTACAAGGGTGAAGAAGAGGAAGAAAAAGAAGCAACCGCACTACTGCCAAAAGATCTTACCGAACAACAACCACTCGTACTGGCCGGCACTGATCCTAAACAACATTTTACCCAGGCACCACCACGATATACTGAAGCATCACTTGTTAAAGAATTGGAAAAAGAAGGCATCGGCCGCCCAAGTACCTACGCAACTATTCTGAACACTATCCAGGCAAGAGCCTACACCACACGCGATGCAAAAAAGCGATTTTTACCCACAGAACTTGGTATGACCGTCACTAGTCTACTTGTGGAAAATTTAGCACATATCATGGATCCTAAATTTACTGCCCATATGGAAGAGGATCTTGATAAGATCGCCAACGGAGAAGTTGATCGCGATAAAATATTACGTGAATTTTACACACAATTTAAACAAGACCTTGAAACCTTCATTGACAAAGCCGGCAAAGGTAAGCGCCCCGCAGAACCAACCGATGTTACCTGTCCAAGTTGCGGAAAAACACAATTAGTCATCCGCTTTGCACGAACCGGCGAATTTTTAGGTTGTCCTAACTACCCTGAATGTACCTTTACCTGTAATTTTACACGCACTGAAGATAATAAAATTGTATGCGTGGCAGAAGAAGCGCCAAAAATTCTTGATACACCATGCCCCCAATGCGGAAAGCCGTTGCGTCAAGCACGCGGAAAATATGGTATGTTTATCGCATGCTCCGGCTATCCCGACTGCAAATATATCCATAAAGAAAAAGCAAATTTCCCTTGTCCACAGTGTGGTGGCGATGTGATAAAACGGAAATGGCGAGGGGGCACCATGTGGGGATGCGCCAATTATCCAAAATGCAAATTTGCCATTTTTGGCGATATAGAAGAAACACCGTGTCCGGAATGCAAAAAACCATACCTGCTTAAAAAATATGATAAAAGCGGCAAAGCAATGCTATTGTGCTCGGATAAAAATTGCGGCTACAAAATGATTTAAGGAGATCATACTATGGCTGAAATAGCAAATTTTCCTTGTCCGCAATGCGGCAATCAAACTATTACCAAAGGTACCTGGCAAGGAAATACGGTATGGCAATGTACTCCCCAAAGCCAGAAATGTACGTATACTATTTTTGGTGATATTGAAGAACTTCCATGTCCTTTATGTAAAAATCCTTATCTCCTCAGACGCTTTGACCATAATGGTACCGTAGAATTACACTGTAATACTAAGGATTGCGGCTATATGCGCCAACGCGCACATAAATAATTCATTTAAATTCAACGCTGCTATAGGCATGTTCATATACTATTAAACTTTTTGTGGCCATTCGGCTGCTGATCCCTATTATTTGGACTTCATCAATTGCGTGATATCTGATACAGTTACCCATGCATTTGAAAAATTTCATATCATTCATCATCTACTACACAGGAAGAATATGTTCTACACCAAAGCATTACATGCAGCATTTATTTTTTGCCTATGCGTACAAACCTCATGTCAAGCTGGTCTTGATGATATAATTGGAGAAATTGTATCAAATGGATGGGTACAGCATACATTATATGCAACAGCGGTCGTGGCCTGTAGCGCACTTGGAATCTGGCATACCGGACGTTTGGATCAAAAACATAACAATAAAACATGTCATATTTCCACATGGCTTAAGCAAAATCAGGAAATCAACACCCAAGAAAAATCCAAACACATCATTGCTTGGATTGAAGCAACACAAAAAGCTCAAGAGAAAAATGTTTTTTCGACGCACTATGAATTATTTTCTCAATCACCGAATTCCTATGTTGATACTGAATGCCCAGAATCGACATTATCTGAATACACTTTTGGCACACTAAGTGAACTGTCTTTAACAGATGGCGATCAACTCGAGCAATCATTATTTGCTATACCAGAAACTAATTTAAGCCATTGGCGAGCAATCGATGATTTATGATTGCTTTATACAACGACGTTGCATCAGACAGCAATTTAACCTTTTAAAATTTCTAAGGATGTATATGAAATTTTCAGCTATTTTCATGGCGGCAATGTGCATCGCTACTTCTTCTTTATACAGCGGACATGAAAACCTTGTTGCATCTACCAGTTCCTCATCTGAGCAAAGTTCTTTAACACCCGCAGTACTACCGTTTATGGTGACAACTTACATCACTGCAGTAAATGAGACGCTTTTTAGCACTATCCATGGCGATGATAAAAACATAATCGAAAACGCTTTGAATGAACTCGGCTCACATGCCATGAAAATTTTGCTTGATGAAATTGCAAAAGAAAATGAACGAACCCCAAAAGAAGAAGAAATATTGGAAACAACAAGTAACTATCTTGCTCAGTTCAGCGAACAAGAATATGGTTGCAATCTTGATCAGCTCCAAATGTCAGCTGATCTGATTAACACCACACTTCAATCTTCCATACGCGGAGTATCGAACCATGACATAACATCACTACGTGAAGCTATAAACTCTTTAACGTTATCAAGCCAAAATCTGATACAAGCTCAACAAGAATCAACCACAGAACAACGCGATCAACTCAAAGATCAGATGCTTATGGTCATACGAAAAACCATGGAATGTTGTAAGTAGTAACAACGCGTAAAAGTAAAGAGGATACACTATAACGGTGTATCCTCTTTTTTATTGATCGCTTTTCAAGAAACGTTATGTAGGTGAGATTGTTTTACGCCACTTAGTAGAGAATCAGCAGCATTCTTAGGAAATTCTTCATGATGATAGGCGATACGTGCCCCCAGCAACCCAAGTTTTAGTTCCAATGCATCATACCCTCGTCTCCAATGATGCACCGCACTCATGATGGTTGTACCCGTCGCCGCCAGTCCAGCAAGCACTAAAGCACATGATGCGCGAATATCTGACGCAATCACTTGTGCTCCATATAACTCATCAACACCGGTGACCTGCGCCGTATTATGCTTTACTACAATTTGTGCGCCCATTTTTTGCAATTCGCGTACATGAACCAACCGATTTTCAAATACCGTTTCTTCTATGACGCTGGTGCCCGACGCAAGACACTGTGCTGCCATCATAGGCGCTTGAAGATCGGTGGGAAATCCGGGATATGGTGTCGTTTTGAATGACACCGCTTTAGGATCTGTAGTTGCTTTTAACGTAATGCCAACGTCTGAGGGGCCTACCTGTATCACGTGACCCATGTCTTGTAATTTGCTTAAAAAAATCTCCATGGCATATGCTGGAGCTTGCGGAATATGTACTTGTCCACCGGTGATAGCTGCCGCAAGTAATAATGCCCCTGCTTCAAGGCGATCGGGCATAATTTCATGTTCAACAGGATGCAGCTGATTCACCCCCTCAATTTCGATGGTAGCAGGTGGCATTATGGTTATTTTTGCACCCATTTTTTTCAGCACTGCAATCAGATCAAGCACTTCTGGTTCTAACGCAGCATGTACTATACGTGTGATCCCTTGCGTCAAGGTTGCAAGCATCAGGATATTTTCTGTCGCCCCTACACTCGGGTAATCAAACACTAATTTAGTTGGTCGTAATGCGGCAACTTTGGCACATACTACTTCTTGGATTGATTCTATGAACACACCCATACGCTCAAAATTCTTCAAATGATAATCAATGGGCCGCGCACCAATTACACAACCACCAGGTAGGGTCACCTGCGCTTGACCAAAACGTGCAAGTAATGGTCCCATCACAAGCACAGAGGCTCGCATCTTACCCATCAAATCAGCCGAAACACTAAACTTATTCACAAAAGAGGTGTCTATTTCCAAAATATGTGCTTCTTCATCAAAGGACACTGTCGCACCAAGATTTGCCAGCAATCGCATCATTTGGTACACATCATGGGACCGCGGAACATTGGTAAAACGCGATTTGCCGCTCGTAAGTAAGGTAGATGCCATGATAACCAAAACCGCATTTTTAGCACCAAATAATGATGCTTGTCCGTTTAGGCCAAGTGATTGTTCAATATGAAGATATTCGTGCATCATATATAACCTTTAGCTCGAGAATCGTGTATGAAAAATTATTGGTCATAAGTGTACTCTATATCGAAAAAATCTTGTATAAAAACTCAAAAAAACCCAATTCGAAAATCAGGCTTTCTTTTGTTCACATCATTCTATATTCAAGAAGATATTTCTTGTTCATTATCGCATGACTGCTCCGAGCATTGAGTAACAGATTCATGGCAAGAGCTATTATCATGCTCAAGCGATAAAATGCCTTGATTGATTAAAGTCTTACGACTTTTTTTCAATACTTCTTGTATTCGGTCAAACTCAGCTTGATTACAAAGATCATTATGTAATTGTTTTAGTTCTGCAAGAGCCTTCGCTGCATGATAACGGGCTAATGCCATAGTAGTTGAATCGCTTAAATTCGCAGGCGCGCTGCTTATATATGCTTCATAGAGTTTTTGAAATGTCTCACTCCGATCCTTAAGATATTGTGAAGAGACATGCTCACAATGGAAAAGACGATCATAAAGACCAGAATATCGTTTATCCTCTGGTTTCAGCATAGAAATAAGACTCGTACGTGCACCATGTCGAACCCATGATTGTTGTTTTGGATCAAAAGCTATTTCTGTAAATAACTCTATACTCTTTCTCCTAGCTTTTTCTTTTCGTTTTCTTGCCAGCTTGATAGCCTTTTCATATTTTTTTGGTGGCGCGCTACTTATCGTTCCCTCTATATCACGTCTCAGCTGAACAATATCGCACGCTGTAATGCACTCATCTTCAATAGTCCCATTTTTGCCCTGCACATTTTCTTGAGAACACGAAGCGAGAGAACCTTGAACCGGTATATTTATAACTTCATCGAATTCAGTATAAAGCTTGTTTTCAATATCAATAGATCGCTGCTCTGTGGTATCAGAAACTTCATGTGATATTTCAAGATGATCGCTTCTTTCGTAAGGACTTATTGGCACCCGCCTAACTACACGTAAGATGGGTTTTAGGGTAAAATCAGCAACTTTTCTAAGTCCCATCCCCTGCATGGTAATACTGCTGAACATCAAAAAACACGCTGCTGTTATATTCAGTTTCATAAAAAAACCTCCATCCTATAAACGTGTTGTCATATTTTTGTTTCTTAGCACCAGTGCATAGTCCTTACCCCATGCACCGTCCTGTATACCCAGATCTGCAAATCCTGCTTTTTTTAATGCTCGATAACTACGCCTATTATTTATTTCTACCGTCGCATCAAAATAGCGTTCCTGAGTTTTTGAAAAATAATCAACAGCAACTTTTCGCATCGCTTCCTGAAATAGACCGATGCCCCAATAATCTTCATTAAGCCATGTATACAGCTGCCCACGGGATTGTTCCGGTTTTCTAATTTCCACAGCGCCAATAACCTGATGCGATTCAGCAACAATCAGATAAAAGTGAGTTTCACCTTTTGCTTGTTTTTCAAGCGCAGCCTGTAGATACTCGTGCTCGGCATCAATACTGGTAACACGCAAGGCTTCTCGCACCGTTTCAGAAAATTGTTGCAGATATGACGCAACATACGATGACGCCAACGGTATTATGTTGAAATTTTTTGAGGTAATTTTATTGTCCATGTTCCCCTTGCCAGGATGTTTATTCTACTTTCAATTATTCTAATACAAAACTGAAATTAAAGGTATTTTCTTGCTTAATAATGGACAATTGACACGTACCACGCAAAGTATATGTGACACATTTTATGCCATATGCTGGCGATGCCCATGTAGCAATACATTCTAGAGGCAGTGAGCTCCACATGGTTGCCAACAGCTGGTCATGATGAAACAATAACCATTGCTCTGCACTTATAGGCTGAGCAAGAATATCCGGCGCTAATATAAAATTCCACCTCAATAATCGATCATCCATCCCTTGTTGCACGATCTTGCACAGAGAATCAGTCAAAAATAACGTATTTTCACGATGAGCAAGCTTCAGTGAACGAGTACACTGCACGCCATTATTAAACGATCCCACATAGAACTTAGTACTCAGTGTAGTTTTGGCACTAGTCATATACTCGCGCGAAAGACATGTTTCTTGCATATCAAGATTAAAGAGCCGCTCATCTGTCGCCAACACATCTTCATCTTGCAATGTTACCGTGGTATGCGCTGCAGCAGACCTAAAATAGTTGCGCCAAAACACTGATGGGGTATACACATAACTTCCCGGATCAATAAAAACTGGAATGCCTCGCATCGCAAGGGTCATACTTCCCGCATCGTTATGAAAATGGCCTGAAGGCTGTTTCTTTTGATATGCATGATGACGCAGCGTTATATGCCATAACGTATTCTTCACGCATGAAAGACCAAATTCATAAAATGTTTTGATGCCGATGGCAGTCGATTGTGGGACCAGTGCTTGCATCGCCTGAGTAATGCTAACTGCAGTAACCCGCCCAGAATCGTGATCACCTATGGTGACCATAGTATTTTGTCGAGGAGAACACCACGCGATAAAATGCCCCATATTAGTAAGGCGCTGCTCAAAATCATCTGATATGTGCATGTGCGATTCACGTGCTAACATATATGCATGCAGAAATAGTTCGGTCACCAAACGATGATATGCTGTAGAACCTTCATAACTCGTGCCTTCAGAAAACACTTGTTTACGCATTTCTGCTTGAATCTGATCAAAACACCACGACGCCTTTTTTGTAAGGTTAAAAAAAGAACAGAGATATAAATAACCGACTAAATCTGAAAGATAGTGATTTGACGTGCGACCATCATATAACTCCCAGTTGTTTTCTAGGTAATGCATATGATCATACAGGCTACATACCATTTTCTGCCAAAAAGCTGTTGGAATGATGGTAGATGTACGAAAATACCAATATGCGATAATCCAATTAAGTGCACGAAGACCTACTTCCATGGGACACACCCAATTCACGCCAAGCATATAAGGATTTCGTGTAATCCAATCGTCCACATGAGACATAAAAGTATGTGTATAACACTCATTACGCGTTACGCGATACGCTTGTCCTAAAAACAATAGGTGCTGAAATCGTGATAACTCCCAAGGTATTTTAATGTCCTTAGTCAACGACGCTTCTGATCGCCCTACTTCAATCACGATATCCTGATAAAAATGATGCGCTGAAAACATGCAATCTGCATCTGGATTCTGCTCTTTCAACCGAAAATCTTCATGCCACGGTAATGCACGATCACACCGTACAATGCCGCCCAACACGCTTGGTGATCCTTGTATCCAGGCATCGGCATTTTTGATAATTTGCTGCAGATTGTTATCCGCGAGATACTGCAACCAACGCGGCTCTGGCTGTTGTTGTAAGCGATTAAGAAATTGTTCAAATACTGCATCTACTCCAAGCGCACGTGCCACGTGCTGCCACGAGTGACTCGCCATACCACGCAATGTGCGATGGCGCCACAGAACAGAAAATAATTTTCCTTGTAAACGGTTATGCACAATACGCACGGTGGCACGTGGACCAAGTGCAATAGCTTTTTGCATGCGAGACATGATACGGTATACCTGCACACTATCTCCTTTATGACTACTCATGGAATTTTGATTTCAGTATAGAGTACGCACATGCTGACGCAAATACGACACAAATTTCCTGCGATTATCAACTGGCTTCTTGTCGGAACATCTGCGCTCATGTATGCGGTGGGACTCACCATGCTTTCTTTATGGTGGTGGATGATCACACTCTGTTTGGTACCACTTTTTTATTGCGCACTACAACACAGACTCAATTGGTATCATGGATGTACTTGGGGATTTATGAGCACGTTGTTGGCGGGTTACGCGGAATGGCGCGGAGCTCTTGAAAAATTAACTACTGATTCCAGCACGTCATTGCTACTTACTTTGGTATTTTTTTTCTATCTCAGCATTCCAGCAGCACTGCTATTTTTGGCAGCACATCGTACGGCGTCATGTGCATCAATACGCCGACATAAACACCAACAACTCATAGTTATCATCATATGGACAACGGCTTTGTGGCTCTTTTTTGTATGGCTTACCCAATACAATTTCTGTATTATTGCATGTCAAGGCGGAGCCGCACTGCTGCATCCACTTATACCACTTGCCACCTACTCCGCTCTTGTGTATCCAGTAGCGCTTGTCGGGATGCATGCGACATTGTATTGCTTTATGCTTTGGCAAGGACTCGTCACCTTAGTTGTTGTTACACCACGAACATTGCACGTGATGTGCTTGTCCTTCGTAAGCGGCTGCTGGATGCTATGCATGCTACAATGTACATTATCCACATCATCTGAGCGTCTACCATCTTCCCTATCACGCATAGGATACCTACCATGCACTTTTCCACACAATATCGTAATCTCCCGTACCGTTGCGACATTTCAACAATACCTTGATGCTGTTGCAACACATGACACAGCCATTGATATCTTTATTGCGCCAGAAGATTGCATGTCAATAACACACTTCGCACATCATAAGCATCTTTGCAATTTCTGTGTGCCACATCATGTAGCATCACGTCACGCTCATGTGCTATTGGGAGCATATCGTCGCCACGGCAAGAGTATCTACAACACGCTGTACTACTTCAAAGACGACAACTGCGTGCATTATTTTGATAAACGTCACCTCATGCCCTTTACCGAATACACCCCACCTGCGCTCAATAGTTTCTTGCAGCTGCCTGAACATCGCGCGCACGCACTCGCGCGTGGCACACATAAACGGCCACAACTTATAATTGATGACACACTCACCTTAGTACCCTACATCTGTTCAGAATTATTTCTTCTTTATCGTCCAGACGATGAATATCCAGAAACACCGATACTCGCGCTGTGTAGTGATAAATGGACTACCTATCCTCAAGTACCCATGCGCATGCTGTTGCTCGCCAAACTGAAGGCGCTCGCGTGGCATCGCGCTATTGTGTTGGTTTCTTACCATATCGGTGTATGGATCACGCAGAAAGGAAATGTATATCCGCTGAAAAATTGTTCAGAAATTTTGCACCATGCTTCGCACAACAACGTGTCAACCGATGCGATTGCGTATCAAGATCGAGAAGAGAAAATAGAATATATTGGTTCTATCGATCATAAAAAAACCGTGTGGCTCCCATTACCAACTGCAGATCAACATACGGGATTAAGTGTTCGCTATACCCCAGCGACTGCACTTGATGATGCAGCGCTATTCATTATCTTGCAACATGAGACTACAACACCACAAGGCGTACAGATTGCCTGCTACGGCGCATTGCACAACATGGATGAAATGAGATTCTTTGGCACCATGATGCTTACTCCTAAAACATCCCGAGTAAAGGTTACGCTGCATACATGTGGCGTCTGCTCTATAAAAGATTCAGCGAGCACGCAGCGTATTATCGCTAGCTTTGCTCGCTAGATATACTCAATGATTAACGAAGCTTGGTACCGTTAGCAACTGGCTCTGCTGGCGTAATAATTTTTACATACCCGCCTTCACCCTCAGCAGTTAATAACATGCCGTGCGATTCAAGGCCCATCATCATGCGTGGTGCAAGATTAAACACAAATACCGCTTGTTTGCCAAGCAACTCTTCAGGTTTATATGATTGCTTGATACCCGATAAAATTTGTCGGGTGCCATGCGCACCAAAATCTACCTGTAACTGTAAAAGTTTATTTGATTTTGGCACTTCCTGCGCTTGTCGAATGGTTCCTACTACGAGTTCAACTTTGGCGAAATCATCAATGGTAATGTAGTGCACTTCTTGTGCTACTGATTCTGTTTGCATAACATCCTGCTTTGGTTCTGGTTTTACAAATAATGGCGGTATCGCCTGCAAGACAAAGGTGGTATGCCATGGCGATTGCTTGAGCGCTGTTAGCACGTCTCGATCAAGTTCGAACTTGACACCTAGGCTAGCAAACATCTGCTCCATTTTAGATGGCATAACCGGCCATAACACGCACGCAACAGCATGCAATCCATGTGCCGTTGCTGAAATAATTTCTTTGAATTTTGCCATGTCAGTGCGCACTATCTTCCATGGCTCTTGTGCATGAAAATAGGCATTCACGAGATTAATAAACTTCCACACATGCGCCAACGCTATATGGTATGCATATTCATCCATCGCAGCACACATGTCGTCGATCATGTTGTAACATGCGTCACGTAACTGCATGGCTTCATGTGACCACACGTTCTCTGGTTCCACATTCTGCAACTGATATTTGAGTGCAAGCGTTACCATCCGATTTAATAGATTCCCAAGATCATTTGCTAAATCGGCAGTGATTCTTCCTTCAAGATCCTTGATACTAAAATCACCATCTTGATTGATTGCCATTTGGCGCGTCAGATAATAACGCACCGCATCTGCACCATATTCTTTATGTAACACATCGGGATCAACCACATTTCCCAATGATTTTGACATTTTTTGTTGATCAACGGTAATCCATCCGTGTACTAGAAGATGTTTTGGCAAAGGTAAACCAAGCGCCATCAAAAATGCTGGCCAGTATACCGCATGAAAGCGAACAATGTCTTTGCCAAGAATATGCACGTCAGCAGGCCACCACGTGGTAAATTCATGTTCTTTACCTGGTTGTCCCCAACCTATAGCCGTGATGTAATTATTCAGTGCATCGGCCCATACATACGTAACATGCTTTTTGTCACCAGGAAATGGGATGCCCCAGGTAATGGTCGTACGCGAAATACTTAAGTCTTTTAAGCCACCACGTACAAAATTGACGACTTCGTGTAGGCGTTCTTTAGGGAGAATGAAATGTGGATTATCCGCATAGAACTGCAACAGCCGATCTTGATATGCCGACAATCTAAAAAAATATGTTTCTTCTGCAACTTGCTGCGTCGTTCGCCCACAGGATGGGCACGTCGGTGCTATTTCCGTTGTAGTTTTTTTCTCATCATTCGTGTTTGATGCCGTTACAAATGTTTCACATGGCGTACAATACCACCCTTGATAAAAATCTTTGTACACGTCTCCCGTTTTGAGCAACAGCTCGATCCAGTACTGCACCGCTTTGACATGATAGTCATCCGTTGTGCGAATAAATTTTGTATATTCAATGTCATAGCGATGCCACATATCTTTATAAGGATGAATAAAACTATCTATAAAATCTTGTGGTGATTTTCCCACCTTTTGCGCAGCTTCAGCTATTTTCTGTCCATGCTCATCGGTACCCGTTAAAAAAAATATCCGCTTGCCCATAAGCTTATGCCAACGCGCGGCTACATCGGCAAGCACGGTTGAATATAGTGAACCAAGATGCGGCTTGGCCGTCACATAGTAAATGGGTGTGGTTACATAGAAGGTATTGTTTTTGTTCATAATGATATCCATACGTGCACGTGTTATTTTTTGTATGAGCATAAAGCAAAATCATGTTCCACACAAACACAAAACCCCTCCACGGCAGGAGAGGTTTTGTGTTTGTATCTACCTCTACAAGTAGTCATGGTACTTGTAGATGCACTCTTATTTTACCTTGTTGTAAATTAACTTGAGCCATTCGATAATGTTCATGGTTGTGGTTTCATTAACATCTAGCACCGTATCCAGCGTGCTTTGTGCAATTGTTTCATTTGGATCGCCTAGAACAGTCCAGGTTTCTACAAAATCACCATGTAATTCTTCACAGCATGCATCTTGTGTTGATTGCAATTCTTCGATTGCTGTCCAGGTTCCTGCAAAATCTTCATCAAGTTTGTCATTAAGGCCTTCGCAACAACTTTCAAGTGTTGTTTGTACTTCTTCTATTGCTGTCCAGGTTCCTGCAAAATCAGTATCTACCGTTGTTTGCAATACATCTAACTTGCTGTTTAACTCTTCGCAGCACTCATCAAAACTAGATTGCAATTGATCAATTTTCGTTTCAATCAATTTTGCTTCTTTAAGTATTTCGCACTCTAAATTATCTTCGCCACTACACGTGCAGCACCCTATAACAGCACCCGTTTGTGCGTCATCACGAGGAGCCTTCATCATCTCTTCGTGTGAGCGAGGCGCTTTGAGCATGGCAGCTTCATCAGCGCTCACGTTGTTAACAAAACTTAACAGCAGGGCTATCGACAGCACTCTGCTTACTATGGCTACGGTTTTTTTCATATTTGCATTCCTCATTGTACATACTCTTTTTAGTCACCTTGAGAATTCATGCTCTGTTCATGCTTTAGAAGTATATCCCTATGCCAACATGAGCTTCGGTTTCTTTCAACACGCTACGACCTGCAAAGGCTCGTGATGCACCAATAAAGAGCTCGCAGTAGTTCCAACGATGGAACATTTCACCACGAATTTTGTGGCTCACAGCATTGGTATCTTTTTCAAGAATTGTTTCGTCAAGTGGCTTAAGATCACCATTTAGATCTTTTGCCATGGCGGTAGCAAAAGTAACTTTGTCTTTGCGTTTCGCATACAATTCATAACCAACCGCAAGACCTAAGTTACAATTTTCCGGATGAAACAAGGTTACATCAAAGTGTCCTACAAAATAGCCATAGGAGACTTTGGCATCAATGCTTGGTCCAATGTTTTTAACGGTTGCACCTTTAAATGCGGCTGCTTTTTTCTCAGTACGGCTAAACACATGGGAGTACGATGCGTTGACATGCAAGCCAGCCCAGTGTGTTGGCTGCCAGCCAAGATCACCTTGTGCCTTAAGCTCAAAGTGTCCATTGTTCCCGGTTGGTTGGTAATATACCAATCCTGCATCTTTCATCTTTTTACCCGTTGGCCAACGAGCACCTATCGCAAACTCACCGTAGAAGCATTCGGTAAAATCATAGCCAAGATACAGATCCGTATCCAAATCACCAAAACCACTTACACGTTGGTTGTGGCACAGATCAATACCTTTACTTTCTAAGAATCCTAATGCTGATGTATTAAATGAAGAAAGTGATGATTTGATGATATAGTCGATGGTTGCGCCAATTGCCGCACCGTCCGGCATAACTTCACCGGTACCACGAGAGTTTGGAATGATGAACAATTCACTTTGTGCATCACAATTGCCGGCTAATGGTGCATAATCGCCAGCTTGAAATGCCAATCTATCACCATTATTTCCGCCAGTACCATTGAACGCTACGTTGCCAGCGTTGACAACATCCTGCGCAATTGCAACTTCTCCGGTAGTGCCATTAAAAATCGATCCCTGCACACTTGCCAAAGTGCCATCAGTGCTACGTAATGCATAAACATGGCGAGTTGCTGCCCGAGGGTAATTAAGTGCGAATTCGTAAGAACCCGCAGCACCAATATTTCCTTGTGCTACAAAATGTGCTGTTTTAGCTTCGGCAACGGTACCCGCACCATTGGGTTGAACAATTGTTTTTGTTACATCAATGCCTGCAATTTCAATATTGGCAGGTGTATATTTCACTACAGACTTAGGAGTTCCTGGCATACGCAACGCAGTCAAAAAATCAAGACGATAGGCATACACAGAACGAATATTACCATCTGGGTTATTGACCTCTTGAGCAGCGCCAGCGTTCATGACAATAGGCGCCCCTGGTCCCGGCACCGGCGTCACAGTGGTACCAGCTGGCACTTCAATTTCTGGATCAACACGTTGCAGCACTTGCAACATTACATCCTCTAGACCTTCTTCCAGCTTATTGCACGACAGATCACGATCTACGCGAATATTCTTAAATGGCAACACCGCGCGTGCGCCAACGTACCAGTTGCTGCAATCACCAAAATCATATTCCACATGGGCGCCTGCTACAAAACCACGTTCTGTGTAATGGAACACGGGACTGATTTTTGCAAATGACATGAATGGGTTACCGACTACTACGGGACACGCTTCACCCGCAATGTGCGCAAATGCATCAATACCCGTGAAGGTTTCTTGACCAAAAAATGCTTCTGCTAATGATACGGTATCACGCGTGGAGAATTTTTGTGATCCGTCTGCTTTACGTGCATTGCTGAATGCTTTGTCCGCACGGCGTTGATACAACGCTCCAAAAACATCCCATGACCAGCAATCATCCGGATTGACTGGTTCAAGACGATAATGAAATGGACCAAAATCTTTTACCACGCTCAGTGGTGTGCGTAGTTCTGTAGTTGCACGCAGTGCACCACAGGTAACTATGCTCACGAGAGCCGCTACTTTAAGGACTCTTTTGTTCATAACGCTCCTTGCATTATTACTCATACCTATTTTCTTTCGTGTGTGCGGTGGAGTAGCACCATGCTACCCCACCTGCGTAACGCTCTTATAACTTCCGTTGATCTGAACCAAATTGTGGAATGGTAAATACTACTGGTGCTACACCAAGAGCTGGAGCATCTGCTGGGAATAAGAACTGTGCCGCGCCGATTGAAATTACTACTTCTGCTTGTGCTCCCGGTTGTACATTTGAATTCAATACGGTTTCTTCTGAATCACGTCCGATTCTGCCTTCGGATACATAACCAGCTCTAAAGCCGTTTGAATTGTCGCTCTTCTTACCAACTACCCCACGAATGTTTACTGCGGTTCCTGTGTCTACCACTTTAAAGTAGGAGAAGGTTGTCATGTAGTCAGCAGGCATGGTTGGAACCTCTTTATAACCACCCGCAATATCGGTAAGCAACGGCGATGAAGAGAGGATACTTACACCAGTTATACGTTCATTAATGCCACCATCAACAGCTAATACTACAGGATTAATTGGCGTAGCTTCTGATGGAGCAAGCGCTATGATGTTACCACCACCAAGAATCTCACCATTGATAGGGTCAAGCTCAAATGTGTATCCGGTGCCAATTTGCCCAAATGCTAGTAATGCTGCACGTGAATCGGCGCCATCAAAAATATGATTATGTACCAAGGATCCGTCGCGGATAAACAAGTTAACTGCATCAACGTTAAATAGGTTATCTACCAGCCATTCATTTGGAAGCTCGGTGTCGTCATCTTTTACCATACCAACACCAAAACCAACAAATGCACGTGAACCCATTCTAAAGTTAATGTCTTCACCGTTAATGATTAACGTAAAGTTAACACTCGCAGGAGTATCTTCTTCACCGTATACCTGGTTGGTAGTATTACCAACTTGGAACACACCACCAAATACGCGGAAGTCTTGTCCAATGTTTACTTGCGCTTGATCAAGCAATTGTAACGTGATATCAGTCAACGTCACTGAGCAGTTAACATCTGTTTCTATACCAAGATATGCAAGACGGCTTACTTCCATCAACGCATTATCTTCGAGTGATATCGTTCCGGTACCCAAGATGCTGACACGACGATCATCAGTTGATTGTACACTTTCATCAGAAAGTGGTTGGCAACCAAAATATGGTTCAACAATAAATGAAGAATTATCGTAGAATTGTAACGTTGCACCACCCATGATCAGACGAGAGCCTGGCTCAAAGATGACCTTTACACTTCCTTCAAAGCGAATCGTGTCATCAACACTGTTGAATGAACTCAAGTCGAGAATACCAGTAGGTCTTACACGAATCGTTTTAGGAGTTGCTGCAAAGAAGGTGAGAACTTGCGCTTCTTCAGATCCAAAATCAGGTCCTTTAAGTACCGAGCAAATATTGTCAATAACAAGATCGGAGTTGAGATCAACTTGTCCGTTACCATTGGCAATAATAGTTACTCCGTTTACCCCAAGCTTCATGGTTGCGCTGAGCGAATCATTGCTCGTGTCTGCCATATTAAGACCAACACGACCATTGTCTTGCAACGCAACTACCGCTGTTGGCGCTTCACCAGCATTACAGCCTCTGAGGAAGATCAATTCTTTAATCCAGCCACAATCAACCATGAGATGAGCAGGATCGCCGATACGTGAACCTTTGATTTGGAACTGATCGACAATACCACTCACGGTTGGTAATGACGTAAGATTTGCCGCAACAACTGGCTCTTTTTCACATGGATTGTATGGATCAAAGGTGTAAGGTGTCCAGTTTTCATAGTCTTTTTGTGTTGCCAACCAGTTTAAGGTGTAATCAGACAATCTGCTTCCGGTTGGTACAATTTCAAGTTGACCGGGATCGGTGAGATCAAGATTCCATTCAGCGATACCTACGCGAACATCAAACAACACGCGGTTTTTTGGCAGATCAATAGTGCCACCATGACTTCTAGTAACCATGGTAGAAACCATTGCACGATAACCATCTGCGATCGTTATGATGCCATGATTATCTACAAAGATACCGCCTTGTCCGGTTACGCTGCTATTTTCTGGCATGTTGTCTAAGCCACCACGCGTATCAAAGGNNAAGGTTGGGAAGGTAGTAAGCGGTTGACCGTCTACTGTGGTTCCGTTGGTACCAATGGAGATATTGCTTGCCCAACCAAGGTAGATGTTATGAAGTGAATACTGGGTTGCGATAGGTGTTGGGTCAAGAGGCAACGCCGCATGAATGTAGCGATTGTTTGGTGCTACTAAAAGCTGAAGTTCATGGGTAGTTAGTGTATCTTGCGGTGTTTCTTGGTAGATATCAAGATGCGCATCACGTGAAACGGTTGCACAACCATCACACACGTCGGCACCAATGACGCTTCCCAAAATCAGATTTCTACCGGTGCCTTTGTCCACGACAAAGCCATTATGGAAGAAAGTGAAATCACTTGAATTGCCGCCAACACCATCAAAGTTTGGCACAAACAAATCAAGGCCAACTACTGCTGCACTAGTATGTAAGTCAAAAGAACTTGAATAGAACACAATCTTTGGTCTGGAAGCCCCATCGGTCAACTGTTTGATAAAGAAATTATCGCCACCAACATAAGTAGATTCAGACGTACAATCATTCTTTTGATTTATGGTGTGATTTTCATCGGTGTGTGCCAGCGTTGCGGAAAATAGATTCATGCGGCCATTGATAAAGAAGCTCGCGCTATTGTATATGGTGCCGTTAAAATCTCTTAAGGGGAATATGAGTGGTTCTGCAGGAGACTCATAACTGATAGGCCCACCAGTAGGATCCACATGAAGTGAAAGAATTTCCATTCTGTTGGTGTCAGGAATATCAAGGCCGATCACATCAACTCTACCTTCGACATCAAACACAATGTTACCGATACCAGAAGTTTTAAATTCTGGATCGATGGTAAATGACACACTGCCATCTGCTTCGAATTCAGAAACGTTTCCTTCACTGTCCACACCAGATCTGAAGAATATTCCTGAGCTGGTGTTGAACACGATAGAACCGGTCAGCATGGTATCGGTTGGGTTGCTATCAACGATGAATGCGGAAGCATTACGTAATTTTACTACTTCATCCACTTCTCTACCATCAAGAATGACTGGATCTATAACAGGATCTAGACAGGTATTTGTGGTGGCACCTACGTAATCAAAATAGGCTCCCTCTTCCATTTCTAAGGTTGCATGAGAACTGAGAATAAATCCTGCACGGAATCCATCAAAGGTCCCTGTGCAGAACATGTCATAGGCAAGACTGGTATACACGGTGTTTTCGTTCACCACTAATAAACCAGCATGATCCGCACCAGCATCACTATTCGTTACCAACATTTTTGCACTAAGCCCTGCAAGCGTAGGAGTATAAATATTGCTTAACAAGGTATCGGTGACGGTTACGATATCATCGATCAAGTTACCACCAATTAACACCGTACCACGATCTTCAACCTTTAACGTCATGCGGCCTGCACCGGTGTTGGTTGGATCAAACAAGATGGTACCTAATTCATCAGGGCTTGCGGTTACCGGAGTTTCTGCAACGTAACTCATAATTGAATCACGTCCAACTACTACAAACACATGATCACTACTCGTGGTGTTAGCGCGAATAAAGGTTATGGTTTCTTGTGTTTGATTGGCATACATTTTAAGGAAGAATTTAGTGCCGCCACCGCTTGCATTCAGTGGATCAGCACCAAAAGTGAGTATCTGCGTATCGCTCAATTTAAATTCAACAACACCAGTACCGGTGTCTTGTGTATCAACTAAAATTAAGAGTGGCGTACCATCAGATGCACCAAAAAATGATAAAGAGTCGGTCAAATCAAACGTAATTTTGTGGCCATTTCTTGGCAACAGGAACAAACGTGGATCTGGATTTAATGCTGGGGCACCGGTATCACCACGCACAATGGCATCGCCATTGGTCAGACTTACTAAAATATCAACCGTATCTGCGGTAATTCTTACATCACCCTGGATGCTATTGTCATCAATGATGTCCAAATCATCGTCAAGAATATTAGTACCTGGTGCAACGATTGTATTGTTCCATATAGCACCCTGCATGGCTGCTCCTGATAGCAATAGTGCTATACACAGAAAGCGCAGGCCCTGCATGAGAAAATTTTTTCTCATATGCTCATCCTTTTTTAAAAATTTAAACTAATGACACTTCATCTATTTGCACATGGAATTACTTGCACGAAAAGAAAAAGATCCGCAAACCATACGGACCACAAAAATAATCTTGTTTTATCATCCTCTCCTCTCTTTGATTTTCGTACGACATCACAACTATTCAAAACATTCTTAGAAATTTTAGATCATGATGTCAATTATTATATGATAAAAACAGATATCTCATGACACGCCAACCTACGAAGCTTTAAGGGTAAACCATATCTCTTGCAAGATAGCTTCAGGTAGCACATTTCTGAAAAATTCTATAACTGGTACTGTTTCTAACCAAGAGAAGGCTTGTTGTGTGTGATGGATTAACACGTCATCCTTAATAGGAGAAAATAACGAAAAGCGATCAGCATGATACTGCAAAATTTCTGGACGATACACGTACTTCAAAAATTCGTACACCAACACCGCTTTAGTGCTTGTACGCGGAATAGCCATTGCATCAATGACCATGAAGGTACCCTCTTGCGGAAGAACAAACTCCAACATGCTTTCAGCCCTATGAGCCTGCAGAATATCGCTGCTTAATCCAACCACTACGGGGGAACTACCAGACAACAATAAATAATCTGGCGCTAAATCAGTATACGCTTGTACCCATTTTTTTTGTTTGATAAGCAAATCTTTGACCTGTGCTAATTTTGTTGCATCGAGTTGCTCGATTGAACCAAACAAATACCAGGATGCTAGCAACACCGCTTCACGTGCATTGTTGATCATGCCAATCTTGTAAAAGACGGCATGCTCATCAAATATAGCATCCCACGAATGCGACACAGGACGGTTGTGGCAACACGTTCTATCAATCCCTAGACCATACAATCCCCAAAAATACGGAATACTGTATTCTGCTTCGGGGTCGTAATAATGGTGTAATAATTTAGGATGGATGCGATCAAAAAAGGGCAATGCCCGCGTATCAAGTTGCTGCAATAATCCCTCTTTACGCAACGTATCTACAGCATAATCGGAAGGAATAATAAGATCGTACCCTTCACCCTTGGTTTGACGCATTTTCACCAGCAGTTCATCATTATTCTCATAATAACTAAGATATACCTTGATGCCGGTTTCATGCTCAAATTGTGTCAATATCTGCGCATCGATAACACGGGGGAATGTCATAATATTAATGCTACGCGTCGGGCGAATCATATGCACAAACCGAGGCAAAAACAAAAATATGGCAATGATCATTAACCAAAAACCAACTATCGCAACACGTGTCATGAACCTCGCTTTACGATCAGAAAAGTTCTTCATCATATTCATCCCGACCTTCTGCATTAAAAAAGCTGCGATTTGACACGGAGCGAACTAAAAATCAAAACACACAAACTACTGACACAGAGTAATAGTGTTGATAATGCGTTTACCAAAGGCGTTGCACCTGTTCGCAAAACAGAAAAAATGTACATGGGTAATGTTAATGTTGATGCACCCGCGCAAAAAAATGAAATGAGAAAATCATCAAGTGAAATAATAAAAACAAGAAGTGCTGCCGCAAGAAGTGCTGGCGACAAAAGTGGCACAATAATTCTGAAAAACGTTTGTGTTCTGGTAGCTCCCAAATCAAGCGATGCTTCCGTTAGCCGATAATCAAGCTCTGAAAAACGGTCATACACCATGGGCACTACATAGCCTAACCCAAGCAAAGTATGCCCAGCAATGAGCGTAACCATACCCAGTGGCACTCCAAAAAAAGAAAAGAGGCTTAAAAGTCCAATTGCAAGAACAATTTCTGGCGCCGCGAGAGTTCCATAAAATGCTACCACCAAACGGCTCAATCGCGTTCCAGCACTATAAAATACAAAAAGAACACCCAAGATAAGGCTAAGCATTACTGAAGAACATGCGACTATCAGAGAATTATAAAGCGCATTCCAAACTTCTACCGACTGAAACAATGCCTGATACCAGCGCCAAGAAAAACCTTTCCAGACGAATGACATCTCTGCATCGTTAAATGAAAAGACCACAAGAATAATAATGGGTATGTATAACATGGTATACGTAATTCCCACTATGCTCGGCAAGACCAATGCCGTTAGCCACGATCTGATATTCATGAAGCTCTATCCTTTGCAAACGATCGACGCACACTTTGCTTAAATAACATCAAAAGCGCTACTGCTGATAGACCAAGAATGATTGCACTTACCACCGTAAACGCAGAACCTAGATGAGCATTTTTGCTTTCAACAAAATAGTACGAAACCAGCGTGCCCACATACATCGTTTTGCCACCACCAAGTAATGCTGGAATCACAAATTCGCCAAATGATGGAATAAATACCAAGAAAAAGCCCGTTCTGACTCCGGATAATGAAAGCGGTAACGTAACACGCAAAAACGTTTGCCAAGAATTAGCTCCTAAATCTGCTGATGCTTCAAATAAGCGTTTATTTATTTTTTCAAGTCCAGTATAAATTGGCATAATCATGAAAGGGAGATAACAAAACAACATCACAAGCTGTATAGCTGCTTGTGTGTTCACAATCTGTAGCGGTTCAGCAATAAGATAAAATTTCTGTAAGATAAGGTTCAAAAAACCGTTCCGTTCCAACACAAAAAACCACGCGTATACCTGCACTAAAAAGTTGGTCCAAAATGGCAAAATAAGTAATAACAATAAGATGTTTTTCCAACTTTTAGCACGAAGTGCCAAAAAATACCCGACGGGATACGCGAATAGGAGACAGATACAGGCATTGCTCAACGCAAGAAATAGAGATCGCCCAATGATGACCAGATACATGGGCTGCATGACAGTACGATAATGTGCAAACGTCACATGTTGCCAAAATGCGTAGTCAACTCGTTGTAGTACGCTCAGCACAACAATGACCGCTATAGGAACATACAAAAAAAGTAGTTGCCATAACAGTGCCGGCATCGACCAAAAAAATGATTGTTCTTGTGCCAAACGGCTTATCAAGTTTTTTTTCATCGTTCCAACAACACTACATTTTCTTTTTGCCAGTAAAGATGTACTTGATCATCATAATCAATCACTTCCTGTGGAAAGTGCTCTTCATTTTGCTCAAACACATGCATCACAAAGCCATTTGCCAACCTGACGTGATACACGGTGGAACGTCCATTATATATAATTGAAATTACGGTACCGACACAATGATTAGAAAATTCTTGAAGCGGTTTTTTACTAATCTCTACTTTTTCAGGGCGAATGCTCATAAGTACGTCACGGCCATGGTGCAACCAATCAGCATTTATTTTAGGCATTGTCGTTTCAAATTCACCAAGTCCATGCACCGCAACGCGCACAGTCGCGTTATCAAGATGCGCTCTACCATACAAAATATTACTTGTACCTACAAACGTTGCCACAAACGAGGTGTGTGGAAATTCATAAATTTCTTTGGGAGTTCCTATTTGCTCAATTTCGCCATCAGCGTTCATGATCGCCATGCGATCTGCAACCGTAAGCGCCTCGAACTGATCATGCGTAATATACACAAACGTAGTTTTTAACGAACTTTGCAAATCAACTAGTTCAACAAGCATCTTTTCACGCAGACTCATATCAAGAGCCGCAAGCGGTTCATCAAGAAGTAATACATCGGGCTTATTAATGATGGCACGAGCAAGCGCAACACGTTGCTGCTGCCCACCCGATAATTGATGGATTAATTTGTATATATGTTTTTCAAGATGTACTGTTTGCAGAGCCTTTATTACGCGTTGCTTGATTTCAGGTTTAGGAATACGCGCAATGCT
Source organism: Candidatus Dependentiae bacterium UBA6230 (assembly GCA_002441565.1). Classification (GTDB taxonomy): domain Bacteria; phylum Babelota; class Babeliae; order Babelales; family Vermiphilaceae; genus UBA6230. The sequence goes on from DJWM01000004.1 coordinate 175,769, forward strand.
AAGACTATACGCAACGTTGTCAAACACATTCAAATGAGGAAATAACGCATAGTGCTGAAATACCGTATTAATACGCCTTAGATAAATGGGTGTATGGGTAATTTCATGATCTTCCAAGAATATGCGCCCGCTATCAACGACCTCAAATCCTGCAATAAGGCGCAATAAGGTAGTCTTGCCACTTCCACTCGGGCCGAGCAGGGCAAAAAATTCTCCACTGCGTATAGAAAGGTTAAGCCTTTCGACTATAGGCTCACCATTAAAGCTTTTGGTAACATTTTCTAATCTAATGCCGCTCATTCCTTTTACCAACCCTTGCAAATGCCATAGGAACCACTACATCAGAAAGTGTGCATGGAACCACCACAGCGATAATCAAAAATAGAAAAATTATGCCAATCTTCGAATACCAGTCTGGCAAACCATTTGCCACCAGGTAAAAGGTTGATGCGAATGAACTAATTAAAATATGAACAAAATGGGAAAAAACAGAATAAGATTCATGGTGACCATGATGATAACGCCCCATAACAAAACCATTCAAAAGACCGAGAACAAGAAATGGTATAATATTGCTCAACTCAGAGATAAAACAGAGGTGAAACTGCATGTTCACACCGAGCATTCTACCCGCAAGATACGGAATAATCGCATCAGAAAGAGTACAGAAGGTAATCGAGCACATAACACCAACCACAAGCCCCAACAACACATTTTTTGAATAGCGATAAAACGTGATTAAGGTTCCCGTAGCTGCAAATACGATGTGCAAAAAGTGAAATGAATGGAATAGCATGTGCGCACCCTTACGTAAGATAAGGCCGTTGCTTATCCCCAGGGTCAAATAGCTCAAAAAACTAAGTACCGTTAAACAAAATGCGACTGAAAAAATGGAATACGGTAAGTGACAGATAATACCATCTTTAAGCGTATGCTCATGTTCGTGTTCAAAACTATGATTGTGATCTTGTGCCATAAAGCCCCCTAAATAGTAACTAGAAAATCATGGTAATGGGTAATGGCAAAGAAATGATACCACTGAAAAACCTCCCATTCCCTATGATTATTGAGATACTGATAATGATACGTTTTTTTGCAAATAAGGCAAAAAATCTCAAAGAAAACACCGGGCAAACGTATCGAGATAACCCCGATTAGCTACCTTTGATTGCCAATTATGCATTTTAGGGTTGAGCTTAAGGGTTGTGTCTTTGAAATGTAATCTTCTTTTTGATAAATATCAAAAATTGTCTAGGATTTTCCCCCAATATAATAAGCAGTGTTTTTGTATTTTTATTTATAAGGGATTACATGCGACAGCCACTCCATACTAATTTGTTTCAAAGAACTTGGTTTTTTATAATCTTGCAAAAAATGGGGCGCAGTCTATGCGCCATCGCCTTATCCATAGCGCTCTTCACTTCTGTGCACGGTGTATTTGAACAAGAATCTGCTTTAGCGCATCTCAAAACAGGTTGCC
>DJWM01000005.1 GCA_002441565.1 Candidatus Dependentiae bacterium UBA6230
GAGCTGGGTTCAGACCGTCGTAAGACAGGTCGGTCCTTATCCGTTGTGGGCGCAGGATATTTGAGGAGGGCTGTCCCTAGTACGAGAGGACCGGGATGGGTTAGCCTCTGGTGTTCCAGTTGTTTACCAAAAGCAACGCTGGGTAGCTAAGCTAATTAGAGATAACCGCTGAAAGCATCTAAGTGGGAAACTCGCTCCAAGATTAGATGTCCCCGTGTCAGAAATGACACATAAGATTCCTCGAAGACTACGAGGTTGATAGGCTGGGTGTGTAAGTATAGTAATGTATTGAGCTAACCAGTACTAATAGATCGAACGTTTTTATCACATGTATATTTTCTTTATCGAAATTAAGTGACGACCTACAAATATTTTACCACAAGAGAAAAATTGACAATGAAATTTTAAAAATTACGATTTACGTGTTCTGCAGATTGTAGTTAACATGAAAATCAAAAATTTCTGGTGCGCATAGCTGTGGGGAAACACCCGTTCCCATCCCGAATACGGCAGTAAAGTCCACAGCGCCGATGATACTTGGCTGGAGACGGCCCGGGAAAGTAGGTAGTGCCAGGTTAAATAAAAAAAGCCTCAACTTTTTAAAGTTGAGGCTTTTTTATTATCTTATATTATTTAGGACAACATCAAAAAACTTCTCAGTGCCATTTTACCCATGCCTAACATAAAGGGGCATGTTACCAATCCCAAGGTAAAAAGAAGCAGTAAAACAAATGATGCCAAATACAAATTTACGTTTTTTTTAATCGCATACAATGAAGCAAAAATCACAAAATACCAAATAACAGCGTTGATAAACAACATCACCAAAACCCGCGGCCCCATAAAGTACATGACTTCTCCTTTTTTAAAGATTTAGACAGTTAAGAACATTGTTTCAATTTTGTGATTTCCTGCTCAGTTAATTTTCTCCATCCACCGCGTGGTACATTTCGAATGCTTAACCCAGCATATTTTATCCGATCAAGCGTTATAATTTTGTATCCTAGGTGTTCAAAAATACGTCGCACAATACGATTTTTCCCACTATGCAAAGTAATACGTATGTGTGTATGAGGTTTTTGTGGAACATAGATTATACGATCAACGGCAATTTCCCCATCCTTGAGTTTTAGGCCATTGCTAATTTTCTGCATATCTTCATTACGTAATGCTTGGTCAAGCATTACTTGATAAACCTTTTGTACGTTATAGCGAGGATGAGCAAGTTTTTGCGCTAAATCGCCATCATTAGTAAAAATAAGAAGACCAGTGGTATCGCGATCAAGCCTTCCAATTGGATACAATCGGTGGTCTTTGTGGGCTTTTTCTAGAAGTTCAAGTACGGTATTTCTATCATGTTCATCTGATACCGTGGAGATATAACCAGCAGGTTTATTAAGAAGAATGTAGATTTTTTCTTCTGGTTTGACTATTCGTTTGTTGTAACGGACAACATCCGTTTCTCGTACCATATAACCCGGCTCCAGAATGGGAAAATGATTTATGGTGACTTTGCCGCTTTTAATAAGTTCGACTGCTTTGCGGCGCGAGCAGATACCAGCATGTGCTAAATATTTATTAAGAATCATAATAGGTTATCTTGGGTTAGGTGGTTTTGAAAGCTATAGTATTAGTGTACCGTAAGAGGTTGATCTATACAAAGATGATGTAAGGTTGAAGCCAAAAAGAGCATAAATTGCAAATGAGTATTATGTATTTATGTATTTTTGCAAGAATGCAAAAAACATTTATCATAACATAGTTATTAACAATATATATGAACAGGAGTTTTTATGCCGTCAAAGAAAAAGGGTTCATTGGAAGTTATTTGTGGCCCTATGTTTTCAGGTAAATCTGAAGAATTAATTCGTCGCTTACGCCGCGCAACTATTGCGCAACAGGGCGTTGTTGTATTCAAGCCGAGTATTGATAATCGTCATTCAACCGAGCACATAGTCTCGCATAATGGCTCACGTATATCTGCCTTTGCTGTACATGATACCAGTGAAATCATAGAATATGGCATGCGCGATGATGTGCATGTTATTGGTTTTGATGAAACACAGTTTTTCGATAATAGTATTGTGCCGATGATATGTACACTTGTTGAATCAGGAAAACGAGTTATTGTTGGCGGTTTGGATTTAGATTTTCGAGGAGCGCCGTTTGGTAGCATGCCGTTATTGATGGCTATTGCGAACCAGGTGATTAAACTACAAGCGATCTGTACGATCTGTGGAAATGATGCAAATTTTACGCAGCGCTTAGTTGATGGTCAAGCTGCGCGACATGATGATCCTATAATTTTAGTCGGTGCCCAAGAGGCGTATCAGGCCCGCTGCAGACAGTGTTATATAATTGATAAATATCCTTCATTTCACCAGGCAACTATCCTTTAATATGTCAAAGAAGAAAACAAGTTACACCTGTTCTACATGTAATTATCAAACGCTGCGCTGGATGGGATGTTGTCCCGAGTGCAACGAATGGAACACATTGGCTGAGGTTGTTTCAGTGGCAACAACCGGTGGCACCAAAAAGAGCCCCTCACAATGTGTGACTATGATGACTCTTGATGCGATTGATGCGAAGATGCGTCCGCGTATGTTATCGGGGATTAAAGAGTGGGATCGCGTGGTGGGTAATGGGATTATGCCCAGTTCGCTTATTGTACTTACGGGTGATCCGGGTATTGGAAAATCAACGCTCTTATTGCAAATCTCAAATCAACTTGCCAATAGTTATCGTGTGTTTTATTTTTCTTCGGAAGAGTCATTACAACAGGTCAAGGGGCGTGCCGAGCGTCTTGGATGTCATAATAAAACACTTCTTTTTTCTGATCAGGCTGATTTAGAGGCCATCATTATGACAGCACAAAAGGAAAAGCCAGATTTACTAATTATCGATTCTATTCAAAATTGCCAACTTTCAACAACGCAAACCATTCCGGGAAGTATAGGGCAATTGCGTGAATCAACGTTCCAACTGATGCGTCTGGCTAAAGAGCATGACGTTGCTATTATCGCGACTGGTCATATAACCAAGGATGGTACCATTGCTGGCCCAAAAACCCTAGAACACATGGTTGATGCAGTGTTCTATCTTCAAGGTGAAGATCGTTGGCAAACTCGCGTCTTGCGTTCAGTTAAAAATCGTTTTGGCACCATCAATGAGCTGGGCTTTTTTGAGATGCATGAAGAAGGGATGATAGAAGTTCCTAATATTAACCAGCATCTGATTAATGAGATTTCGCATTCTCCGGGATCGGTGTTGGTGAGTTTTATTGAAGGATCGCGACCACTTTTGCTTGAATTGCAGGCGCTGACAATTAGTTCAAAACTCGGGCTGCCACAGCGAGTTGTTTCAGGAGTTGATCATAAACAAGTAGTGCTTATTGCCGCAATTTTAGAAAAATATTTAAAAGTAAAACTCAGCACACATGACATATTTTTTAAAGTAAGTGGTGGTTTTAAGACGCGGGGTAGCTCTCCAGATTTAGGCATTGCTCTCGCATTACTTTCAAGCTATTTTCAACAGCCATTACCAGAAAAATCAATTGCTTTGGGTGAAATTAGTTTGACCGGTCATATTAAGCCTATCAATCAGATTGGTATGTATATTCGTGAAGCAGAAAAATTTGGGATCACGCAACTATTGGTTGCTCATAATCAGAAAATAGAATCGACGCACTGCACGGTGCGCCGATTCCAAAATGTCTACGATCTTCTCGGTTTATTTACTGATGCATGAATCTTGTTTATGAAAAATTATTCAATAATCTTTAATCCTTTCAACATTTTATTGAGAACAATAATGAGAGCGCCGTCACCCATAACGTTAGCGGCAGTACCAAAGCAATCCATCAACAAATAGAGAGTCATGACTACGCTGATCATTTCTGGGGTAAAACCGAGTAATGATTTCAATACAGGAATCATTACAATAATTCCCCCGCCTGGAATTCCTGATGCGGCAAACATTGCAATACAAAAGTAGAATACAAATACTACGTATTCAGAAAAATGTGGCGTGTGGTGCAGAAAGACAGACATGCTCACGAGCGTAAGTATCGGAGTTCCTATTGCATCACCGAGCAGATGGATGTTTGCCATAATTGGCATGGCGATATGGGAAAGAGCCGTATTACCAGTGTTTTTCTCAGCCGCGGGAATAGATACTGGTAATGTTGCAGTACTCGACATGGTACTAAATGCGGTTACATAACTTGGCAAAGCGGTATTGAGTGACTTTTTGGTGCGAACTAAAGAAAAGCCTTCTGCCAGCCAATAAAACCAAGCAAGATAAGCAATTTGCAATGAGACGATCAGGAAAAATGCCATGCTGTAGTGCTGAAAAAGTTTAATGAAGATGCCGTCATACTGAATTTTAAGCAAGAAACCTAAAATGTAGCACGGTAACAATGGAATGAAAAATTTTGAAAAAAATAATTCTATGCCCTTTTTCAGGATCGATAGACCTTGTTCCATTCGTTGTGATCGGATAAAAGAAAAAATAAGACCAACGATGATGGCAAGCAAAAGAACTTTTTCAGCTCCCAAGAGACTCGGTATTTTCAATTCAAAGAGCGGAGTGAGTGGTGAAGATGTAGATATCTGGTTTGGACATAAGGTGGTGTTTAGATTCGGTAATACGAGTGATAGTACTCCATAGACGAATAGTGCAACAAATCCATTAGAGAGAGAGACAAGACTCAGTAGTAAGGCAAGGATAATGGGTGCTTTTTTCTTAAATGAAAGTATTCCTGTGGTTACGAATGCGAAGATAATGAATGGCAATAAGAAAGATAATAGTTCCTTAAAACACAAACTAAAGGTATAAATTCCTCGAGTCAGCATGAGTGGTAGGTAGTGGCCAAACATGAGGACTGCTGCAATTATTCCTATGAGTTGTAGTGGTAAAGAACGTGGCAAGATGAGTCGTTTTATTTTTTTTATCATAAAATGCTTCGATGATAGTTTTTTAGTTATATTTAGGCATAATTATAATCGAAATATATGTGATAGGAAATCTAAAGTTGAGGGGGAAATATGTCATTCGCTATTCGTAATACGAGCTATACGGTATGGTTTTGGATCATTTTTAGTATAACATCACTATGTGGTATAGCCTTTAGTATGCATTATTTCTCTCGAGCATTCCCACTGGTCTCGGTTGATTTAACCATGAATCGAGCACAGGCACTAGAAAAAGCATCCCTGAATGCCCATGAACTGAAGATAGGGCCTGAATCATTTCAACAAGCTGCACTATTTCACACTGATGAACTAGCTAAATTGTATATTGAGTTTGAGGCGGGAGATGCCAACACATTTAAAGATATAGTGTCACGACACATCTATGAGCCTTATGTATGGCAAGTACGGCACTTTGCGCAAGGTTCAAAGCATGAAGCGACATTTATCTTTACCCCGAGCGGCCAAAAATATGGTTTTTTAGAAGTTATACCCGAAACTACGAGCGGTGCAGCGCTTGCATCACACGAAGCGCAAAAGATTGCACAAACCGGTGCTTCGGAACAATGGGGAATTAATTTCAGTGACTACAAGTTAGTAGACGCGTCCCAAGAAGTTATGTTGAGCAAACGTGTTGATCATGCCTTTACGTATGAAAAAAATAATGAACACATAGGAAAAGCTACGTATAGATTACGTCTTGTGGTACGTGGCGACAAACTGTCTGAGATCTTACCTTTTGTTAAAGTTCCTGAAGAATTTATTGCCCGCTATACTGAACTGCGCTCAGCAAATCAAGGAATAGCTATGATTGCTGGGGGCATCTTTTTATTAGTGTATCTTTTAGGGGGATGTGGTTTCGGCCTTGCATTTTTAGTGCGCAATCGAAGTGCGCTATGGAAGCCTGCATTGGTGGCAGCATTTGTGGTTAGCGCGCTTAATTTTTTGGCAAATTTAAACCAAATGCCGTTGTTGTGGATGCACTACCCTACTGCATTAGGCATGAACCAGTTTCTCTTAAAAAATCTTATTATATATATTTTTGGCTTTTTGGTTTCAGTGGCAATGTTATCGGTGATATTTGTCACGAGTGAGGGACTAACCAGAAAAGGATTTAAAGCGCATCCACAATTATGGAAAGTATGGAAATCATGTGCGGCATCTTCGTATGAAATCGTGGGAAGAACTGCTGGAGGATATTTGTTAGTTGGTTTCATGCTTGCATTTATTGTTGCACTATACTCATTCTCTATCCGTTATCTAGGTTGGTGGATTCCATCTGATCATCTTACGAATCCAAATATCCTTGCTACGTATTTCCCTTGGTTGAATGCGGTGGCAAGTTCTTTGCATGCTGGTTTTATGGAGGAATGTGGATTTCGTGCATTACCTATTGCGGCAGCTGCAATTCTTGGAAATCGTTTTGGCAAGCGATCGTGGTGGATTGCTGGTGCGGTAGTGCTGCAGGCTTTCGTATTTGGTGCAATGCACGCCACTTATCCCGCATTGCCAGCATATGCTCGATTGATCGAGTTAATAATTCCATCGTTTATGTTTGCAGTGGTTTATTTAAGGTATGGTCTTTTGCCGGTAATTATTACGCACGCAGTTTTTGATTTGGTGTTATTTTCAATACCACTTTTTGTTACAGAGGCCGCCGGTGCTTGGATTAATCAAATTTTTGTAATTATGATTGGACTTGTGCCTGCGATTATAGTTCTTATGGCAATAATTCGCAAAGGCGGTATGCATAAGCTATCTGAAGATTATAGCAATGCTTCATGGCAACCTGTTGTGTCCACTGTTGCATATAGTTCATCAATCACTGAGCCAATATTTACAACTACTGTTTCGCATAAAGCACGTCGCATACTATTTACGATTACTGCTCTAATTGGCGTGATTGGTTTTATGGTTATTAAAATGCGTACTGAAGATTCAGTAGGCGTTACGGTGTCACGTGGTCAGGCAATAGATTTAGCAAAACATGCTTGGCAAGAAAAGGGAGTGGTTTTTGACAGCCAATGGCGGGCATTAGGGGTGGCATATACCGGTTTAGAGGCTTCCAATACCTTACAACACAAATTTGTTTGGCAACATGGTGGTAAATCAGTATATCAGAATCTGATTTATTCTTATTTGCTTCAGCCACGTTTCGTCGTGCGTTTTGTTAGGTTTGAACGACCTGTCGCAGAGCGTGTGGAGGAATACCAAGCAGTGGTTTCAGGAGATGGTAAGATTCGCAGAATGGTGCATATTTTACCAGAGGATGCCGCAGGAAAACATCTTAGTGAACAGGAGGCTCGTGACAAGGCCGTGCAGTCACTGCAAATAACTTATCAACTGAATCCAGCACAGCTTGAAGAAATATCTGTAATTGGTCAAAAACGTCCACATCGTCAAGACTGGTTTTTTGTATTTGCTGACAAGCAAGCATACGATCAGAGTGGTGGCCAGGCAAGAATTTCAGTTACGATTCAGGGTGATGAAATCGCTGACAGTGAACAATTTATATATCTTCCTGATGAGTGGGTGCGTGAGCAGAGCAACATACAAGAAATTCGCAATATCTTGCGCATGGTTTCATTGTTAGCGGTAATGCTCATATTTTTCATACTACTTTTTATGATAAGAGGGCGGCCGGTTTCATATAAGGCAAAGATATTGGTATTTGGTGGTGCATTTGGAACTCTTGTGTTTGACCTGGCGAATAAATTTGCACAAACCGAAGCCCTGTTTGGTACCAAGCAAACCTATATGTTTCAATTGCTTTCAACTATCGGCGTTGGGTTATTCAGTGGTATTATTTTTGCGCTTCTGATGACCTTTTTTGTGCTATACAGTATAGCAGGTAGCAAACGCAATTCTTTTGCGTTGCCAGCAAGTCAGGCGGTTCTGATTGGTGGAGCGCTGGCGATGAGCGTGACAGGATTGCCTGCTATCGGTTTTAAGCTATTTCCTCTACCATTACCAACGTGGGGCAATTATCAATATGTTATTTTTTCTATTCAAAGCTTAGGGGTGATTATAAATTTTAGTATTGGATATCTATTGCTTACAAGTATCGCGCTCTTTATTGTGCGAGGATTGAATTTCTTTCAGCAAAGAATCTCTCATAAAACAGTTTCATTATTTGGAATGTGCATGTTCATGGGAATCATAGGTGTTGGTGCGATATCCCCGTATGAGACGGTTTACACATTGTTGATGCAAGGTGTAGTTGTAGGACTGGTATTATATGTGGTGTACAAATTTTTTGTGCAATATGACCCTCGAATAACTGTTGTCATGACGTGGTTTGGCGTTGTGTTCGGAGCCGTTCTCAATGAAATGTTAAACATTGGGCCAACACCGGGATTATTTGTAGCTATCTTGGTGAGCGGATTACTTTGTTATCTTCTAGTCAAAACTTTACACGTAAAGCAAAGCAAAGTATCAGCGAGAGATAGTTGAATTGGTAAAGTAATGATGCAATGATGGATGAAGTGCACGAAAATCGAAGTTGTGAGTAAGGTGGTTACCATTTGTTCCATCATATGTGTGCCAAAACAATACCGTACTTCCGCGTAGAAATCCACATGCAGCATCGTTAAGAAGCCCGTCAAATGCTTTGGCGGTGTATGTTGGATCAAGATGTATGTTTTCCCATAGACGGGCCTGTTGGAGCGCACGATTTGCACCAGGTGTACTACGACCGTAGTCATCGCCAGCGCTTTCCGTGCGTATAATGAACTCTTGTGAAGTTAGAGTGAACAGAGGGAATGCTGGAGTATAATGATGCAATAATCGATTGGTCTCCACAAACAATGATTCAATTGCTTGCCTGCATGCGTGCTGATCGGATGGCTCTATCATAACAGCGACAATCTTTGATGTCAGCCTTGCAGCTCTACAGCCCAACAAAAGTCCGGCGACTGTTCCCAGTGATCCTGCGGCCACGTAAATGTACTGAGGTTCAGGTAATTCGCCGCGCACAATCTGTTCTTTTAGTTCAAATGCCGCATTTACAAATCCAAGTACTCCCAGAGGCTGAGATCCTCCCGTAGTAATGAGATAGGGCATTTTTTTGAATATACGCTTATGCATAGAAAAGAGTTCAGATGTTCCCAGAGCTCGCAAGCCGGATGAAGGGAAATGGTACAATTCGGCATTATAGTAATTCATAAGTGCAAGATTTTTACGTACGAAGATGGAATTTGCTTGAGGCTTTAGCATACCGATACAGTTGGTGCCGAGGTATTGGGCATAGGCGGCTGTAGCAACAACATGATTCGACCCTGCGCAACCAAAGGTAACAACTGTGGTTTTATCTTGTGCGCGAGCATGTGCGAGGAGAAATTCCAATTTTCTTACTTTATTTCCACCAAATAAAATCTCTCCAAACTCGTTCTTTCCTCCGCAGAGGCCATCTTGCTTACAGTACACGGTTACATTGTTATAGCGTGAGGATAAAAGAGGTAGAGGGATCACCGGAGTTGGAAATGTACCAAGGGAAATATGGGCGAGATGGTGAGCAAGTGAGGGATATGCGCAAAACAATGGAAGAGTATCATGCATGCCACTACCGAAATACTAATAACTGCTACTTAATTCTGTGAGTTCCTTGGTGATTATTGCTTGGCGTAGCTTGTTATAATGAAGCCGAGCAATATCAAGTAGTTCCTTAGCATTACGTGTTGACGAATCCATAGAAATAAAGCGTGAAGCTTGCTCTGCAATCAAAGATTGAAAAAGTGCATTATATACCTCTGATGCAATATATTGATGCAAGAGAATTGGCAGAAGATCTTCTTGTTTTTGTTCCCATAGGTAATCATGTAAAGTGTCATCATTTTTGGAAAGAGCTTCTTGTTCGGTGAGTGGAAACAGGGTGAATAAGCGAGGCTGTTGCACAAAAAATGTTTTTGGCATGTTGCTTGCAAGTATGATATGCGTATACTGTTCGCGTTGTTGGAGAATGAGATTGGTGATTTCTTGTGAAATAGTGAGTAGCGTACGCATAGAAAGTGTTGTATAGACTTGCATGATAGAATGATCTGATTGTTGTTCGGCGTATTCTAATACTTTTTTCCCAACAACTACTAATTCAGCCTTTTTGTCTAACAAGCATTCAAATAAACATCGAGAAAGTTGTGTGTTGAAAGTTCCACAAAGTCCTTTTTGTGACCCAATAAAGATAACGAGATAACGTTCAGAAACGTTAGTTGATGTTTCTTTCTTTGAGGTACTGGACTGTGTATAGAGTGTTGCAAAAAGAGATTGTATAGCAGATGCATAAAACTGTACAAATGGTGAACGATGCTTGAGTTGGGCATGCGTTGACATAGATATAAGGCGCATTGCGTGAGTTATTTTTTTAATTGTTTCAATGGCCTTTATACGTTGGCGTAGATGAATCAGTTGTGACATACTAGTAAACCATGATTCAGAAATAGGATAATTTAAATAGCATTATTGTCATCAATGTAACTACTTTGTGGGCTATTTGCAATTGTCAAACGTAAAATATGTGGTTTTGGGATGATAGGGATTGAATTGGCGGGGAAGTAATAAGGGATTTCGAGTGATTATTATTATTGATGGTTATAATCTTTTAAAGCAAGTAATGCCCGATGAAGACATTGGAGAAGGTCAGCGCGAGCGTTTTATTAAACAACTTAGTGAATATGCGCACAAAAAGAAGCATCATGTAGTACTTGTTTTTGATGGAGGGTCATACGTTAGACCAACCAAAGAAATCAAAGGTGATGTGCAGATTATTTATTCAGGCTATCATGAATCTGCGGATGACTACATATATCGTTATGTTGAAAAGCATAAGTCGTATGATATGCTGTTAATATCTTCTGATCGTGAATTGCGGAAAAAAGTTGCTGCATGTGCTGCAGTAGAAGCGGTGCATCCGGAGGAATTTTATCGATTATTCCTACAGAAATTGTGTTGTACACCTGAACAGGTTCGAGTGAATAAAAAATCAAAATCACTTAAAACGAGTCAGGAAGAGAATGCGGAGGTTGATGCCCTTATGGCTGAATTTTCTACGCTCAAACCGATGCCAAAAAGTGAAGTTAGTGTACACGAATTTCGTGAGAAACGCCCACATCGAAAATCAAAAAAGGAGCGGAAATTGCTGACAAAAATAAAAAAATTGTAAAGAGGTCTATGAAGATTCAATACTCTCTTCAAGAAGTTTCGCATATTGCTGAGCGTATCAAGGAGCTCTTAGTTCACCATAGTATTATCACGTTTACTGGGACTCTTGGCACAGGAAAAACGACGTTGATTCGGGAATTGCTCAGACAGCTTGGGGTAGATGAGCCTGTTACAAGTCCTACATTTAATTATGTAAATAGTTACGATTTGCCAGATGGCAGAACAGTGTATCATTTTGATTTGTATCGTATTAATACACTCTCAGATTTCTTATCAGTTGGTTTTGGAGAGTATTTATATGCTGCCAAAAGCGTTTGTCTCATCGAGTGGCCTCAGATTATCATGCCACTTCTCGATCATGCAGTTTGTCATGTGGCCTTGGATTATGATTCAGCTCAATCAAGAATTATCTCCTATAGCTGTTTAAAGTGAGCTATCTGAGTTATGTAGCGTGCGCATATATAGCACCATTATTTTGATATCTGTGGAGCCATAATCACAGATGTAAATATGTTGAGGCGCTTAAACGCGAGCTGTAGGTTGGCACAAAATCTTAAAATAGTCGTGGAGAAATAGAGAAAAATTTGTTCAAAAAGACGAGATCTGGTAAAAATTAAGTTGAAATCCTAACAGAAAAGCACTATTATATTCAGCACAGCGACGTCATAGTAGAAAGTTTTTTTATGGTGAGATTCCCGAGCGGCCAAAGGGGACGGTCTGTAAAACCGTTGGTTATGCCTTCGTAGGTTCGAATCCTACTCTCACCACCAGATAAAATGATCTATTCGGGCCTTGAGCAATACAGAATTAGCGCGGGAATAGCTCAACTGGTAGAGCGACAGCCTTCCAAGCTGTAGGTTGCGGGTTCGAGCCCCGTTTCCCGCTCCAGATTTAGATATTTTGCTGGCGTAGCTCAGTTGGTAGAGCAGCTGATTNNGGTCGCTGGTTCAAGTCCAGTCGCCAGCTCCAAAAACAGGAGGAGGTTTTATATTAAACTTCTGATTGTTTTTTTCTTTTTTTAAATTACCCTAATAGGTAATGTGAAAATAGGTGTGCCCACGTAGCTCAGTTGGTAGAGCACTTCCTTGGTAAGGGAGAGGTCGCTGGTTCGAATCCAGTCGCGGGCTCCAGTGGGCTGGGCGTAAATACAATCGTTAATTTAAACATGTTGAGTTTTTATGGCAAAGAATACGGTAACAACACATTTGGCGTGTGAAGCGTGCAGAGAGCGTAATTACACTCAGGTGGTGACCAAGAAGAGAACGGTAGGCTCGCTAAAACTTAAAAAATTCTGCTCTCGTTGTCGCAAGCATGGGCCGCATAAAGAAACAAAGTAAAAATGTGTTTAGGCCAGTAGCTCGAATTGGTAGAGCGGCAGACTCCAAATCTGCGGGTTGGGGGTTCGAATCCCTCCTGGCCTGCCACAATTTTTAATTTAGTGTGGATATGGCAACAACAATATTTGGTACGGGTGTATAATGAAAGATGTCGCACGGTTTTTTCGTGAAGTTAGAATTGAACTCGGTAAGGTAATATGGCCTAAATATGATGAATGGTTCGGTTCAACAATCGTGGTGTTATTCTTAGTCTTTGTACTCTCGATATATTTAGGTTTTGTTGATTTTTGTTTCTCTAGCCTTGCCAAATTTTTACTCAAAACTTATGGCAGATAAAATAGACTTGCTTTGGGGCTGTAATACATGAAACGTTGGTATGTTGTCCAGGTATATGCTGGTTACGAAGAGTTAGTGAAGGCAGATATAAGTAAGCGCGTGCAAGAAACTGGGCTTCAGGATTATTTTGGTCAAATTCTAGTTCCTTCTGCAAAGATGAAGAAGTTCTTTGCGATCGATGAGGCCGAAGATCAGCAATTGTTTCCTGGATACGTTTTGGTAGAGGTCGATTTAGTGCCGGAGTCGTTTAGGCTCGTGGCTTCAACGCCGCGTGTTTTGCGCTTTTTAGGTGGTAGCGATCCTGTTCCACTGACACAAAAAGAAATTGATCGCATTATATCCCAAATAACGGGGGAAATGATAGTTGGTCCCGAAAAAGGCGAATTTGTGGTGGGCAAAGAGGTAGAAATCAAGGAGGGGCCATTTGCGGGCTTTGTTGGTGTAATTGATCGCATTGATGACAATAACGAACGCCTCACGGTGATGGTAAGTATTTTTGGTAGAATGACTCCGGTAGAATTAGGTTTTGATCAAGTCCAACGATAACGTTTAGTGAGTTTATTATGGCAAAAGAGATTAGAGCAAGAATAAAATTGCAAATTCCTGGCGGTGCGGCAACTCCAGCTCCACCGGTTGGGTCTTGTTTAGGTCAACAGCAGGTTAATATCATGGAATTCTGTAAGCAATTCAATGCAAGAACTGCAAGCAGAAAAGGTGAAACCGTGCCTGTTGACATTATTGTTTATAAAGATAAAACATTTGTCTTTACCGTGAAAACTACGCCGGCCACTGAGCTTATTAAAAAAAGAGCAGGTATCGCCAAGGGCTCTTCTAAGCCAAATACTGATAAGGTTGGCAAAATCAGCTGGCAGGATATCGAAGAAATTGCGAAAATTAAGCTTCCAGATCTTAATGCGGCTGATCTTGAGCAAGCCAAGAAAATTATTGCTGGTAGTGCAAGAAGCATGGGCATAGAAGTTATTTGATTTTATAAGGGCTTGTTATGGCTAAGCATGGTAAAAAATATTTAAAGGCCGTTGAGCAGGTTCAGAAAAACAATATACTTGCGGCACATGATGCAATCAATAAAGTAAAAGAATTAAAGTATGTGGCATTTGATGAATCATTTGATGTGCACGTTAATTTAGGTATTGATGCGTCCAAGGGTGATCAAGTTGTTCGTGGTTCGGTTGTTCTTCCTCATGGTAAAGGTAAAAAGGCGCGTGTGTTGGTGTTTGCAAAAGGCGATCATGCTGATGAGGCAAGAAAGGCTGGAGCAGACTATATAGGCGCCGATGATTTGGTAGAAAAAATTAGTGCTGGTTGGATTGATTTTGAATATGCTGTAGCAACTCCAGATTTGATGGGAATTGTTGGCAAAGTAGCTAAAATTCTTGGACCTCGTGGGTTGTTGCCTAATAAAAAGGTTGGGACGGTTACCTTTGAAGTAGGGGCAACGGTAGAAGAATTGAAAAAAGGAAAAGTATTCTTTAAGAATGATAAGCAAGGGCTTGTGCATTTTTCTTTTGGTAAAGTTTCTTTTGATGCACAGAAACTCCAAGATAATCTTGCCGCCTTTGTGAAGGCCTTGATGGCTGCCAAGCCTGCAACTTCTAAGGGAAAATTTATCAAGAAATTGACACTTTCCTCGACGATGGGTGTGGGCATCCAAGTTAATCCAGATGAATTTTTGCGAGCTTGATTGTTAAAAGGTGTCCATAATGAATCGTGAGCAAAAAGCTGAAGTCATTGGATCTTTAAAGAAAGATTTTGTTGAAAATCAAGCAGCATTTCTTGTAGGTGTGCAGAGCCTTACTGTGGCTCAAATGCAAACACTGCGCAAAGAATTGCGCACCAAGGGAAGCTTCTTGCGTATTGCTAAAGCGCGTCTTATGAAGATTGCGGTAAGCGATATCCCTGGTGCCCAAGAGCTAAGCCCCTACTTGAAAGAGCAGGTAGGCTTGGTTTTTGCTTCTGATCATTTTACAGAAGTAGCGAAAGTTTTAACAAATTTTTCTAAAGAGCATCAAGCATTGCGCTTAGTCGTTGGATATGTAGAAACGGCCGTAATTCCACAGGAAAAAATTAGAGTAATTGCGCAACTTCCTCCTCGTGAAGTGTTGCTTGCACAAGTGTGCGGTACCGTAAAAGCTCCTATTTCTAATTTGGTTGGCGTGCTTAATATGCAAATGACGCGCGTTGTAATGGCGTTGAAGCAGATTGGTGAGAAAAAGCAGTAATAAGCTTATATAGTCTAGTTGTTTATTGAGTGATGTTTAATTGTGCGTGGAGAATGTCATGACATCAAAATTTGAAAAATTGATTGAAGAAATTGGCAATATGTCAGTTTTGGATTTGGCCGATTTTGTAAAAGCATTGGAAACCAAGTTTGGTGTATCTGCAGCTATGCCAATGATGGCAGCAGCAGCTCCAGCAGCAGAAGCTGCTCCTAAAGCTGAAGAAAAAACAGAATTTAAGGTAACTCTTGCAGCGGCAGGCGATAAAAAGATTGATGTGATTAAAGCGCTTCGCAAAGTCACATCATTAGGTCTTGCTGAGGCCAAAGCTGCTGTTGAAAACGCTCCAACAGTAATAGGTGAAACCGTTGCAAAAGCTGATGCTCAAAATATGAAGAAAGAGCTTGAAGCTGCCGGCGCCAAAGTTGAGTTGGCTTAAATCTACCTTAGGTAGATAGTTTTTTCGAAAATGCCGCTGATAAAATAAACTTAGCATGTAAGGAGCTGCTTAATGTCTAACTTGCGCATGGGCAAGAGTGTTGTTCGTAAATCCTTTGGCAAAGCCAAAGGTATTGTTGCTGTTCCTAACTTAATTGAGATTCAATCCTCGTCATTCAATGATTTCGTACAGCTGGACTATCTTCCATCAGAACGTCTGTCAATAGGACTTGAAAAAGTACTGAAGGATATTTTTCCAATAGAGTACAATGATCGTATGGCCCTTGAGTATGTTAGTTATGAACTAGGACAATGGTCTTGTACGTGTGGTAAGCTCGTTGGCATTGCTAATCGCTATCAGTGGTCATGTACATCATGTAAGAAGTCTGATTGTTCTCGATTGAGTGGCGATCTTTCTTGTACATTTTGTAAGAAAAAAACGGCTCGCTATAAAACGTGTTCAAACTGCTTGTCTAGAGTATCGGTACAACTACCGATGACTCTAGATGAGTGCCGTTCTAGTGGCCAAACATTCTCAATGCCATTAAAAATAAAAATTCAATTATTGTCTTGGGATGTTGACGAATCTGAAAACAGAATGATTCGTGACATTAAAGAACAGGACATTTTTTTTGCTGATGTTCCTGTAATGGCTGATCTTTACGAAGAAGATGGTCGTTATAAACTTGGCGATTTAGGAACATTTCTTATCAATGGGGTTGATCGTGTGATTGTTTCTCAATTACACCGGTCGCCTGGGGTGGTATTTTCACAAAGTAAAAAAGTTAAAGATTTCAGAGGTAGGCCATATTATCTAGCGCGTGTTATTCCTATGCGAGGCTCGTGGCTTGATTTCGAATTTGATAGCAATGATTATCTTTATGTGCGTATAGATAAAAAGAAAAAATTACTAGTCACTACTTTTTTGCAAGCTCTTGGCATTGCTCGAGAAGAAATTATTTCGTTGTTTTATAGTTTCGATGTCATTCATGTTGGTAACGGAGAGTTTTTCCGTCCTATTGATGAATCATTAATTGGGCAACGCATCGAGAAAGGCATGTTACCAGAAAAAGATGAAAAAGCTTTTCTCGGAAAACGTGTCACTAAAGAATTATTAGCGCAGATAAGAAAACTCAGTATTGAAAAATTGTTATTGCGCAAGACGACATTGCTTAGCAGGGTTTTTGGACATGATGTAATTGATCCAGAAACTGGAGAGATCCTTGTTGAACAGGGACAAGTTTTTGGCGAAGAGCATGGTGAGCTTTTTGGTAAATACAAAAATTTATCATTTAATCTTATTTCCTCATCAGGCTATGTATTCCAGCCAACTATTGCCATGACCTTAACGCAGGATCGATGCTTTTCTGAAGAAGATGCTTTGCGTGAATTGCATGCCAAAGTATGGCCTGGAGATAGCGCCTCGCTTAAAGAAATAAAAGAACGATTTGAAAATTTATTGTTTAATCCACGCTTTTACGATCTTACCAAGGTTGGAAGAATACGTATTAACCGTAAATTGGGTTTAAAAACAGATGATTCTATTACTGTTTTGACTAAGGAAGACCTAGTTGCTGCGTTACGCTATCTTGTTAATTTGCGCGAACGCGGTGAAGGCGAATTAGATGATATTGATCATCTTGGAAATCGTCGTGTGCGTTTGGTTGGTGAATTATTAAGTAACCAGATTTATCTTGGATTTTTACGTATAGATCGCATTGTACGCGAACGTTTTAGAATGCAAGAAGCGCATGGCGCATTAATGCCACAAGATTTTCTTAACGTAAAACCACTTGGCGCAGTTTTAAGAGAATTTTTTGGTCTGGGGCAATTATCTCAGTTTATGGATCAGACAAATCCTCTTTCTGAAATAGCTCACAAGCGCCGTTTATCAGCTCTCGGGCCTGGCGGTGTTATGAAAGATCGAGCAACCTATGAAGTTCGTGATGTGCATCCTTCTCACTATGGAAGAATTTGTCCAGTTGAGACCCCTGAAGGGCAAACTATTGGTTTAATTTCTTCATTGGCGACGTATGCAACGGTGAATGAGCTCGGGTTTATAGAAACTCCTTATCGTTCAGTGGTGAATGGATCGATTCAAGATGATGTTGTATTTTTTGATGCATTCCAGGAAACCGATAAGTTTATTGCACAGGCTGATGCTGCAACTACAGATAGTGATCGATTAAAAGATGAAAAAGTCTTTGCTCGTCACGAAGATGATTTCATGTCAGTTGATGCAAGCAGAGTTGATTTTATCGATATGTCACCGAAACAATTAGTTTCTGTTTCTTCGGCATTGATTCCATTTTTAGAACATGACGATGCGAGTCGTGCATTGATGGGTTCTAACATGCAACGGCAGGCGGTACCGTTAGTGCGTACACAGGCGCCTATTGTGGCAACAGGAATGGAAAGTGAAATTGTAAAAGCTTCTGGAAGCGTTATCACTGCAAAAAAATCTGGTGTGGTTGAATATGTTTCCTCAGAAAAAATAGTGATTCGTTATTTTGAAACTGAATTTGCAAATCAGGAAGATTGGATAAATAAGGGTGTTGAAACCTATTATTTGAGAAAATTTGAACGGTCAAGTTATAGCACTTGGATTCATCATACACCGATTGTTCAGCGTGGTGATGTAGTGCGAGTTGGTGATATTTTAACCAATGGTGCAGCCATCAATAACGGTGAATTATCGCTAGGTGCAAATCTATGTGTGGCATTTATGCCATGGAATGGCTATAACTTTGAAGACGCAATTGTATTGAGTAAGCGGGTGGTTGCGGAAGATGCACTTACTTCGGTACATATTGATGAATATGTTGTCGATGCTCGAGATACCAAGCTTGGACCTGAAGAGATTACTCGAGATATCCCTAATGTAAGCGAATCTACCCTTGCTGGTCTTGATGAAGATGGCATTGTACGGATCGGTACGCGGGTAAGACCTGGAGATATCTTGGTTGGTAAGGTGACCTTGAAGGGTGACATTCAATATTCACCAGAAGAGAAATTGCTTAGGGCAATTTTCGGTGAAAAATCACGCGAAGTACGCGACACGTCATTGCGCGTTCCGCCAGGAATTGAAGGTACTGTTGTTGATGTTAAGATATTTTCTCGTAGCGGGATACGCAAGGACAAACGATACAAAGAAGATGTTGCTGCACATGTAGCAAAAATCGATCGTGATTTTGCGCATCATGCCGTTTTTCTTGAAAATATGTTGATTGAAAAAATAATCGCGTTACTGGTAGGCCAAGAGCCTCAAGCTAAAAAGGTAATTGCCGCAGTGGTGAGTGATGGTGTATTCGATGCGCACAAGTTGCAGTCATTGTCGCTAAAAGATTTGATTTTATTTAAAACAAAATCTTCTGAGATAAATGAACAGATCACACAATTACATGCCACGTTTGAAAATCAGTTAAGAATATTGGCTGGCCTTAAAGAAGAACGTATTAATAAATTGAAAAAGGGCGACCCACTACCTTCAGGTGTTATCAAGGTGGTCAAAGTATACATTGCCATGAAACGCGCAATCTCGGTCGGTGATAAAATCGCTGGTCGTCACGGTAATAAGGGCGTGGTATCTACTATTGTTCCTCGCGAAGATATGCCATATTTGGATGACGGTACTCCAGTTGATATAGTGCTAAATCCGCTTGGTGTGCCTTCTCGTATGAACGTTGGTCAAATATTAGAAACAGTTCTTGGTCTGGTGGGCAGAGAATTGGGCAATCGCTTGGCTCACATGATAGAGCATGAGGGCTATCAAAGCGTAAAAAATGCATTAGAAAGTTATTTCGATAAGCAATTTGTGCAAGAATATGAAAAAACTTCTGGCAAGCAGGGAATCATGGATCTTGCTAAGAAAGTTTCTCAGCAGGGTGTATGCTTCACGACACCGGTTTTTGAAGGTGCTGATTATGAGCAAAATATTAAACCAATGCTCAAAGGTTTGAACTTGCCCGATGCTGGAGCTTTCAGGGTTCGTGACGGTAGAACTGGTGAATATTTTGATCAGCCAGTTACTGTCGGTGTTATGTACACTATGAAGCTTAATCATATGGTTGATGATAAATTACATGCTCGTTCTGTTGGGCCATATTCGCTGGTTACTCAGCAACCGCTTGGTGGTAAAGCACAAATGGGCGGCCAACGGCTTGGTGAAATGGAAGTATGGGCTCTTGAGGCCTATGGCGCTGCTTACACATTGCAAGAAATGTTGACGTATAAGTCAGATGATGTGAATGGCCGTCATAAGGTATATGAAGCAATTGTTCGTGGTGAAGATGTTCCAGAGCCAGGTGTTCCTGAATCGTTTAATGTGTTGATTAAAGAACTACAAAGCTTGGGACTACAGGTTGACTTGTTCAAGAGCGGCAAGGAGAAAATCAGTGAATAAAATGCTAGAAAGATTTAGAGAATATGTAAGCGTTACGCAATTTAATGCTCTGCGCTTGGGTATTGCTTCTCCTGAAAAGATTCGAACACTTTCTTATGGTGAAGTGAAAAAGATAGAGACAATAAACTATAGAACATTAAAACCTGAACGTGATGGATTATTTTGTGCCCGCATTTTCGGTCCTGTCAAAGACTGGGAGTGTAATTGTGGTAAATACAAGCGCATGAAACATCGCGGGGTGACCTGTGAAAAATGTGGCGTTGAGGTTATTCAGGCTCGTGTTCGACGCGAACGCATGGGGCATATAGAGCTTGTAGCACCAGTGTGTCATATTTGGTATCTCAAAGGAATTCCAAGCTATTTTAGTTTGATCTTTGATATGCCGGTGAAAGACATTGAGCGTGTAGTATACTTCGATGCCCATATGGTTGTTCATCAGGGGAAATCTCCTTACCCACGCAAAACGTTGTTGAGTAATTCTGAATATGAACAGTATCTTGATAATCATCCAGACGATAATGATTTCTTTGCTGAAAGTGGTGCGCAAGCCATAAAATCTGTGTTGGGCTTGCTTGATCTCGGTCTTGAAATTATGCGCATGGAAGAAGATTACCGTAAAACAGCATCTGTTGCTATTCGTCATAAAATCATGCGTCGAATTAAAGTACTTTCTGGATTACAGCATTCTGGCATTCGTCCTGATTGGATGGTATTGACTGTCTTGCCGGTGCTTCCACCAGACTTAAGACCGTTGGTACCTTTAGAAGGTGGACGTTTTGCAAGCTCAGATCTTAATGAATTGTATCGCAGAGTACTTAACAGAAATATTCGACTACAACGTCTTAACGAAATCGAAGCGCCGTCAGTCATTATTAAAAATGAACAGCGCATGCTGCAAGAAGCGGTTGATGCACTTATTGATAATGGCAGACGCGGTCAACCAGTTCGCGGATCTAATAAGCGCCCATTGAAATCGTTGAGTGAAATGCTTCGAGGTAAACAAGGGCGTTTCCGTCAGAATTTGCTTGGTCGACGAGTAGATTATTCTGGGCGATCAGTTATTGTGGTTGATCCGACGTTGCGGCTTGATCGCTGCGGTTTGCCAAAAATTATGGCATTAGAGTTATTCAAATCGCACGTGCTTGCAGGTTTATTGGAGCGCGAAGATGCGCCAAATTTACGAGTTGCAAAACGCATGGTTGAAGATTTGGAACCAGTGGTATGGGATGTGCTCGAAGAGGTTGTAAAGGATCGCGTTGTATTGCTTAATCGTGCACCGACATTACACCGATTAGGTATACAGGCGTTTTATCCTATTTTGGTTGATGGTAAGGCTATTAAAATTCATCCGTTAGTGTGTTCAGCATTTAATGCGGACTTTGATGGTGACCAAATGGCAGTGCATTTGCCATTAAGTAAAAAAGCGCAATTAGAGTCAAAACGTTTGATTCTCTCTACACGTAATATTTTATCGACGGCAAATGGTAAGCCAGTTACGGTACCAAGCCAGGATATGGTTCTTGGCTTACACTACATGACCAAAGTGCGTTCTTTTGCAAAGGGTGAAGGCACTGTTTTTGCAAATATTGCAGAAGTCATTGCTGCGTATCAGCATGAGCAACTTTCTCTTCATGCTCCTATAAAATTGCGCTTAGAAAAAAATCTTGTTGATACAACTGCAGGACGTGTGCTTCTTTATGAAGCATTGCCTCAGGGTTCTGATTTTAACTGGATCAATAAGATTATGAAGCGAAGCGATATGACCAAGTTAGTAGAACGTGTGTATTATCGCTTTGGACAAGAGGCAACAGTAGCCTTTCTTGATAAGATAAAAAAATTAGGTTTTTCCCACGCAACATTAGGTGGTATTTCATTCTCCATCGACAATCTTGTGGAGCCAGCAGAAAAAAATCTTATCATTAAAAATGCTGAAAAAGAGGTTGCCAAAATAGAAAAACTTTACATGGATGGGGTCATCACTAATGGTGAACGCTACAATAAAGTAGTGAGTATTTGGGCTCATGCAACATCAGGTGTTGCGACTTCTATGTCTAAGAACTTGGAAAGCCAAGACAAGGATGCATACCTCAATACTGATAAGGTGTTTAAACCATTTAACCCGATTTTCATGATGCTTGACTCTGGAGCTCGTGGTTCGCGAGATCAGATAAAGCAGCTCGTTGGTATGCGTGGTATGATGGCTAAGCCATCAGGTGAAATTATGGAAACGCCAGTTAAATCGAACTTTAGAAATGGATTGAGCGTTTTTGAATATTTCATTTCGACGCACGGTGCGCGTAAAGGTCAAGCCGATACCGCATTGAAGACCGCTAACTCTGGTTATCTCACACGTCGTCTTGTAGATGTTGCACAGGATGTTGTTATTACACTTGAAGATTGTAATTCTATGGGTTATATAGAGTTGCAAGATTTGAAAGAATCGGGTGACATTCTTTATCCATTGGCTCGTAGAGCATTCGGCCGCGTTGTAGCGACTGATGTAAAGGACCCGATTACAGGAGTCCTGGTTGTTAAGCAAGGTGAAGTAATTAATCGTGCAAATATCGATAAATTGAGCAATTCTGCAGTTTTTAAAATGTATGTCCGCTCAGTGCTGACCTGTCAGGCTAAGCGCGGTGTGTGCGCTAAGTGCTATGGCTCTGATTTGTCACAAGATACATTGGTGGACACTGGAGCAACGGTGGGTACCATTGCAGCTCAATCGATTGGCGAACCTGGTACGCAGCTTACCATGAGAACTTTCCATATTGGGGGTACTGCAAGCGGTGTTTCCGATCAATCATCGTTGTTTGCTAAACATGATGGTATTGTGGAATTTCGCGGTGTGAGAACGGTGAAAAATCGCCATGGTCAAGATGTAGTCATGGGTAGAAAATCAAAGATTGCACTTGTTTCTCGTGATGGTCGAGATCTGCAACTACATGACCTGGAACATGGATATATTGTTTTTGTTCAGGATAAACAAGAGGTAACTAACGGTACTAAGCTTGTTGAATGGGATCCAACGAATAAAGTTATTCTGACTGAACAAGCAGGTACAATAAAATTTGTCGATCTCATCGAAAATGTTACGGTTCAAGAACGTTTTGACGACGCAACAAATGTTGCCGCCCATATTGTACTTGAACATAAAGGTGAAAAATATCAGCCAGCACTTGCTATTGTTGGAGAAGATGGCGAAGAAATTACCCAATATTATTTACCAGCAGGATCATATTTAGCAGTAACCAAGGATCAACCAGTTCAGGTTGCAGACGTATTGGCAAAAATGCCACGTGAAGCTACCAAAACTAAAGATATTACCGGTGGTCTTCCTCGAATCGCAGAACTTTTTGAAGCTCGTATGCCAAAAGATCCTGCAATCATCGCCGATATTGATGGCGAGGTTGTAATCGGTGGACTCCACAGGGGTATGCGTAAGGTTAGCGTGGTATCTGGTGATGCTTCGTTTGATTATTTTGTGCCGCGAGGTAAGCAATTAAACGTGGTTCACGGAGAGCGCGTCAATGCTGGCGATAGGTTAACTTCAGGCGCACCAGTTCTTCACGATATTTTACGTATTTTAGGACCAGAAGTAGTACAACAATACCTAGTCGACCATATTCAGGAAATTTATAGACTGCAAGGCGTTGATATTAATGACCGTCACATCGAGCTTATTGTTCGCCAGATGATGCGTAAAGTCAGAGTTGTTGAGGCAGGAGATACCAATTTCCTTGTTGGTGATCGCGTTGATCGCATCCATTTCAAAATGGTAAATTCTCTCTTGCAGGCAGAAGGCAAGAGACCAGCGATAGCAAAACCAGTACTAATGGGTATTACTACTGCATCTTTGGATACTGAGAGCTTTATATCGGCAGCATCATTCCAGGAAACAACGAGAATTCTCGCTGAAGCGGCAGTTTCTGGTCAGGTGGATCATTTATATGGATTGAAAGAAAACGTGATTGTTGGTAAGCTAATTCCAGCAGGTACAGGCATCAAGAGTTTCAGAAAGAAATACCTTGGTGAGGATGTTTCTGATTTGGAAAAACAGGCGCAACAAGAAGAGACATTAGAGCAAGAAACAGCTAGATAATTATCGTAGGCGCGTAGCTCAGTGGTAGAGCATTGCTTTGACGTAGCAAGGGTCAGCGGTTCAATCCCGCTCGCGCCTACCAATAGTCAAAAATAAATTTCTTAAACAAGAGAACAATACGTAAAAATAGGTCAGGTTTATATGTCATTAAATACACAAAACAAAGAACAAACCATTAAAGATTTTCAACTAGGCGGTCAAGATACCGGTTCAGTAGAAGTGCAAACGGCGCTTCTTACTCGTAAGATTCAACAGTTAACCGATCATCTACAAAAAAATCCCAAAGATTTTTCATCCAAGCGTGGACTAGTGAATACCGTTTCTCTACGTAAAAAATTATTAAAATACTTGAAAAATACAAACCAAGAACGTTATCACATTCTTATAGGTCGTCTTGGTTTAAAAAAATAGGTTGTGGTAATGACAAAAACATTTCATTCTGCAGAATTTGGTTACGAAGTTGAAATAGGTGGAGTTGCTCGCCAAGCAGATTCCGCTGTTTGGTTGAAACATGGCGGTACCGTAATTTTGGCAACGGTGGTTTCTGCACCAACCAAAGAATTCCCCGGTTTTTTGCCACTTACTATTGATTATCGCGAACAATTTTCTGCTGCGGGCAAAATTCCTGGTGGATATTACAAGCGCGAAGGTAAGTTTACTGACAAAGAAGTGTTAACAGCTCGCTTGATCGATCGTCCGGTAAGACCGTTATTTCCATCTAACTACTTTCATCAAGTGCAAGTTTTAGCGACGGTATATTCTGTAGATAAAGAACATACTCCAGCCCATCTAGCACTTCTCGCTACTTCTCTAGCCCTGACCATTTCAAAGATTCCATTTTTAGGTCCGGTTGGCGTTGTTGAGCTTGCTCGTATTGATGGTGAATGGAAAGTTAATCCATCATATGATATTACAGTTGCTTCTTCTATCCGCCTAGTGATCGCGGGGACGGATGAAGGGATTTGCATGGTTGAAGGTTCAGCGGATACTCTTTCTGAGCAAGAATTTCTCGATGCACTATTTTTTGCTCATGGCATTATCAAGAAACAGGTTGCCTGGCAGCTTGAGATTCAGAAAGAAGTTGGTATCGCGAAAGAACCTGTCCAAGATCTGTATAATTGGGAATTGTGGAAAAAGCGAGTAACCAATTTTCTTACCGATGAATATGTTCGCAATGCCTACATTGCAGATAAAGTACAACGTAATGAGTATTTAAATTCTTTGCGTGAAATGTTCGTCGCACAACATCAAACAGAACTTGAATCTACAGACGTTGAAACTCCTATTAAAGTTATAGAATATATTTTTGACGATGTACTTAAATCCAAGGTGACTGAATTGATCTTCAGTCTTGGAAAGCGTATCGATGGTCGCGATTTCGATACTGTTCGTACCATTTCTGGTAAAGTTGGCTTATTACCATCAACGCATGGTTCTGCACTCTTTACTCGTGGTAGAACACAAGCCTTGGTTATGGTTACACTCGGTAGCGGAGAAGATGAACAGAGATTCGAAGGTATTATGGATGGGGCTGAACGGGGCGAAGGCTCGTTTATGCTACATTACAATTTTCCTCCATTTTCAGTTGGTGAAGTGCGTCCGCAACGTGGACCAGGCAGACGAGAAGTGGGGCATGGCTACCTAGCTCATTCGGCGTTACTGAGTGTGTTGCCTGATAAAGAAAGTTTTCCTTATACCATTCGTATTGTTGCGGATATGTTAGAATCTGATGGTTCCACATCTATGGCGACGGTTTGTGGCTCAACGTTAGCTCTTATGAACACCGGCGTCCCTATAAAACAAATGATCAGTGGCGTTGCTATGGGATTACTCAAAAGCGCTTCTGGTGAGTTCTGTGTGCTCACCGACATTAATGGCTTTGAAGATGCCTATGGTCTCATGGATTTCAAAGTTGCTGGTGGCGAACATGGTATAACCGCTATTCAAATGGATATTAAATATAAAGGCGGTTTCTCTCGAGAAGTATTCGAAAAAGCGCTCGAAAAAGCGCGTAAAGGTCGTTTGCATATCCTTGATGAAATGAAAAAAGTGATAAGCGAACCAAATAAGACGCTCTCGCCACTTGTTCCTAAGGTGATTTCCTTTAAAGTGAACACCGAAAAGATTGGTGCTATAATCGGGCCCGGTGGTAAGATTATTCGCGAAATTATCGAAAAA
This sequence comes from Candidatus Dependentiae bacterium UBA6230, assembly GCA_002441565.1. Classification (GTDB taxonomy): domain Bacteria; phylum Babelota; class Babeliae; order Babelales; family Vermiphilaceae; genus UBA6230. The sequence continues at coordinate 26,154 of DJWM01000005.1, forward strand.
ACTGGCGTCGCAAGCATTGATATTGCAGATGATGGCATGGTGAAAATTTTTGGTGTATCGCCAGAGAACATTGCACTTGCCGAACGTTGGGTAAAAACTATTGCTGGTCAAATCGAACGCAATGCTCGTTACAAAGGCATTGTACGTCGCCAGGCAGAATTTGGTTTATTTGTTGAATTGGTTCCTGGTCAAGATGGACTTGTTCATGTATCCAATATTCCGAAGGCCAAACAAAGAAGTTTTGTTCACGATTATCCTGTTGGGCAACTTGTTGAAGTCGAAGTGGTCGAGTATGATTCAGAAACTGGAAGAATTCGTCTACGACTTATCGAAGAAATATCAGGTAGCGAACAAAATAATGCTGCAAAGTAGAATAGTATGACAGCAATGGTGCTACGTAGACAAGGACGTCCTCTTGATCAAATGCGCGATGCTCGTATTACCTATGATGTTTTTGGTTATGCGGCAGGGTCGGTGTTATTCGAACTTGGTAATACTAAGGTATTATGTTCTGTTTCACTTCAGCCAGGCGTTCCTGCATTTCTCAAGGGGAAACGAGTAGGTTGGTTGACTGCTGAGTACGCTATGTTGCCAACAGCAACCACAGTACGTACAACTCGCGAATCCGAACAAGGTCGCAAGAATGGGAGAAATGTTGAAATATCCCGTTTTATTGGTCGATCATTGCGAGCCGTTGTTGATCTTGAAAAGATCGGTGAGCGTACCATAATAATTGATTGTGATGTTCTTCAGGCTGACGGTAGTACACGCACTGCGTGTATTACCGCAGCCAATTTTGCTTTAGAACAAGCTCAACGCGCATGGATTTCTGCACGTATTATTGATGCTCCTATCATGCATGATGGAATTGCTGCAGTTTCGATCGGCCTGTATGATGGTCAGATTTTGGTTGATCTTGATTTTAGAGAAGATAGCAGTATAGATGCTGATTTTAATATTGTGATGACGCGTTCAGGACAATTTGTTGAGGTGCAAGGAGCAGCCGAGCGACGTCCCTATACATTACAGCAATGTATGCTTGTGCAGGAGACTGCTATGCGAGCAGCGCAGACACTATTTTGTATGGGGCAGGAAAACGCATCTCATACTAAAAAAAGTGTTGATCTAAGTGGGACCCCAGCCAATAGCTCATCTGAACGTTCTATATCCGAAGGCAAGGCTCCTCTTTTTAGTTTAAAAAATCGTCTCACTTCAGGGACGTAATTATATGCAGATCATAGATGTATTGGAACAATCACACCTGAGTGATTTTTTGTCGCAACATCGGGTGACGGTTTATGTAGGAGAGGGTGAATATCCACTCCTTTTTTTTATGGCGTTTTTAAAGAAACTGCGTAGTTGTGAACACACGTTCATTGAATCTATTGATGTGCAAGAATGTGGCATGGATAGTGTACAGTTGCGTCTTGAAACATCGTTTTTAGGCAATTCAACACTATATTGGCTTAAATCATTCGAAATGCTTGATGAGAAAAAAAGAAAGCTATGGTTTAAGTATGTAAATTCATACACTGGCCCTAACAGCATTATGTTTTTTGTAAGCAATGAGCATACATTGTTGATGGACAAAGACAAAAAATATATACGTATTGATGTGCCTCATGTGGTTGATGATGCGTATGCACTGCGACTCATGCGAGCATTTCAAGTAAAATTGTCTCAATCGGGCATAGCATTACTTGCTCGCATGTTTAAAACGTATAAAAAGGTTACTCTTGATCAATGTATTCATGTCATGCACTATGTTCCTCTTGTAAGCACAAGCAATCAGATACAGATAGATCAATTGATCCATGAAACAATAGGCATGGAACGATCACTTTTTGACCTGGCGTCATTATTTTTTGCGCGTCAAGTCGAGCCATTTTTTCAACACTGGATGAAAGAGCGAGACAATTACCCACTAATTTTTTGGTGTTCTTTTTGGTCAGAACAACTTCTACGTGCGGCTTCTTATGTGCATGTAGCTCGTAATTATTCTATGATCGAAGCAAAAAAAATCTCCCAGCGGTTGCCGTTTTCTTTTATACAAAAGGATTGGAAGCGCTATCAAGCAGGAGAATTGGCGCAAATGCATGAGTATCTTTATGGTATTGATTTTGCTATGAAAAATGGTAGCGAAGCACCGATGCTAGATCTTTTTTATGTAAAATTTCTTACTAAAGATTTTTCATCATCTACGTGATTAATGTGATTTACTTTGATTTACAAATCGTTCTGGTTGAATAATTCCTCCTGAAATGATAAGTGCCATTGCCTCTTGTCGTGTTAGATCAATAGTTCGTACACTTTGTTCAGGCGCCATGATGAAAAACCCAGTGGTAGGATTTGGTGTTGTGGGAATAAATACGTTAAACCATTTTTGATTTGTTTCGGGCACAATGATGTGGGATACCTCACTCGTCATGAAGCCAAGACTATAGACTCCTGGTCGTGGAAATTCGATTAACACAACCGTTTGAAAGCTAACTTTATCTTGCATGCTGAATGCATGTACGAGTTGTTTAATACCTGTGTAAATAGGTCTAATGAGTGGAAGTCTTCCTAAAAGATGTTCTAGGCCGTGTACAATTGAACGCAAAATGAAGAATCGTAATATTATGCCTACAAGAAAAATTGCTCCAATAACAAGTCCAACTTCTGAGTAGGGAATTTTTTGAAGTGATGCGGGCTCTAACTGATAAATTGGTTGTAGCCAGCTTTTGAGCATACGGAGCGAAAATCCAAAAAGCGCGATAGTTAATGTGATGGGCAGAATGGCAAAAAGTCCATTGAGAAAAATTTCCCAAACATATTCTGTAAAAATGATGAATTGTTTCCTGATATTCTTGACCATGGTAAATATTCCTTAATGTAATAGTTTATGCTTATTAATAGCGAAGTCGTTACTATAGTGATGAAAAAGTGTTTTGAATATTGTGTGCAAGTGATTTCCCTACGTGATAGGCGTTTTCATAATCTGCATCTTCGACCAGAATACGCAGTAATGGTTCTGTGCCAGAATAGCGAACAATAAGCCTGCCCCGAAAAAGTTGATCTTGCGCTGTTCTGATGAAATCAGCAAAGGGTTTCTTAGTTAGGTCTTCCTTACGTGGCACGGTAATATTTATGAGCGCTTGGGGGAATGGCTTGAAGGTTTCAAGTTCATTATTCTGAGTATATAGCATAGTTTCCAGTATACGTAGTGCAGCAAATATTCCGTCACTTGAAGGTACAAAATCCTGTAAAATAATGTGCCCGGATGGTTCGCCTCCCAGTAGTGATCCGTGCTGGAGCATAGCTTGAGTGACATGCTTATCACCTACAGGGGTTCGGATAAGTAATTTTTCACACTCTTGAACGAAAACTTCAAATCCTTGATTCGCCATAATAGTACTTACGACAACATTTTGCTGTTGGTATGCAGGATGATCAAGAAGCAATGCGAGAACCTCGTCTCCATTACGTAGTCCCCCTGATCGAGTGACTACGGTTACACGATCCCCATCGCCGTCAAATGCAAAACCAATATCAGCGCCGAACTCTTGAACTATTTTCTGTAGATGTTCTGGATGAAGTGCACCAGCACGCTCATTAATATTGTACCCGTTTGGTGTATCGTTAATGGTAATGGTATGCGCACCGAGTTGTTCAAAAATTTCTGAAGCGATGTGCGATGTTGCTCCATGACCACAATCAAGTACTACTGAGATGCCGGTTAAACAGCCCGGAGAAAATGCATTGAGCATGTATTGAATATATTTTTGTTGCGCTTTAGGGTAATGGATATCACTACCTAAATGATCGTAAGAAACTTCAATATCTTGATGAAGATAAAATTTGATAAGCTCTTCGTCTTGTGCTGAAATTTTGCCGGTAATGCGATCGATAATCTTAATACCATTGTCATGATATGCATTATGAGAAGCAGAGATAATCACCGCGCAATCAAATGCTTGTGTACTATGAATTATTTTGTGGGCAGCGGGGGTAGGTAATACACCTGCATCATACGTAGTGATGGGAAATCGCAACATGCCCGCTTTAAGCTGTGCTTTAATATAGGCGCATGACTGACGCGTATCATGTGCAATTAAAATTTTTGCGTCATTGCCATATTTTCTTAAAGCAAATTGGCCGATTGCACTTCCCAATAAGGGGAGTGTGTCATGCGTAAGAGGATAATTGCCCACTCGAGTTCTTATTCCGTCGGTACCAAAGAGCGGCGTGTCCATGTTATATCCTTACGTTAGAGCATGTTGCTTGGTGATGATAATATTGGATGGCTTCCAATCAACAACATGCAGGTGCGAGGGAAGCAATAATTCATAATTAGACAGTATAAGGCGATTGTGGTCAGATGTCAGCGTACGCGTATCAATATGTATAGCCAGTGATGTGGTGTCAAGGTTGCACAGGGACGTGCGTTTTCCTGCTAGTTGTACCAAAATCGATTCAGGAGCTTTCCAGGTCGCTTCTGGCGTTGTGTGGTAAAAACATACAGGAACTTCGAGCCAGCGATACGCGGGAACATGCGTGCCGACGATAATCCAAATATGATAACCGATGACCAGTGATAATACTTTACGTGGTATGTTGTTGGTGAGATTTTTGTACCGTGTATGGAGCATGAGGACCCTCAGATTTTTCAGGTGATATAACAGAAATCCATGATTGTTGTTTGAACCAATAAAGAACTTGTTCTAAGGACATATGTTCAAGAGCAACCCCCTGCGCAATGATGGTAAATGTATGTTGTACCGGCTCAAGACACATGAATAGGGCATCAGTTTTTTTGGAAATAAAAAGAGCATTTTGCTTCCATGTTTCTAAACTGCGTAATTCTTGATCAAACCATGTGTCATCAAGTTCGTAGGTCCATGTGGTGTTTATACCCATGAGCGTGCCAGTTCTTGTAAGCCAAAGCATAGTATTTGATTGGTAACAATCGCTACGTAGGAGCATGGTGAGTAATTGGTGTGACACTGGAGCGTTAATGGGAAACGTGCATGTTAAAAAGGTTGCGAGGCTATCGGTGTTTTCTAGCAACATAAAGATCGGTTTTCCTGAATTTACTGCTACTAATATTGAGCGAAGTATCTGATTAAGCCAATCTACCTGTGGTTGTGTTTCGGGAGAGGTCTTTTTTAATGCAACATAATTTTTTTGTAATGTTTTTTGGTGAATCAACAAGAAACTTACGAGCAGTATCGGGGTTGCAATACAAAGCAGAAGTGTAACGGTTACGAGCGATGCGTGATAGCACGCGATGGTGAGTAAACAATAACCATAGAAAGTTGGCAGGAGGGCTGTTTTTTTATCCTGGCCAAGCCATTGGCTAAGGCGGTATACCACATACGAAATAATGACTATTTCAACCGTATCCGCCCAATTGAGAATCATGAGGTTTGAAAAAAGATCACTCCATACCATAACGTTTCCTCTTTTTGAGTTACTGTAGGAAAAAACAAAAAACAAGTACAGAGTTTGAATATTTCAGTGCTGGGCAAAATAAATTACGCCGCAATTGACAGTATATGCTATCGATTGCGGCGTAATTTATTCCTGATTCAGTTATTGATTATGTTGTAGAGTATACAGGTAAGTACCTTCGGCATGAGCGGCTGCTCGTACCGTATGATAATGAGTGAGCATACCAGGATACTCAGCAGTAAGATCTGTGAGCGCAGTATAATGTGTTGCTATTAGACCTATTACTTGATCCATTTGACTTAAAGTACGGATAAATTGTGCGAGTTCTGCTTGTCCTTTGGCAGCATGAGCTCCCACAAACAATTCATCGACAACGACAAACACAAAGCCGTTTTGTTCTTGTTCGCATGCAGTCGTAATTTCTTCAGCGCTCATAAGCTCGGCTCCAAAGTGTGAAATTCTTTGGCGAATATTATCAGTGAGCACCAATGACGTTTTTATGCATTTGAATGGGGTTAATTGCGCTGCTTGTGCTGGTACAAATCCACAGGTTTGTGCAAACAAGACAGTTAAAGCGGTCATTTTGAGTGTAGTTGATTTTCCGGACATGTTATCACCGGTGATCAAGGCTAAATGTGGTACGCTTTGATTGCCAAGAATGATTGTTGGCGCAGAAATTGCTGTCTGATTAAGTAATGGGTGCCATGCGCGCACGATCTCTACTTGTGGTGTAGTTGTTTCAAGGTAGGTTGGGAAAGTATACCGATACTCTTGCTGTTGTGATGTGTGATAAGCACGTGCTAGGGAAATAAATGCATCAATAACGCCAACATGCTCAAGTACTTGGTTAAGTTCTTGTTGTGCCTGTTGTGCCAACTGATATCCAGCCAAAATTTTTCCTGGACGACTCCAGATTGATGCTGAACCACTAAAGGTGGACGTTGATAATAACACATGCAGTTTTTGGAGCGTAGAAGCAGCGGCAAAAGTTGTGCTTAGTGCTTTAAACTCATCGGTGGTGTTCAAAAATTCATCATGTGAAATTGATGTGATCATATGTTGTACGGCATCGAGTAGATGGCGTAGTCCAATGAGATCGCTTTGGATATTTTTTAGTAACGTAAGTTGTGCTTTAACATGCTTTGCTAAACCAATCAAGCCGCCGATATGTAAACCAGCGTGAGCAATATTGTAGGAGGTGTGAATTACTCGCTTGAAACTGTCGATTTTGGGACCATGGTTATGCTCTTTACATTCCAATTTTGGCGTATCTTTTTGGTCATCATGATGAGGATGATCGTCATGATCATGACCATCATGATGTTTTTTTTCGCATGTGGAGCATTCGTGTTTGTGGGATTTTTTACCATGGTGATGGTGCCCACACGTAATGCCTAGATAATCTTTAAGCTTTTGATTAACAAGATAATGAACGGCAAGGTGTTCTACTGTTGGTGCAGCAAGAATTGCCACATTCACAAATTGCCATCCATCAAGTGCGAGTGGTGATGAGTTAGTGGTGAGCCAACGTGGTGGGAAAAATTCAGTAATAGCCTGATTTTTAAAAGAATCACTCGTATTATATATGCTCAACAGAGCCTTTTCATGTGATCCAACCTGAGTAAGAAGATCGTGTATGTTTTGTAGAAGCTCAGGATTGTTATCAAAGTGGGCGATGATATCTTGTCGATGTTTGAGCGTAGGAATATCGGTGATGATGGTACTCATAAGCTCTTGTAGATGATTTTTCCCACTGGAGGTTTTGGTACTATCAATGTGCGATATGATTCCGGGAGATTCGTCCTGAGATCGAAATAGTTCGAGGTCTTTTTTTTCCTGTTGACCAAGTAGTATACGCTCGGGATGTTGAACTGATTCGTGAGTGTGGCCAGAAGCGGTACCGCTTATAGTTAAACAAGCGCAAACAACTAACGATAAAAGGGAACACATCATAATAAAATCCTTAAAAAGATAAAATAAAAATTTAAATTGAACCTATAAAAATATTGGAAGGCCGAAGAAGAATTGCATGAACTACGAAAAGCGCATCAAACTTATGCAGTCATAGGCAAAGACCCGTAATATATTTTTAGTGTAACAAGGGTAATTCAAATGGCAATCTTGCTTGATTTGGTCATGAGCAACCTTGTGCTACAATTATCACGCAGTTGTTAGGTGTTATTTTTGCCACAGGGTAGATAGAGGAGATATATGCAGAACAGAAAAGTAGTACTTACCGGGGATCGCCCAACAGGGCCATTACATTTAGGACACTATGTTGGATCGCTTGCAAATCGCGTTGTTTTGCAAGATACGTATCTTCAGTATGTGATGCTTGCTGATGTGCAGGCTCTCACTGACAATTTTGATAACCCAGAAAAGGTCCGGCAGCAGGTTCTTGAAGTTGCTTTGGATTACCTAGCCGTTGGTATTGATCCACAAAAATCAACTATTTTTATTCAGTCAATGATTCCTGAAATCGCGGAATTAACCATCTTTTATTTAAATCTGGTGACAGTTAATCGTCTTAAACGTAATCCAACGGTTAAAGCAGAGATTGCACAAAAAGGCTTTGGTGAAAGTCTGACAGCAGGTTTTCTTATGTATCCGGTAAGCCAGGCAGCAGATATTACTATTGTTAAAGCCCAATTGGTTCCCGTTGGTGAAGATCAGTTGCCAATGATCGAACAAACAAACGAGATAGCACGTAAATTTAATACTCTCTATCAAACAGAGGTGTTTCCAGAAGTTAGTGCGTTGATCCCCAAAGTTGCTCGTTTAGTTGGTATTGATGGAAAAGCGAAAATGAGTAAGTCATTAGGAAATGCTATTTATCTTTCCGATGATGCCGACACCGTGGTAAAAAAAGTTATGACCATGTATACCGATCCGAATCATATAAAAATTTCTGATCCGGGCAAGGTAGAGGGCAATCCGGTTTTTATGTTTCTTGATGCCTTTGATCCTGATATAGCCAAGGTTCAGGAGCTTAAAGACCATTATGCACGTGGTGGTCTGGGTGATGTTGTGCTGAAAAAATATCTGGCACAGGTATTGAATACATTTTTGGAACCGATTAGGGTTCGAAGACGAGACTTCGCCCGTGACAAGGGTGAGGTAATGCGTATAGTGCACGCAGGAACCATGGCAACGCGTGAAATTGCGTGCAAAACTATGCAAGAAGTCAAAGAAGCTATGAAGATTGCGTACTGGTAGGATAAAGGCCGCTTTATGCGGCCTTTCAAATTCTTAATGTGATGAATATTTAATGATGATTGTTTTGATTAATCTTCATAATCCTCGTCTTCGTCATCCTCATCTTCATCCCAATTCCAGTCGTCTTCGTCATCCTCGTCTTCATCTTCATCGTCACAATCATCGCACTCATCTTCGTCTTCATCATCCTCGTCTTCATTCCAGCCCCAGCCTTCATCCTCTTCGGCTTCATAGGCATCGTCTTCTTTATAGGAGCTGCGACCAAAGACGTTAAGGGATGGTAGTGAAGTTCCCCAAGAAAGCAATTGTTCCAATTGCAAACTATTCATCATAAAAATAACCCTTTAGTTTTTATTATTCGCTCTTTTTATTAATCAATACAGGCTATTATAACGAAACTTTTTTTCTAGACAATGCTTCATTTTCAAGTTTACGCTGCTAGTTGTTTGTAACTATAGATCACCAAAACAAGGGTGGCACCGTGGGAGCTGGAGGTGTAAAGTCTTGATCATCTAGCCATTTGACAGGTTCATGATCCAGAGCCTCCATAGATTGTAACAATTGCTGCGCGTTAGTTGTGGTATTATCCGGCGCGTTAAGTGAGGATTCAAGTGAAAAATCATGAGTTTGGCAATGTATGCCAGGTGTTTGTTGGTGGGTGCTATTTAAAGCGTCTTGGCTTAAAGGTATTGCTTGATGTTCTTGGGCTTGTATTGGCTGATTTTTTGGCGTGATCGGAATAAGTGATTTATAGTATTGTAAGGTATGGGGATTAGCCATTGGTTTGCGCATGCGCACGTTGGAGGCATGAATACCACAAATTTTTTCTTTGAGGCATTCTAGGCGTTCCTGATCGCACTCAATAGTAGCGTTAATGTGAGGATGTGTATTTGCCAATCCAGTTATTGTGGCCTTAACGACTGAATGTGATTGGTATTGTTTACTGACTGCTGCGATTTCACCGTTGAGGCCAGTGCAAACCATAAAATGAAGGTGATAGTGGCGTCTATCACAGTGCTTTATGATGCGTTCAAGCGATTCAGGAGAGTGTTTGCAGTTTTTATAGGGGCATTGCCAGGAAGTTGTTGCAGAAGTTGATGGTATTATTCTTCCTGGTCCAACTTTAGCGCCGCGTGGTATTGGTAAGTCGTTATTCTTGCCGGCGAGTAATGTGGACTCTATCGCGACAAAGGAACACAGCGATATGGTTATTTGTAAAAATGGGGAAATTTTCATGATGATTTTCCATAATAATTATTTTGGTTAATTGTTTATTTGAATAATCTACCTTTTTTTTGGTAATGGTCAATCAAGATAACAATTGACGTGTTTAGAGCGCATGGTATAATTTTCTGAGTAATTTATTGCATCTACTTGCCGGGATGGCGAAATTGGTAGACGCACGGGACTCAAAATCCCGCGGTGGTTGACACCATGTCGGTTCGAGTCCGACTCCCGGCACCAAAACAAATCAGTGATCCATCAGCATCGATAAATGTATGAACGAGCAAAATTGTATTTTTTGCAAAATAATCTCCCGAACAAGTCCTGCAACCATAGTTGCAGAAAATGAGCATGTTGTAGCGATTAAAGATATTTCCCCTAAGGCGCCAGTTCATCTCCTTATTATCCCAAAAAAGCACATAGCTGATGTGCAGTCTCTTCTTCCAGAAGATGATATTTATGCCTCCGCAATATTGCAGATGGCACGACAATTGAGTGTTACAGAAACGGGGCGACGAGATTGCAAATTAATCATGAATAATGGTGCGGGTGCTGGTCAGCTGGTTTTTCATCTTCACTGTCATTTTTTGTCCGGTAAAAAGATAGTTGAAGTTTAACGTTGAAATAATGTGCCGAGGTGGCGGAAATGGTAGACGCGCAGGGTTCAGGTCCTTGTGGTGGTTTCACTGTGCTGGTTCGAATCCAGTCCTCGGCACCATATCCTTTATAAAAATCAAATTTACGCCTTATCAGTTTGCTGTTATCTTCTAGCTACACGTAGTTCTTGTTGGTTTTCATCCGGTTAGGAGTTTCTATGGTTATCGCGTTTCTGGCGAGCGTAATTCTTTCATTATTTGCAACTGCGGTGATGAGCTACATATCAATGGCTATTCCTATCGGCCCCTGGATTGCACCAACCGTAGTTTTACTTGCTCTGGGCTTTTTTAAAATTTTTTCTTCGTATCGCCCCGCGGCAATCACTCGGTACAGTGTGCTTGCGACGTGTGCGGCATCTATCGGAGGCATTACTGCCACCGGTATTGGCTTTTCATATCCCGCAATTTATTTCTTATCACCGAGTCTTTTTGAACAATGGCTAAAACAGCCGTTGTTGTTTTCATCAATGTTGACTGGGCTTGCAGCGACCGCTGGCGCACTGGGAATTTGGTTTGCACATGTTCTGGCTGATCAGTTAATCGTACGGCAGCAGCTTGCATTTCCGATCGGCGATTTGGTTTACAAAATGATCGCCGCGCATCAAAGTGCTCGTAAATCATTAGAGTTGATCGGTGGTTTTTTGGCAACAACGGTATTTTGTGCGTTGCAGGATGGAATAGGCGTAGTTAAATCGATATTGCCTAAATCGTTCATGCTTATTTCTACAAAAAAATTGGGAGTTTTGATTATTCCAGCTTTACAGTTTCACTTCTGGCCCTTGTTGTGGGCAATTGGTTTTGTAACGGGACATGTCATTACACTTCCACTGGCCGTCGGTGCAGTTGCTAAAATTTTTGTGGTTGATGCAACTAATTATGTATTATTTCCGACTATTACCAATATGGATTTTGTACTGGCTTTTTGTAGTGGGATGGTACTTGCGGGAACGTTACAAGGCTTTGTTGGCTTACCATCTGCATTAATACAAACGGTGCGTAGTTTTTTTACTACCACGAAACAACGTGGCGTTATGGCAACATCTTTTATGCGGCACAAAAGATTACTGATTGAAGGGATAGTAATTATTGGATTAGTTGTAATGTATTTGTGGATCATGCGGTTTTCTTTTATGGCGCAATCATATCTTGTGTTATTTACGCTTATCGTTTCGTATCAGCTTGCAATTATCGCAGGAAAAATTGGCCTAGCACCACTTGGGCGCTTCGCAACGTTTGTCATGGTGCCGGCGATGTTTTTGTTTAGGATCGATGTTGTTCAAATAATTATTATTGCTACCTTTGTAGAAATTTGTGGAGGTGTTGTTGCTGATGCCTTGTTTGGTCTTAAAATGGCGCAACTTGGCGATATCTCCCGTGATCGATTACGTCGCTACCAATATTTGGGCTTAGTGATCAGCGCATTGAGTGTAGGTATTATATTTTGGCAGCTCATTGTGCATTTTAACCTGGGCTCTACCGAGCTTTTTGCGCAAAAAGCTCAAACACGAGCATTGCTTATTAATGTACAAAGTTTTGATGTGTGGGTGCTTGCAATTGGAGTTATATTCGGATTGCTACTTAAATATATCAAACTAAATCCCGCTCTTGTGCTAAGTGGCATCTTAATGCCGCTGCACTTGTCTATCGGACTTATCACCGGAGGTCTGCTCACGTTGCTGGTAAATAAGAAAGAAGAGTGGTATCCACTGTGGTCAGGTATTTTTGCCGCAAATTCAATTTGGATGCTCTTGCGTACACTGTGGTAATTCTTTATCAAAAGCTCAATGTTTTCATTTCATATGTTAGAGCCGGTATGTGCGACCTTATTGTCATATTATTAACAAAATATTCTAAATGGATTTTTTTTAATTTAAAATAACAATTAGGATATTGTTTTTTAGGGATGACAAGGGGGAGTTATGAAGAAGGTACTGATTGCGCTGGCAGTCTTATTTGTTATGGTGCTCAACATACGTACGCTGTTTGGCGAAAGTGTGGGTGACATTAACACAGAAATCGATGTTTATGGTGCTTGGACAACCATTAAAGATTATTTTTATACATCACAGATAACCGGCACAGACACGAGTGTTGTCGCATTAGATACTAAGCAGCATCAGAAGTTGATTGTTCATGAGGATATAGTAGCGACTACCGCGCTAAGTAAAGAATTTGAGACAATGGTGGTGCGTGATGATGCGATCGAACAAAAAGTAGATCCACGTGTTGAGGTGAGTAATAGTGCTGAAGATGATTGTCAATACGCTGTACGATATGGATCAAGTCGTTTTTATCAGCAGCAATTTGATCGAGCCGTGAATGATTTTAGAAAAAGTTGTGCATGGTATGAAATGGGCATCAAACAAGTTGCGAGTCTTCTTAAGTTAGAGATAAAAATTGTCAGTTTTTTGTTGGCAGAATCTAGTTGCGAATTAGAGAGAGTGGTGAACAAGCGTAATCAGCGCCTTGAAGAAAGCGAAGACTCCATTGTGAGAATTTATGATGCGGCTTTAGATCTTGCTACTTATCACCCAAAACTTGAACTTGAACGTTATAAAAATAAACAGGGTGAAATTATGATGGTTGCCGGAAATTTAACAAGACGTGAAAAAAAATTATATCTACAGAACGTTCATAAAATATTATATGGTATAATACATGATTTTTCATCGATGCATACGAGCTGTGGCGTATAATGTAGGGCATATTGAGACCAAAAGCCATTGATTGTTTGAGGTATAATTCGCTCTAGACTTTCTTGGGTGCTCTCGTTAGGATGGAAATCCTGAGTGAGTACGATGAAGTAAAAAAAGAGAGTCTCCCGTATGAATCGATCATTGATGTTGAGTACTGGCATGCTGTGCATGCTCGGTACTTTTTTTGTTATCCAGGCTGGTGTTGTTGGATCAAATACAACTCCTTCCCGCGAGTCACTTACCATTTTTCCTGCTATTGACGTTGACAATGAAATGCGTGGATTTGCTGCATTCGAAGCGGGTTTTACCTTGGAAGATGCATCTACGGCATGTCTTTTTAATGCTTTTTTCCCCGTGGGTGGTTCGTTAACCTTTAATGGGGGTACACTTAATCTTAATCTAGATCTTCATCTTACGGCAACGGCATCAATAAGCGATGCTGGAATAATCAGCGGAAATGATTTTGCTTTACATCTACCGTACAAAAACGCTTCTTTTTCCCTTCCAGGAATGACCTTTGTAGACACAACTGTGGTATGCGCGTCAGATCTTGTAATGAGCGGGACAACCTATTTTGATGGAGTGAGTGTCCTAGATGGTGGTGGCAACACTATTGATTGTACTAATGGCGGTATCTGGGTGGAAGTCGGAGGAAGTTTGCTGATTAAAGATGCAACACTTCGTGGCATTGATGCTGGTAAATTGCTGTGTATGGACTCTGCGGCAACACTTTCTTTAAACAATGTGACCGTTATGCAGGATGCAACGTATAGTTTTACCCAGGGAGATTTGGCAATTTTCAATGAAGTTGTTATGTCTGGTGAGCAAAAGTTTGTTTTTGAAAGTAGTGGTCAAGCAACCATCACATCTGGCGCTGCGTGGTATTTTGATAGCGGTATGACCTTTAGTTATGCTCCCGCAAGCTCATCACGTGATGCCATTGTTATGGAAGATCGTACATCAACCATGTGGCTTAATGCTACCACGTTAGTTTCTACCACTACGGGATTACGTTTGACCAAAGGAACAGTACGGATCGATGGCACGTGCACGATAGTAAGTGATGCGACGGTAGAAGCCGAAGCAATTTGTTTTGGTGATGGTGTAAGTGCTGCAAATGATATTTCGGTAGAGGTATTTGCTGAATCGGGGTTGTATCTTACTTCAGGATTACTTGCCTACAGTAATGTGGGATGAAAAAAGGATGAGTATGAAGCGTAGTATTTTTTTCGCGTGCTTAGTTGCATTGTCGAGTCAGTCTATAGAATCTGCCGTGTCGTTCAGAGGCAAATCATCATTTATTCATATTGCTGATGGGCAATTGGTGCTCAATAACCCTCTTACGGGAGTCAAAGGTAGTATCGTGCGCGATGCTGCAGGAGTGATCTCCGGACAATCGATCGCCTTTGCAGGCGGTATGTTTCATGATGAAGGCAATGATCTTTTGGTGTCGGCTGTCTATAATCCCAACGGTTTTCTTACGCTCAATGGTAATTCTTCTTTAGAGGGCGATGGCGGCACGATTCAGCAAGATATACACGTAAGCGGTACAGGCAATACCATTGAGGGCTTTTTTATTTTGCAATCAGATATTACCTTGCAAGATTCCTCAACAACGCTAAGTGTAGCGGTTCAAAGCGCAATTAATAAAAATATTGTGGTTAATGGCGGTGCTATTTTTTTAGAGGATAATGCTCATTTTGCTGACCAAATGGCTTTTACCGGTTCTGGAGACATCTACAGTAATGGATTTAGTGTGCATTTTAACGGTGGCGATTTTGAGTTTACAGGAAGTTTAGAATGGCGAGATAATGCCTTTATTTATCTCAATAGCAAAACAGATTTTTCTGGTACGTGGACATTTCATGATGTATGTGTGATCAACGGACAAGGTAATGCTCTTGAATTTGTAGGAGATGGCAAGTTTGTGGTGAGTGCAGGGGCACTGCTTGTGCTTAAAGATGTTGATGTACATGGTATTAAGCAAGGAAGTATCGTACTTGTTGATGATTCCAGCCGTTTGCAATGTGAGCGTGTTGAATGGTGCCAGCATGAAAATGTTGCTTGGGATGTGGGTGCCATTGCTTTTGTAGGAGCGAATGAATTTAAGGGTTCTTATACTTTTTCCTATGAAAGCATGCAAACAAGTACGGTGCGTGCTGATGCTCAGTTGTTTGTTAGGGATGGGATGACATTCAAGATTGGCCGTCAAGGGGCAACAACAGGGCCAAGTTCTTTAATATTCGAAGATCGTGATGCAACATTAGGCATTGATGGCAGCACATTGCTTTTGAATGATTATGGTATGGAGTTTACCAAAGGAATGCTCCAGTTCTTTGGGCATAGCTTTTTGGATATTACGGGTACTACTACTACTTCGGGGCTTATTGTAGGTAATGGACTTGAGGATGATGATTTTACCATAGAATTTAGCACTGGCGTGTATTTAGAATTTCCACGTGGCTGTTTTGTATACAATAACTATGGTACCGATGGTATTAAAGCAGCGTCTAAAACATCAACTATTATTCGTTATCCAGATTCGATCGTACACGTTGCTCAGAATTGGATTATGCCATTGTGGATGGTGCGTGATGCTCCGGGTGATGAGCCTGGTTTTGCTATTGCTTCAGGCAAGTGGCTTCGTTATAACAATACTGGTCTTGATTATATGGGAATAAGACTCGATATATCCGCTACGTTGTTAGATACGAGTGTATTGATGATGAATGGGCAGGATTTTATACAAATTGCTCAGGGAATTTTTCTACTATACGCGATCATCAATGATGCTGATAATCAGATGCGTGGGACCGGCGATATTGCGGGAAGCATTGAGTTGAATGATAGTTCAGCGCAACTTTCGTTTAATTTGCAAGGCAAGTTAGCTGCGAATGTTACCATGAATGATGGTATCATCACACTCAATAATGATTTGCGATTAACTGAAGGAGCTGTTTTTGTAGGTACCGGAACGGTAGAGCTCAATGCAAATACCATGTATCTTGGTGCGCAGGATAGCGTTTGGACAAGCTCAATTGATTGGGTTGGGGCAAATGCGACTATCGAGCTTAACGCAAATGCCGACCTATCTTCTACGTGGACATTTCATGGAGATTGTACCATTAACGGCAACGGCAATACGCTTGATTTAGGATTAACTGGTCGTTTAGTTATAGAAAAAAATGCGACTCTAACATTACGCAATCTGCATTTCAAAAATATTTCTGATATACCGGTGGACTGTATCGATGATACCTCTCGTTTGGTACTTGATAACATGTTTTGGTTACAAGATGACGATGTGACCTTTCTGACCGGTAGTATACAATTTGTTAATTCAGTCCAATTTTTGGGAACACATACCTTTAGCTACGAAAGTGCGCAGACGAGTACCATTGCACAAGCCTCAGAGTGGGTAATCAATGATGGCATGATGCTTAATATCGGACGCAAAACATCGCCGGATGATATAGAGCCGCTTGCATTTGTTGATGCAACATCGGTGATAGAAATTGATGGCGGTATTTTACGTATTGCCGAATATGGCGTGAATTTTACTAAAGGAAAATTAGTATTTTCGCGGCATTGTGTTTTGGATATTACGGGCACTACTACTGACACAGGCTTTGTCATCGGTAACGGTTTAGAAGCAGATGATTTTACCGCCGTATTTAATGCGGGTGTGTTTCTTGATTTTTTACGTGGTTTTTTCGTTTACAACAACTACGTGTCCGATGGGGTAAAGGCGGTATACAAGAATTCCGTTATTCTTCGTTACGCGGATTCAAAGGCCTATGTTGCAAGTGATTGGGTCATGCCATCGTGGCTACTACGTGTTGCTCCTGGACTTCCTCCTTATACTGAACTTGCTCCTGGTACTTCGCTACGCTACAACGATGCAGGTCTATCTTTTCCCGGTGTAGAAATGGATATTTCTGCTTCACAGCTTGATTCTATAACTTTTGTCCTTCAGGGTGATGATTTTATTTATTTAACGAAAGGCACGCTGGAGTCACCTACGCTTGTTGATAGCACAGGAAATGAATTTCGTGGGAATGGTGATATTGCCGGAGATATTATTCTGACTGATTCCTTGTCGCAGATTATTTTTGATATGCAGGGTCGCCTTATGGCTGATGTGGCAGTAAATGGTGGTGCTATTTCTTTGACAAGCGACCTTAAATTATCTGCAGGTGCTGTATTTACCGGAACTGGATCAATAGATCTTGGATCAAGCTCCATACATCTGGGTACCCATGATAGCGCATGGACAAGCACGTTGATTTGGAATGGTACCGATGCAACGGTAGAGCTAGGAGCTCATACGGATTTATCATCAACGTGGACATTTAGCGGTAACTGCACGATCAATGGCAATAATAATGTATTAGATTTGGGACAGACGGGTTGTTTGGTAGTTGATCAGGATTCTGTGCTTACGCTTCGTGGTGTTCATTTTAAAAATGTTTCTGATCTTCCGGTACAATGTGTTGATGATTCAGCACGAGTTGTTCTTGATAACATGAATTGGCTACAGGATGGAGACGTTACGTTCTCTTTGGGTAGCATACAATTTATGAATTCTGTTAATTTTATAGGAACGCATACATTTATCTA
This sequence comes from Candidatus Dependentiae bacterium UBA6230, assembly GCA_002441565.1. Taxonomy (GTDB): domain Bacteria; phylum Babelota; class Babeliae; order Babelales; family Vermiphilaceae; genus UBA6230. Next base: position 43,999 of record DJWM01000005.1, read on the forward strand.
TGAAAGTTCCCAGACAAGTACTATTGACCAGGTATCTCAATGGTCTATACAAGATGGCATGACACTCAAGATCGGTCGCAAAACGGCGGATGATTTTGTAGAGCCACTTGCGTTTATTGATCAAACATCGGTTTTAAAGTGTGATTCTGGCACGCTATGGATTTCCGAATATGGAGCACAATTTACCAAAGGCATACTTGCATTTAGCGGTAATTCGACACTTGATATTGTTGGTACACAAACATCGTATGGATTTGTCACAGGAAACGGTGTTTCCAATGATGATTTTACAGTCCAGCTTGAAGCGGGTTGCGCAATGCATTGGCGGCATGGGTTCTATGTATACAACAATGCCGGAGTTGATGGCGTGAAATCTGCATCAAAGGTGGCAAGTATTATTCGGTATGAAGATTCTATGGCATATATAGCACGCAACTGGGTACTTCCATCATTCACGCTACAAGTTGCTCCCGGAAATCCTGCATTAACTGAAGTTGCTCCAGGAGTTTACTTCGGCTATGACGATACAACCTTAATTTTCCCTGATGCAGAGATGATTCTTACTTCGTATCAATCAGACTCAATAACGTTTTTGTTAGCCGGCGATGGCGATTATATATTTTTGGCCAAAGGTAGTTTTTTGATGCCCTTGGTGGTTTCTGGTTTGAATAATGAAATTCGCGGGACGGGTAAAATTACTGGTCCAATATTTTTATTGGATGGATCTTCTAAGTTGCTCTTTGATCTACAAGGGCAAGTGCAAACGAATATTTCTCTTGGTGGTGGCACCATGTGTCTGGTGGGTGATCTTGCGTTTTCGGACGGCGCTATATGCACAGGGACAGGGGTTATAGATATTCAGGAAAATACACTGAGTCTCGGTGCCAAAGATAGTGTTTGGACGAGTACGCTTGAATGGCAGGGTGACAATGGTACCATCGTATTGAATGCTGGAGTTGATTTGCTTGGTACGTGGACATTTACGGGTACATGCATCATTAATGGTGACGGGAATGCTCTTGATTTTAACAGTCTCGGCCGTGTGGTGGTTGCAAGTGATTCAACATTGATTTTACGTAACGTATATCTTAAGAATGTAACCAATGGCTCAATAACTTGTGCGGATGACTCTGCGAATCTGGTCTTTGATAATACGGTGTTAATTCAAAGTGGCGATGCTACCTTTGGATCCGGAAGCATTACTTTTTTAAATGAAGTGGAATTCATAGGTTCTTATACCTTTGCGTATGAAAGCAGTCAGACGAGTACTATTGCAACTAAATCAACTTGGTCGGTACGTGATGGAATTACGCTAAAAGATGGTCGCAGTTTACCCGGTGGGCCGTCTCCTTTATATTTTGAAGATAGCTCATCAATATTAGAGATTGATAATGCCAGTTTATTTATTTCTGATCATGGCATGCAAATTACCAATGGGATGTTGCTTTTTAATCGCAATGTAATCATTGAAATGGTATCTACTTCTACTGAAGATGGTCTTGAGCTTGGTAATGGAATCACGGAAAATAACCCAGTATTGCAAATCAATCCGGGAGCGGCAGTTAATTTTGTTTCAGGACATTTTATCTATAATATTACCAATTCCGGCAATCTCAAATCATTCACTAATACTGCGCGTATTGCTCGAGGTGCAGATAGTGTTTTTTATATTCAAGAAAGTTTGGTTTTACCTGAGGTTACGGTACGCCCGAGTCCTTATGCAACCATAGTAGTAGCTCCAGGAAAAACGGTATCATACGATAATTGCTTGATTACGGGAAATCAGGTTGAATTTAGCCTTATTGGTTTTCGATACAGCGATGTTGCGAATGCATTATCTGGAGATGGCCTTATTTTTATCAACCGAGGTACCTTACCGCTTGCTACCATCGTTTCTGGTACCGGCAATCGTTTGGTGGGTAGTGGTGGCGTATCGGGTCCTATCATATTATCTGATGATGCATCGGAATTACGTTGCGGTATAGAAGGGGCGTTATCAGCAAATATTACTCTAAATGGCGGTACCATTATCTTAGAACGTGATCTCTATCTTGCTCAAGGAGCAATTTTGGATGGTGAAGGCACGATGACTGCAGGGCCATATACGATTATTGTAGGTTCTGATGCGTCGTGGACGTCTACTGTAGCATGGGTTGGTTCTGATGCAACTCTAGAACTTGGTGGAAATGTTGATTTATCGGGAACTTGGAGTTTTAGTGGTCAGAACACGATAAGCGCATACGGAAGTACTATAGATTTGAGCCATGCTGGTAAAATGGTGGTTGATGCGAACTCGCAGCTTACGATTCGTGATGCTCGTATTTTTGGTCTCCATGATACTAATTTACGTTGTGTTGATGATACTGGCTTAATTACTTTAGATAACGTGTTTCTTATTTTAGACAATGACTACACCTTCTCAATTGGTAGTATGCATTTCAAAGATCTCGTGGAACTTATTGGTAAAGATGTTGTCTTCGCGTATCAATCACAAGAGACTAGCACGGTGCTGCCAAATTCAACATTGCGATTAGACAGTGGTCTGACATTTAGCTATGATCCTGCCTTTAGTGAATCGCAAGATCTGCTGTGTTTGTATGATAGAACATCAAAGTTGGATCTAAATGGTGTAACGCTATATATCACTGATACTGGTATGAATATTACTACCGGTCAGATACATGTGCAGAGAGACACCGATGTATACGCATTGGGTGATTATGGATTTGCGTTAGGTGATGGCGTCAGTGCACATGATGTTCTTGTTAATGTCGATTCTGGTATAGCTTTGGGAGTACGACAAGGGGTTCTACGTTATCGCAATAGTGATACATCCTCACTGCTCATGGGTAACTATGTTTCACGAATACGTATGTATTCTGATACAAGCTTCTATCTGTATGAAAATATAGATCTAGGAGCTGGTAGTTTGGAATTTTATGATAATACCGTACTTGCCCGTCTGGCAGGAAAATCGATAACCGGGTCAGTTTCAATATTTGGTTCGGTGATATATGCAGATCTGTAAGACAATCATCCAGGTGCTGTGGAAGCAGGTATGAGCGTATATAAAAAGATTATCATTGGCCTGTTACCGTTGGTCGTTCTAGGTAATCAACTATGGTGTGTGACCATTGGTTCTAATTCGGCTGTTTCACGGCAGGCCTTTGTGAATTTTACCGATCCTACCAATACCATACTTGGTTTTGCTGCTATGGAAAATGGCTTTTCACTAAATACTGCTGCCGTGGCATGTCTTTTTAGTTCAGTGTTTCCTGTAGGAGGCCCTGTTACCTTAAATAGCGGCACTCTTACGCTTAACTTAGATCTTAAATTTGACAGTAACGCCACGCTAGTAAATGGTGGCTTAATAAATGCCGCCTTTCGCATACTATCACTTCCCGACATTCGTACAGGTTTTACCATACCGTCAGGCTTTATCGTGAGTAATGGCATTATCTATCTGAATTCTGATGTGACCCTTGATGGCGTATTTCGCCTGAATGGTTCTACCATCATTCGTGGACAGCATTACTCCCTTAATCTTGGTTCATCAGGGGTATTAGTTGTTGGTGATGGCGGTACCTTACTGCTGGATGATGTAACAATTGATGGATTATATGCTGGAAGTATGTACTGTACGGACAATGCGGGCACCTTCTCTTTTGATAATGTGAAGCTCATATTAGATGGTGATTACAGTTTTACGCAAGGAAGATTTGATGTGGTAACATCGTGCAATATTTCAGGGACCCACGTATTTACCTATCAGAGTTTCTCGGCGAGTAGTATTCAATCCGATGCAATATTATTTTTTGATACTGGCATGACCTTTAGCTATGCACCATCGGTAGCTGAAAAAAATTTGCTTACTATGTCTGATCAAAGTTCGATAATGCATTTGTACGAAACTTCATTGCATAGCACCAGTACAGGCCTACAGTTGACTAAGGGAACGTTGATTGTTGAAGGAGCATGTCCAGTATACAGTGGAGCCGTAACTGCAGCTGAAGGGATTATTTTGGGCGGGGGAAGCACTGAAACTGAACTTTCAGTACGTATTTTGCCTGAATCGAGTTTAGACGTGGTAAGTGGTTTTGTGGTGTATAACAATGTGGGCACATGATAGTGCAGTGATCAGTAGAGAGTGTAGTTGCATGATAAAAAAAGTGATGAGTTATGTATTGAGCAGTATGGCAGTATGCGTACCAATTCATGCGTTGATTGTTGGTTCCAACACTGCGGTTTCACGTCAATCATTAGTTACCTTCCCTGAAGCAGATTCTAATAATACCATGTTAGGTTTTGCTGCATTTGAGGATGGCTTTAGACTCGAAACATTCGCCACAACATGCACTTTTGACGCCTATTTTCCTGTGGGCGGTACCGTGCAGCTTGATGGGGGTTCTCTTTGGTTAGCGCGTGATATGGAATTAGAGCAGGGTATTACTATCGCTACGGTGGTACCATAGCGACTAGTGATAAATCATTGCGCATTACCACCACTGTCGACCTTGTGGTGCCGAGTGGGGAGCCATCAGATTCTTTTTTACTGAAATTTATTACATCAGTGAGTTTTGGCTCTTCCGCCAATTATGTTCGGTCGGTTGATTGGATCTTTGATAGTGCGTTTATTGCGGCAGGATCACAAAATGATGAATTGCGGGTCTATAGTTTTGATGGTTCAACACTTACCTTGCAGGCATCCCAATCATTTGGTCTTGATGTGGTGACGGTACGTTGTCATCCGAGTGACTATTATATTGCTATGGGAACGGCGCTTGACGCGGGTGGCGATGAGTTTCGTGTGTTTGATTTTGACCCGAGTGGCCCTTCGCTGACTGAGCTTGATAGCGTTAATTATGGTGCAATAAGGGCAATAAGTTGGCACCCGACTGGAACCTATGTAGCGATTGTGCGTGAAACTCCTGCTCCTGAAGTAGCGGTTTATTCATGGTTGAGTGAATCGCTCTCCTTGGTTGCATCAGCAAATTTTCCAACCGCATCAACGACCATTTATGACAATATGTCATTCAGTGGAGATGGAGCTTATGTAGCGGTGGGCACGTATGGAACGAATGAACTCCATGTGTATTCTTTTACTGGCACATCACTTGATTATGTAACCACTGCCACGCCTTCTGGAGGTGGTGGTATTGCGGCAGTCGATTGGTCTCCCACGAGTTCTTATCTCGCGGTAGGATTAGCGGCGGGAACACAACGTTTACGTATTTATTCGTTTGATGGCATTACACTTACTGATGAGTCTTCGGCCTATGTTGGTGAGGCAACTGCTGCAGTGCAGGATACGCATTGGAATTCTGAAGGCACGGCTGTTGCGATAGGCAGAGTTGCAGGTACTGGTACCGACTTTAGAACGTATTATTTTGATAAAGATGCCGTTACATTAACGCTTATCGGTGGATTTGATTTAGTCGGGTCGGTCGCATCAGTGCGTTTTTCTCCCGATGATGTCTACATTGCTGAAGGTGACAATAGTTCACGTCTTGGCGTGTATCTTGCGCAGGCAACTGGTTTAAACGATGAGCTGATTTTTTCTAATCTTAAAGCAACTATGTTTTCCAATGTGTTGTTAACCAAGCCGCTGCGATTTAAAGGTTCTTGTACCGTGAATGGTAATAACAATGTCTTATATCTTACACAAGACAGCGAATTGCGTGTTGATAGCGGCGCATCCGTACGTTTAGAAAATATTATTATTGATGGTGTGCATGACCATAATATCTGTTTTTTAGACAGTACTGCTTCCATGACCTTAGCGAATGCCACATGGTTGCTTGATGCAGATTTTACGCTAACTCAAGGAAGTATCACATTTGATCATGATGTCTTTATATCGGGCACACACCTATTTTCGTATGAGAGTGGGCAGCAAAGCGTAATTGCATCACAAAGTACGTTGTATCTTGATGAAGGGTTGACCTTCAGCTATGCGCCGCCTGCTGCAAATAAAAATTTATTAGCAATGATAGATAGTACTTCAAAACTGCATTTGAATGGTGTTACCCTACGTGCTACTTCAACAGGATTACAGCTGGCCAAGGGAACTATGGTAATTGAGGGGCAATGTATAGTAGAAAGTGCGGCATCAGTTGCTGCAGAAGGAATAGAATTTGGTGGTGGCACTTCTGATACGGAGGTAATTATTAAAATATTGCCTGAATCTGGTATTGAAGTTGCTTCTGGCTATGTAGTGTATAACAATGTCACCTGAGTTAGTTTATGCCTAATAGATATGTGCTCGTATTTTTAGCTTTTATGAATATCCCACTCTGCGCACTTGTGGTGGGTTCTGATACAGCGCCCTCTCGTCAAACAATCGTTACCTTCCCTGCCTTGGACACTAATAATACCATCATGGGCTTTGCCTTTATGGAGGGCGGATTTACGCTGCAAAACGTCACCACTACGTGTTCATTTAATTCCTATTTTCCGGTAGCGAGCACCGTAAACTTAAGAGGTGGTGAGTTACACCTTCTTAGGGATCTTGAAATTCAATCACAGTTTAGCGTTGGAGCTCCGGGATCATTCGTAGGCAATACCCATACGTTAAGTTTGACGTCTACTAATCCTGTGGTGATTCCCGTGACGGAAGAAAGTACATTCAGTTTACAAGCAACCTATGTTGCCCCACAGGATCTTGATGTGCTCGATTGGGATTACACGGGAGTATATCTTACGTATGCAATTAATGGTGGTGGGACGAGTAAATTATTTGGCATTTTGGGTTTTGGTATCACGTCATTGACGTCATTGGTAACTAATAGTTCAAATGGTAACAGGAACTTAAATGCCATTCGTTTTCATCCTTCAACGCATTATTTGGCCCTTGGCCTTTTAGGTGATGCAACAAGACCGGGAATACAGATTTGGGAATTCGATTCAAGCGGACCATCATTGACACAAATAGATACTGATCTTGCGAGCCGCACGGTGCGTTCGGTTGCATGGCACCCATCGGGGGATTATCTTGCTCTTGGCGTTGAAGGTAGTGGTGGACAAATTTACGTATACCCCTTTAACTCCGGTACGGGTGCTTTAGGCACGCCAATTACGGCTACGCTTCCCACTACGGCAACGTTTGGATTACGCAGCAGTGTCGATTGGGCTCCGGGAGGCGACTATCTTGCGGTGGGAGTGACCGCAAACACGTCAACTGAATTACAGCTCTATTATTTTGATGGCGTAACACTGACATTTACGCTTGGTGCAGAAATTGGTCAACAAGTGAATACCGTAAGTTGGTCGCAGACAGGGTCATTTATTGCCGTAGGGTTAAATGGGAGCACAACGCGTTTGCGTGTCTACGAGCACGTGGTACAAGATGGAACACTCAATCTGGTAGATAGCCCAAGCGGTCAAACTAGAAACGTGTTGGGCGTGCACTGGCGGCAAGATGGCAACGCTTTAGCGGTGGGAATAGCATCTGGCGCGGGTTCTGATTTTTTTATATATTCCTTTGATACATCAACTAAAACAGCAACATTGCAAGAATCGGTTGATCCCGGAACAACGGTAAATGATGTGCGCTGGTCGCCTGGCGAGTGCTATGTTGCTTTCGGTAGTGATGCGAATCAACTGCGTGTTTATGTGTATTCTGATGGCTCGTGTTCAAGTGACTATCCCCTGATATTCAATAATATTTCATTGCTGTTTGATGCAGATATTTTTTTTAAGGTTCCAGTCATCGTGCAGGGAAATTGTGTTTTTAATGGTCATGGCAATCGCATGGCGTTTGGCGATGAGTCTTTGCTAACGCTTGATGCAGGAGCGTCATTGCTTTGTCAGAGTCTTACGATGACGACACTATCAACAAGTAAATTCATTATGGCCGATACTACGAGTAGTATCTCGTTGCAAGATGTGCGTGTCGCGTTAGATGATGATTGGACGTTTACCCAAGGCTTTTTAACGTTTTTGGATGAGGTTGTCATAACAGGAACTACGACTTTTACGTATGCAAGTAGTCGGCAAGCAATCATAGAATCTGAAGCGACCCTGGTAATGGATGGAGGATTGACCTTTAGCTATGACCCGCCAAGTGCAACCGGAAATTTATTCAGTTTCAGAGATGAAACATCAGTATGGTGTGTAGATGATGTAACCTGGCATACGACAACAACGGGGCTAGCATTAACAAAGGGTACGCTAAAAATCTTGAGTGATCTTCGTATTGAAAGTGAAGCTGGTACTGCAGCAGAAGGGGTAAAATTTGGTAACGGTTCTGCCAGTGATAATGTGACTATTGAGATACTTCCTGGTGCAGGATTGGACGTTGTTTCAGGATATGTGGTATATGACAACGTCTAGAAGATGAGCGGTGTTTGTGGAGGCTGAAAAAGGATACGTATGAAGCTACTGACTCGGTTGATTATTGCGTTGGGTATAGTGACGTGTTTTGTCATCACTCCTAATGTGCGGTTTAGAGGGCAATCCGCGTTTATAAAGGTGTCATCAAGCGGCAATCTGGTATTAAATAGCGTACTTCCAGTTGATGGCGGAAAAATTATCAAAGAAAGTGGCGCATCATTAACCGGTGAAGATGTTGCATTTACTGATGGTGTGTTTCGTGATGCTGGTAATGACCTTATTCTTACGGCAGTGCTTGATCCTGCAGGTACTATTAGGCTCAATGGTGATACATCATTTCGTGTTGATGGTGGAAGAGTATTACAGACGATAGCTGTTTCTGGTATTAACAATCTAATCAGCGGTAGACCATTACTAGCAGATACCATTGAATTGCAAGATGCAAGCACTACGTTGACGCTTGCAACACAAAGCACCATCAATAAAAATATCGTCATGAATGGCGGCACGGTAATTCTAGAAGATAATCTGTATTTTGCTGACCTTATTGCGCCAACAGGATCAGGAGCCATTAATGTTAACGGTTTTCGCGTTGAGTTTGGTGGGCGTGACTTTGCGCCAACGAGTACCATCGAGTGGATCGATGCGACGGATGTAACGCTCAACAGCAAAACTACGCTTACTACACAATGGACATTTTCTGGGACCAATAATTTAAATGGCAATGGCAATGTCTTAGATATTTCAGGTGGTGGAACACTAAGGGTTCCTGCAAACTCGACCTTGTATATGACCGATATCGTCATTAAAGGTCTTGGCAACACGGGAAGTATAGTACTTGTTACAGGAACTTCTCAGGTGCGCATGAGCAACGTTGATATCCAGGTTGATGGTAATGTGACGAGCTCGATAGGCAGCGTGTACGTTGAAGGTCCAGCAACATTTACGGTTAAAGATAATACGTGGACATTCGACAGCACCGCGGTATTAACCGTAGATGGTGTGACCTTGTGGAAGGATGTTGCAGGCGGTTCCTTGGGGGATGTGCTGTTTGATTCTATGTCGAATTATTCTTTGGTATCAAGTGGGACAATTTGTTTTAAGGTTTGTAAGAGTTTAATCGATGCACTGGAAACGAGTACGGGATACTTGCAGTCGCAGATTGATGAGTTGGAATCGGCATCGGAATCGTGTTGCGAAGAACTCAAAACTTCTACCGGTTACTTACAATCGCAGATTGATGAGCTTGAAACAAGCACCGGCTATCTACAATCACAGATAGATGAATTAGAGACGCCAACGTGTTGCGAAGCATTACAGTCACAGCTCGACGCGCTAGAAACCTCGACGGGGTATCTACAGTCACAAATAGACGAGTTGGAAACGAGTACCGGTTACCTGCAGTCACAGATAGACGAACTCGAGACAAGCACCGGGTATCTGCAATCACAGATAGATGAAATAGCATCAGATACTTGTTGTGAGGCGTTGGCTACGTCCACGGGATTCTTACAATCACAGATAGATGAGTTAGAAACGAGTACCGGTTACTTACAATCGCAGATTGATGAACTCGAAACAAGTACCGGGTATCTACAGTCGCAGATAGATGAAATAGCATCAGATACTTGTTGCGAGGCATTGGCTACGTCCACCGGATTCTTACAATCACAGATAGATGAGTTAGAAACCTCTACGGGATTCTTGCAGTCACAGATAGATGTGCTTGAAACAAGTACCGGATATCTGCAGTCACAGATTGA